>CAIQFD010000019.1 GCA_903870995.1 uncultured Methylophilaceae bacterium | reverse complement strand
GAGGACATTGCTGATTATATTGAGCCGTTCTACAATCGCATCAGGCGCCACTCAACTTTGGGCAATTTATCGCCGGCAGCCTATGAGCAAATGCATCAAAAAGCCTCTTAAATAATGTCCCGCTTTGTTAGACCATTACAGACGGCAAGCCGAAATATGAAGTGACTGTTGTAAAAGGCAAGAAACAAGGGCTGGAAACATTTTGGTATCCCAGCGGCGGTCTATATATTCAAACCAATTATGTAGATGATAAAGAAGATGGTGTTTGGAAGCAGTGGTACGAAAATGGCCAGCTCAAGCTGGAAGCTAATTACAAAGACGGCCTAGAGCATGGAAGCTTTACGCAGTGGTATGAAAATGGCCAAATGCGTGTTCAAAGCAAACTCATCAAGGGCAAAAAGGAAGGTGATGAAATCGCTTGGAACAAAGATGGTAGTGTGAAATACAAGAGCACCTACCTTGATGGTAAAGAAGTTAAATAAAAGCCTACTTGTTGGTAACCGCTCAATTTACTTGGTGCCGGGGGGTAGGAATCTAACACCCATGAAGTTGCAACGTAGAATCTGAGAGCTCTCCATTCTGTTCCCACCGCAATACTTTTCAATCTCAACTGTTAACTAGTTCCATAAACGTCCCCAATTAGGGATATTATTTTGACAACTCTAGTGAAATAGTTAAGTTTTGTAAAAGTTGTGACTAATCATGTTGGAAGCACACCCTTATTTCGCAGAGATAAATCTTGATGCAGCAATTAGGCTTGGGGATTCGTTGCATCAGGCTAGACTTGCAAATGCTCAAAAGCTTGAAGATATTGCTAAGGCTATCACTCTGTCCAAAAAACAAATTAAGGGCATAGAGCTTATTGAGTTTTCATGCTTCATCTCATCCGAGTACTATATCTTGGCAGCAAAAAAATATGCCAAGTATCTAAAAGTGGATTTTGATTTTAGTGGCTTACTGGATGCCGAGACTCTTCCACCCCCTATTTATAGCAACATTCCAGCAGAGCGAAAAAATCCATCACAGCAATCAAAAACAGATTGGCTGAAAAATAAATTGGCTAACAAAAAGTTTATCGCCTCACTATTAACTTTTTGCTTGCTGCTTGTATTTGCATCTAAAACGATCAAATACCAACCCATAACTGTTGATGAGCCAGATCCAATTGAGCAGGATGTAAAATCAGATCAAGCTCCTACGAAAACTCAGACTGAAGAACAAACATCTGCAACTGAAGTTAAAGTCAACAACACTTCCATAGCAATAAACACTAAAACTGAAGGCGATGAAATCTTTCTTGAAATTAATGACAAGACCTGGATTCAGGTGATCTATCGAAATGATGAGAAAAACCAAAAAACTTATACCGCGGGTGAAAATTTGCATTTAAAACGAGAAGATCTGCAGGGATTAGTAATTGGGAATGCAGCTGCTGTAAAACTCATCACTTTAAACAAACAACAAGACATTAGCCCTTTTGTAACCTCTGGATCTAACGTGGCCAAACTCTTCGGGGAAAAGCTCAGGTCGATTGGAAAATAATTCAAGAATTTCTTCAATCAAAGCTTACCAATTGTAAGTTAAGAAACGTCTTCGGAAGTCGGAAAAGTCCAAATACCCATCTAACATTAAAGTCAGTTCATATATTTGGCGTCATCTTACTGCTAGGAAATCTTATCGTAACGGCTTGGTGGAAATTGACAGCAAACAGAACTAAGAGTCCAAGCATTATTGCCTTTGCTCAACGACAAGTCACATTCACAGATTCTGTGTTCACATGCCGAGGCGCTTTATTGGCAATCGTAGCTGGCGATTACATGGCATATAGCTCAATGGCTGATACCTGGAATATTCAATGGTTAAGACGGGGTCGTTGTCTATTAATTGCGTCAGGGATAGTTTGGATAACTGTTTTAATGCCAACTCAAATCTAACAAGCACGCCTCGCACATAACTTCGCCAACAGCAAATCAATCCCAGATGAATACTGGAAATTAAGTAAGCGCTGGAACATAATTGGAACGATTGTGGTTGTATCATCCCTGATCAATATTTACTAGATGGTATTTAAGCCTGTCTAATTAGAGTTCAATCAATAAACTTATAGGAGCATTTAGTATGCTAATTGTCACATCATTTTTTGCTTCGGTTTTGACAGCCATTTATATTAAGCTAGCTTTAAATGTGATCGCCCTGAGAGGAAAAAATCAGGTGTCACTTGGTAACGGAGGTGTTGATGATTTAGAAAAAGCTATTCGTGCCCATGGCAACTTTTCTGAATATGTTCCCATCAGTTTAATTTTAATGGGATGCCTGGAATTAAACCAAGCCCCTTGGTGGTTAGTTGGCATTTTTGGTTTAAGTCTAACCATCGGAAGAGTCCTTCACTCTTTAGGCATGAAAGATTTACCGCCAGATTTCAGCAAACGCATACTAGGAATGAAATTAACGCTGAACACTCTAATAGGCTTAGCAGCGCTAAATCTAGGCTGGGAGATATTTAAATTTCTTTTATAGAGATCGTTCGTTAATTCTTTTGACGACCCCCCGAAAGCTTCAGGTAAAATTCCCCACTTGTTGCTGAGTGACTGTATGGCGTAAAATACCCACACAAATAGACCTACTACCAATTGGCAAGCTCTTAATTTACTTGGTGCCGGGGGGGGGAATCGAACCCCCATGAAGTTGCCCTCGCTGGATTTTGAGAGTGCCAGAGCGTGATTTTCACCGTAAGATTTCAACTGGTTAAAGCCCCTATTTTCGTGGTGTTTAAAGAGGTGCTGAGAGAACCGTCAAAAGTTTTTACACCGAGACAATCTTATCTAAGTTCGATGCCTAAACTAGGCGTCAATTCTTTTGACGCTCTATCGCCAACACTAGGCAGTCTTAAAGAGCTGATCATGTGAAAGCTGCTACGTGTGAAGCAGCTTTTGTTATTAACCTGCGCTAGTGCGTTAAATTAGGTCAAAGTTGGTTGCGATTAAGATAACTATTAATTTATTATTGTTTTAATAACGCTTGAAGCGTTGGGAAGAAGACAGGCAATTACAATTATTACAATGTAATTATTGTAATAGTTTTCTAAGTTCTGAAATCTCATCCAGTAAATCAAGCACCATAGCAACACCTGGCGTGTTAATTTCAAGATCCCGTGATAGTCTTAATGCTTTTTTTGCGCGACTTAACGCATCCCCACTGAAACGCCAATCCTCGGGTGAGTTACCTGTAGGGTTAAGTATCCCTTCTTGAACCCAAGCGACTAAATCTTCTTGTTCTATATTAATCGTGTGACATAGCTCAATTATTGACATGTGAACTTCATCTTCAACGATTGATATTCCTGTAATCTGAGTCGTTTTCGTTTGCATAACTATCCCTTAATATCTTTTCTTGGATTGAAATTAAAAGACTTCGCCATAGAACGGTAAGCTTCTTTCTCCGCTTCTGTGTCAGCTGCTGGCGTAACAATAACAATCACAACATATAGATCGCGAGGCTCCTTACCAGGAATACCGCGGCCTTTTAAGCGTAACTTACGACCTGAATTTGAACCTGGTGGAATTTTAAGATCGACTGAGCCACTCGGCGTTAATACAGAAACCGTTTCCCCTAGTGCTGCTTCCCAAGGGCTAATAGGCAAATCCATATATACATCACGCCCATCTACCCGGAACTTATCATTAGGTTTGAAAAGTATCTCTAAATATAAGTCTCCAGCAGAGCCAGCACCAATCCCTGGCGATCCTTGGCCTGTCAATCTAAGATGCTGACCAGCATGGATACCTTTAGGAATAGTAACATCGAGTTTTCGGTCTTGTATAAAAACCCGACCTTGCGCGTCATAACTTGGCATTTGAAGCGTTATAGTTCTCTTGGCGCCAATATAAGCATCAACGAGGTCTATCATCACCTTTGCATGATGATCCTGACCTTTTGCATTCATTGTTGACTCTTGCCTAGCTCTGGCTTGACGACCGAACAACTCTTCAAAGAAAGCACTCTGATCTCCAGCGTTCGGATTAAATCCATTACCACTAAATTCAAATCCAGAATCCCAATTAGGCGGTGGCGTAAAATCTTGACCATGTTTAGCTTGAGAGCCTACTTGGTCGTAAGCGGCTCGTTTCTCCGGATCTTTTAGTACCGCATAGGCTTCGCCAACTTCTTTGAAACGTTCCTCCGCCTCTGGTTCTTTACTAACGTCAGGATGGTATTTACGAGCCAGCTTACGGTAGGCGACTTTAATTTCATCATCACTGGCTGTTTTCGCAACCCTCAAGACTTCATAGTAGTCTTTGAACTTCATAGTTGATAAATGACCTTGTTTGTTAAATTTTGCAACTGATCAATCGATAACGCCCCATTTGATCTAATCAGTTCTTTTCCATCAAAGAAACCAATAAGCGTTGGTATAGATCGAATATTATGTTCAGAGGCGATTAAAAGCTCTTTTTCCGTATTTACTTTTGCATGAATAACTTCTGAACCGTTTTTCTCAGCCCCAAGAGTAAATGTTGATGCAAAACTCTTACATGGGCTACACCAGGCCGCCCAAAAGTCTACTAACACAGGCTTCACTTTCTGATTAATCATTTCATTAAAATTATCCTGATTAATTTCTATTGGCAGTGAAAATAGTGGCTTATGACAGGCGCCACAGCTAGGTGTACTTGAAAATTTTTCAACTGCCAACCTGTTGGTTTTGTTGCAATGTGGGCATCTGATTAACATAAAGAGACCTGCTTTAATTTAATTTCAGAACATATTAACAATAGATCCAGTTTATTCCTTTTACAGAGATTTTACTCGATCAGGAACAATTTAAATTTCCATAATCCACGAACATTATGCTGACCGCACTCTATGGCGTAGAATTAACGGGTTATTTGTAAATTCGTACTCGACCACTTAAGTAAGATTATGACCTTCAAACAGAATCATCATCACTTCACTAGAAAAGACATAGCCCGTATAGCAACAGAGGCAATGATTGAACGTGGCCTTGAGCCAGAATTTTCAGATGAAGTAATCAGCAAATTAGAAAAGATTAACAAGGCTGCTGATGACGATAATGATCAAAATATTTTCGATTTAACTGATCTTCTTTGGTGTTCACTTGATAACGATGATTCAGAGGACCTTGATCAACTCACAACATCTCAAGTCTTAAAGAATGGTCTAGTCAAAATATTTGTGGCGATAGCAGACGTTGATGCAATCGTTAAGAAAGACTCTCCGATAGATGATCATGCAAGGATCAATACTGCTTCAATTTACACATCCGCACGTATATTCCCCATGCTGCCGGAGAAGCTATCTACCAATCTAACTTCACTCAACCAAGATGCAGATAGATTGGCTGTGGTGACAGAGATGGTAATTGATAAAGACGGATCAATTAGTCAACCTCATGTGTACAGAGCAAAAGTTCGAAATAAAGCAAAACTTGCTTATGATGCAGTATCAGACTGGATCGAAAAAAAAGCACCTGCCCCAGGGACTCTTTCAAGAGTTAAAGGAATGGATGAGCAGCTTCTAGTGCAAGATAGAACAGCTCAGATACTTAGAAAACGTCGTCATGAGCAAGGCTCACTAGAGCTTGAAATTTTTGAGCCAAAAGCCATATTCGACGGAGAGCAGGTTGTCGGAATCGAACAACAAGTTCAAAATCGTGGTCGTCAATTAATTGAAGAATTTATGATTGCAACTAACGAATGCACAGCAAAATTCTTAGCCTCACAAGGTCATTCTTCATTACGAAGAGTTGTCCGCTCTCCAGAAAACTGGAAGAGAATTGTCGATCTAGCAAAAAAATATGACACAAGATTACCAACCCAACCAGATTCGAAGGCTTTGTCAGTATTCTTAGCTAGACGCCATCAAGCCGACCCGCTCAGATTTCCTGACTTATCATTGATCGTCGTTAAACTCATGGGATCAGGTGAGTATGTCGTGGAAAAGCCTAATGCTGAACCAATAGGTCATTTTGGTTTGGCCGTTCAAGACTACACCCATTCAACCGCACCTAATCGAAGGTATCCAGATTTAATCACTTTAAGAATGATTAAGGCTGCTTTAGAAAACGCCAAGCCACCTTACAGTAATGAAGACCTAAGATTACTTGCTGAGCATTGCTCTAAACAAGAAGATGCAGCGAGAAAGGTAGAACGAAGAGTCAGAAAATCAGAAGCTGCGCTATTACTTTCTTCTCGCATCAACCAAACATTCGATGCCATAGTGACTGGCAGCTCAACGAGTGCCACCTGGGTTCGCCTATTGGATATACCGGTTGAGGGTTTACTTATAGACAGTGAGTCGAACTTGGGGGTTGGAAGGAAACTTCGGGTGAAACTTGTATCAACAAATGTTGAGAGAGGCTTTATAGATTTTATTCAAATTCATTATTGAGTTCCAGTATTTCAATGCATTAATCAATTACCCTCCTAATCTTTTTAAATTAAACCGAATCGCTTTATCAGAAAAGTCTTTATCAACTGTGTTGATAGAAGATAGGCTGGAATAATTAGAGTAATTCCATACCAATAAGTCGCGGGTAGTCTTACCATTCCGATCCCTTGTGCTAAATTTGTAAAGGGCAGGATCACCCCTAACATACAAATACCAAGGGTAGTCATCAAGAGTGGCGTGCTTGGCCTACTTTGTAGAAATGGAATCTTAGCAGTCCGAATCACATGGACAATGAGTGTCTGAGACAACAAGGATTCTACAAACCAGCCAGTTTGAAAAAGTGCAGAGTATTCTGCAGCGTTAGCCTTCAGAACAAACCACAAGAATGCGAATGTCAGGTAGTCAAATACTGAACTTATTGGCCCTATCGTCAACATATAACGACCTATACCACTAATATCCCATGCTTTAGGTTTCTCTAGGTATTCTTGATCAACAGTATCCGTTGGCACAGAGGTCTGAGAGAAGTCGTATAGTAAGTCATTTAACAGGACCTGCTCTGGCAGCATTGGCAGGAAGGGGAAAATTGCACTAGCGCCAACCATACTCAGAACATTACCAAATGTCGAACTTGCCGACATTTTCAAATACTTCATGATGTTGCCAAACACCTTACGCCCCTCTACAACACCATCCTTCAATATCATGAGACTTTTTTCTAAAAGAATAATATCGGCTGTCTCTTTAGCTATATCTACTCCTGTATCAACGGAGATGCTCACATCGGCAACTTTCAATCCGGGCCCATCGTTTATACCATCCCCCATGTATCCGACCACATGCCCCAGTTTTTGTAACGCCGTGATGACCCTCGCCTTTTGCTGTGGGGTCATTTTTGCAAACACAATCACTCTTTCAGCTTTGGATAACAACTCATCATCAGCCATTTCATCAACATCCGACCCTAATATAACCTGATCAATTTTAAGGCCGACATCATGGCAAATTTTTCGGGTAACCAATTCATTGTCACCCGTGAGTATTTTTACTTGCACTCCCAAGGCATTTAACTCTTCTATCGCTAATTTTACTGACTCTTTGGGAGGGTCCAGAAAAGCAACACATCCAATCAAAACTAGATCTGATTCGTCATCAACGCTATAAGCTTTTTGACTAATAGCATCCTCTTTTATTGCAAGCGCAATGACGCGAAAACCATCATTATTTAAATCTGCTACAACTTTCTCCAAATGTGAATGATGCTGGGCATCCAAAGGGACGAGATCATTTCCTATTTGAGCATGCTTACAACAATGAATAATCTCTTCGACAGCCCCCTTACATATCAGAATTTGGCTAGTTTGACTCTTTTTAAGAACTACCGACATTCGGCGGCGCTGAAAATCAAATGGAATCTCATCAATTTTTGTATAAGTATCGTCTTCATGAAGCCTCTGATGAACATCCGCATATTGTAAAACTGCCAGATCTAAAGGATTTTTAAGCCCTTCTTGATAGTGGCTGTTTAGGTACGCATACTCGAGGACCTTGTCATTCTTATCCCCGCTTACATCAAGGTACTTTTCTAAAATGATCTGATCTTGGGTGAGTGTGCCCGTTTTATCTGTACACAAAATATCCATGGCGCCCAGATTTTGAATGGCGTTTAGCTTTTTCACAATCACACGTCTTCTGGACATTGCAATGGCACCCTTAGCCAAGTTGACGGTTACCAACATGGGCAACATTTCGGGTGCCAATCCAATCGATAGTGCTATTGCAAATAACCCTGCCTCCACCCAATTCCCCTTCATAAAACCATTAATCAGAAAGACAATGGGGGCCATCACAAACATGAATCGAAGCATCAGCCAGGTAAACCTTTTAATGCCTTGGTCAAAACTTGATGTCTTTTTATGAGCAATCGTTTCTCGGGCCAATTCACCAAAGAAAGTATTTTCTCCCGTTCTTAGAACAATCGCTTTGGAAGTTCCAGAGATGACGTGACTCCCCATAAAGCAAACATTCTTACAATCAAAAACAGATTTGATTTCTTCTGAACTGGCAAGCTCAGACGTTTTTTCAGATGGCAAAGATTCGCCACTTAATGCAGCCTCGCTAATGAATAAATCTTTACTTTCAATTACCCTTAAATCTGCTGGGATGATTGACCCTGCAGAGATGTGAACAACATCACCTGGAACAACTTCAGATAAATCGATATAAACTTCTTCGCCATTCCGAAAAACATTAGTTTTGCAACTAACCAAAGACTTTAATTTTTTCACAGCATTATTAGACTTATGTTCCTGTAAGGTATTTAAGACAGTCGATAGCAATATAATCACGAGGATAACTATTGCTCCCTTAGGCTCCCCAGTCAGGTAAGAAACTAGAGATAAAACCAATAAGAGAACTGATAATGGAGAGAAGAATAACTTCAGGAATTTAACAACGACCGACTCATGGGCGCCTACAAGAATTTTATTACTACCATACTTTTCGCGATGCTCATTTGCTTGATCAGACGTTAACCCATTAACTGAACTAGAAAGCTGCTCAAATAACTTCTTAATATCAATAGAGGAGAGTCTTTTGACCTCCAAAAACTTTTCATGATCAATCTGTGACGGCATTCATAAATCCATATATCCGTAAAGAATGATTCAGTTTAACAGTAAAATCTTTTCTGCTTTGAATTTGAAATATCGTAAATTCCGACAATAGAGGCGTGTAGTGACATTTTGTACGAAAAAATGGCTACGTTTTCACTTAACCCGCTACTGAGTGAAGCTTATAGCGCAAAATACTCAGGCAAACAGACGTAATGCTAATTAGTAAACTCTCAATTTATTGGTGCCGAGGCCAGAGTCGAGTTACCAGACGAAATCAGAGAGTTCTTGAGTCAACTTTTACCCTAAAAGCCTGATAGCTTGGTAATTCAAATCAATCCTGAGGCCATATTAATCATCAAGGCAAGAAGGCTTGTGTTGAAGAAGAATGCGAGCACGGAATGAATTAGGCCAATCTTGCGCATCGCCCTAGTCGTAAAACTCACATCCGCGGTCTGCGCTGATGTGCCAATAATGCAGGCGAAATAGAGAAAATCCATATAATCAGGTGTGGGCTGACTAGGAAATAATAGACCTCCATCTTGCTTTGCATCTAAAGCAGAATAAAAGCCATGGGCATAATGAAGCGCAAACATCATTTGAGTGAATGCCCATGAAGATAGAATCGTAATGATGGCCAAAGCAATATGAGCTTTGCGGATAGAGCCTGTGAGCTCTTTTACCACGCCAAGCTCTAACACAATAGCCACTAATGAAACGATTGCAGCAATCACCACCATCGTTAATAAAACATACTGCCCTTCATTCTGTCTTTTAGCTCTCTGACGCATCTTTTGATGACTAGTACTCTTAATCATCTGAGCCGCCAAAATTAAGTACAGAATTACGGCAACATCCCATCCTATAATCAATCTTGTGACAGTGTGAACTGCAAGCCAACTTGGGAGCAATAAGAACGTTAATGCGCCCACAAAGAATGAGAAAAATAATCTTGGCCTACTTGTGATGAATTGGATCATGGGTTCACTATATCAAAAATGTAAGCCTAAAGAGATTCTTGTCATATTGTCTTGAGTGAAATTGACCTTGGGGTCATAGGCCAAGCGAACGAAATATTGATGAATGTCATAGGTGAGTGATGCCCCAACTCCATGGATAGACTGCCCTTGATTGTCTGGTGGGCCTGATTTGTTAAACAGATCCATGATTAGCTTCTGTTCATTTGTAAGTGCCCCACTAATCACTAAATGTGTGATCCTTTGTCGATCGACCACACGATTATCCTGAACACCATAGAGACTTACATTGATTGCTGGGTTAACGTGCCATCCAGCCCCCAAAGTAAATGAGTCATTAGGATCAAAGTTAAGATTGTTGTAGGGCTTAAGATTGGTTCTTCCATAGCCAACAATGGCATAAAAAGGTGATCCGATCTCTGCATTGATCCCACCCCCGATAAAACCATGTGTAGCTAGTTGAAGCGATGAGACAAGTTTAAGATATTCAAACCTATCCGTTCTTTCATATCCAGCTCTTACTTGGTTGAAATCTGATGGGTCTTCTTGATAGGCTGCCAACCATAAATATTGATCATTTTTACCGGCTCGAAGATTGATGTCATTGGCATGGATAGATTGGGTATGAAAATAAGAATAGCTAAGCTTATAGTCAATCTCCTCAGCTGCACCTGCCGCTAGACAAAGGGGGGAACCAATAAGAAAGCACAGTATGGTGGCAAGAAATTTTTTCATCTCAATTGGCTTGTTGAAGAACGGTCATCCAAACCTATAGTTTGAGCTAATCTGAATCGAAAAATCGGGATTCCCGTCATTTTTAGCGTCAAAAGTTTTTACACATGAGAAAAGCCCACGACTTAGGTGGGCTTTTGCTTTACTGCCTATAGGATTACTCTGAAATTTTCTTCAAGTTATCTAGGCCGCCACGATAAACGCTAGTCATTGTTTTAACTGCAGTAGCATCATCAGACCCATCTTTATGTTTGAAACTACCTTCCCAAACAACAACAGACTTCTCTTTACCATCCGCTTTAACAGTTACGCTTGAAACATAATCACTTACAGGCAACACGCCTTCAAGGATTGAGTATTTGAAAGTCTTACCCTTCGCTTTATAAGCCAATAGTTTTTCTTTAATAGTGCCGCCGTCTTGTAACGTTAGAAGACGAACTGCGCCAACCTTGTTATTAACACCTGAAACAATTTCAGTTGATTTAACAGCAGGATGCCAAGCGCCTAGGTCATTGAAGTTAGAAACTGTAGACCAAACTTTAGCCGCTGGCGCGTTAATCGTCACTTCTTCATGTGCTGAAAGTGCTTTCGCTTCTTCTGCAAATACATTAAATGAGGTGGTAACTAATAATGAAGCAAGTAATAAACTGTATTTCATATGAATTCCCTTTTTAGTTTTAGGTGGTATATCTCTAATAGATATACGGATTAGTATAATCTAAATTCATAAGCGATCCAGTGAAACCACACATCAGGTCTGCATTGAAATTTTGGACGCATTTCAAAATGTCGGAATTCACGACATTTCTAGCGTTAAGAGTTTTGACAATTAGAATCTTAACGCTTCAATAGGATTGAGTTTGGCTGCTTTCTTGGCAGGGTAAAAACCAAAAAACACCCCAACAGCTGTTGCGACACTAAATGCTAAAGTGATGGCATTGAGCGAAATGATGATGGATGCTTGTGTAAGCTTGTTGACTAGGATTGCGCCGCCCACACCAAGTGCGATACCAATTAAGCACCCGACGATAGAAATCACAACGGCTTCGAGTAAGAATTGCAAAAGAATATCACGCTCGCGTGCGCCTATCGCCATCCGAATGCCAATTTCCCTGGTTCGCTCGGTGACCGATACCAACATGATATTCATGATGCCGATACCACCGACTAATAATGAAACAGAAGCAATGGCACCTAATAGGAGTGACATCGTTTTTGTGGTTTCTGCTGCTGAGTTAGCGAGCGCCGTTAAGTTTCTCACAGAGAAGTCCTGCTCAGCGCCCTCGCGTATATTGTGCCGTTGTTTGAGTAGGCTGTTTAGATTATCTTCTACCATCCCCATGACTTTATCGGACTCTGCTTGGACCAGAATTTGACGAACGCTCCCAGGAATTTGGTTACCAAAAATTTTTCGTTGTGCGGTGGGAAGCGGTACGATAATGGTGTCGTCTTGATCACGGCCATCCAAGCTTTGTCCCTTGCTTTCTAATATGCCAATGATGGTGAAAGGGCTTGCTTTAATACGGATGGTTTTTCCAATCGGATCAACATCATCGCCAAATAAGCTATGCGCTGTCGTCGTCCCAATTAAAGCGACACGTGTTGCCGAACGCATGTCGGATACACCAAATGCATAGCCATCGATGAGATTCCATGAACGTATATCTAAATAACTGGGACTGGTCCCTAAGATGGCAGTATTCCAGTTATTTCCAGCATAAATGACTTGGGCATTTCCCATGCTCAGCGGCGCGACTGCAATGACACCATCTAAGTCGGTCATTGCGTTTGCGTCTTTAACGTTGAGCGTGGCCGCGTTTCCTGAGGCCGAGCGTGCGCCACCGGAGCTGGGGGGGCCTGAAAGCACAATAAATAGATTGCTACCCATGGCGCTAATCGATTTCTTCACAGAGTCTTCAGCACCTTGTCCAATAGCCATCATTAGCACCACCGCCCCTACACCGATCACCATCCCGAGCATCGTCAAAAAAGTACGTAGCCGATTGGCTCCCATCGCCCGCCAAGCTTCACCAAACATCGCAGAAAACATTAACGGAGCTCCTGCGAATGAATAGTTTTGGTGCGAACGTCTTCAACAATGCGGCCATCCACAAACTTGATCTGACGGCTAGCATGGTCTGCAATATCTTGTTCATGCGTAACAAGCACGACAGTGATGCCATCTTGATTAAGCTCATTAAAGAGCATCATGATTTCGTGGCTGGTTGTTGTATCTAGATTGCCAGTCGGTTCATCTGCCAAAATAAGGCGCGGATTATTAATCAGGGCGCGTGCAATTGCCACCCGTTGTTGTTGACCACCAGAAATTTGGTTGGGGCGCGATGCGCTATGCTTGGCAAGCCCCACTTTTTCTAATAGCTTGAGTGCGCGTGCTGTTCGGTCTTCTTTATCCACGCCAGAATAGACGAGTGGTAGCGCCACATTATCAACCAGTGATGAGCGTGCTAATAAATTAAATCCCTGAAAAACAAAGCCGATGGTTTTGTTTCTCAGATTAGCAAGGGCTTCATTCTCTAAGCTTGCTACTGTTTGGCTGTCTAAGAAATAGTCGCCCTTAGTCGGCTTGTCTAGGCAGCCAAGAATATTCATAAAGGTCGATTTTCCAGAGCCAGATGGCCCCATAATCGCCACGAAATCGCCAGCCTCAATATCGATGTTGACGTCTTTCAGGACCGAGAACGTCCCAGCATCTGTGTAATACTCTTTATACAGGTGAGAGACGCTGATGACGTTTTTTGATGGCAATGTAGTCACGCTTCTATCTCAGAATGAACGCATGCGCATTGGGCTAGCGCCAGATGCTGATCCACCGCTATCTGGCTGGGATTCTCCCACAATGACTTTGTCGCCTACTTTTAGCTGATCGCTTTTAATTTCTGTTAATTTTCCGTCAGTTAAGCCAAGAGTAAGCTTTACTTCCACCGGCTGATTGTCACGCAAGACATAAAGTTTACCGCGGGGCGTGTTTTGATCGCTATGTTTCTTAGCATCACCATGCGAATGTTTCTCGGTGGCTGGGAAAGCATTTGTGTCACTCAATGTCGGCTTATATCTTAGCGCTGAATTAGGGGCAAGCAAGACATCATCATGATGATCAATCGCAATGGTGACAAAGGCAGTCATGCCTGGAAGTAGGGTTTCATCTGAATTATCTACCGAGATCACGACGTTGTAGGTTACCACGTTAGATACGGTTGTTGGATTCAGGCGGAGTTGTTTGACCACCCCCTCAAAATTACGATTAGGAAAAGCATCAACAGTGAACTTTGCTTTTTGTCCTACTTTAATGTTGCCTATGTCAGCCTCTGCAAAGCTCGTATTAATTTGCATCTTAGATAGATCTTGCGCGATTGTGATCAAGGTTGGGGTCTGAAAGCTTGCAGCAACGGTCTGGCCGACATCAATCACCCGATCCACCACAATGCCAGAGACGGGGGAGCGAATAATAGAATAAGCTAGATTGGTCTGGTCGCGACTCAGCTGTGCTTTGACAGTGTCTAGCTGTGCTTTTGCTGACTCTAGAGATTGAACTGCTTGATCGAGATCTTGCTTGGAAGCAAAATCCTGACTAAACAAATTACGCATGCGCGCCTCATTGGCCTTTGCCAAGTCTAGAGAGGCTTGGGCATTGTGGAGATTGCCTTTTGATTGCGCAATTTGCGCGGTAAAAAGGGCGTCGTCCAACTCCAATAAGATTTGGCCCGCTTTCACTTTATCGTTGTAATCCACAAAGAGTTTGCTCACTCGCCCGGAGACTTGTGTGCCCACATTAATTAAGCTCACTGGGTTGATAGTGCCGTTAGCGTTGACGCTTTGTTCAACATCCCCCTGGGTAATGGTCTGTAATCGATACAAGTCTTCGGGTTTTAATTTTTTACTTTGTTGATAGTAATAAATGGCACCAGCAATCATCATGATGATGAGGATGGTGGAGAGATATTTTTTAATGGTTTTATTCATTCAGGTCTCTGTTTCAATGCGCTGCGTTAGCTTGCGGTAAAGATAAGATCATCGCGTTATCAAGCCCACCAATCGCTTGCGCTAATGAAGCTCGGGCAATATTCCAATTGAGTGTCGACTGAACAATTTGTTGGTGCGCATTGGCTAACGCACTTTGGGCACTCAAGGTGTCAATGATGTTGCCAACACCTGCTTTATAGCGACCCAGGGCAACACGTGCAGACTCCTCTGCACTGCGGACCAATGCGTTACTTGCATTCACCGATTCAATGGATGTGCGGAGTGATTGATAAGCGCCCCATACATCAAGTGAGACTTGAAGTTTTAAGCGGTCACGCTGTGCAATTTTGACATCTGCATTCGCGAGTGCTGACTGTATGCGATAGCTTGGGGCGTATCCACTAAATAGCGGAATCGTTACATTGAGTCCAACCGTTGTTGTGTTCATTGCGCTGAGTTGACTGCCATCTTGCCAAGTATTGGACATGGCTACATTGACGGTTGGTTTTGCTGCAGCGCGACTAGATAAGATAGAGGCCTCTGCCGCTTTGACTTGCGCTTCGCTGGCGATTAGATCAGGGCGGCGCGTAATGGCTTCGTTAATTAAGGTTGTGATGTCTTGATTAAGCGCTAAGGCTGCGACGTTTAGTTCGCTGGGCATTAGCGTTAACGTTACATTCGCAGGCAAGCCCATAACGTTTGCCAAGCTCCCATAAGCACTCTTTAAAGTACCTTCAGCGGTAATGCGCGTTAATGTTGCTTGTGCATAAGCTGTTTGTGCTTGCAGTTTGTCTGCTGGGGTTGTTACCCCTGCTTGATATCGTGCCTCTGCTGCTTTGAAGCTCTCCTGGGCAGCTGTCTCCGATGCAATGGCGGCCTCTAAGGCGCTAATACCAGCTTGTACTTGGTAGTAATTGGTCACGGCGGTAAATAGTATCGTTTGCACCGCTGCACTTTGCGTCGCACTTGCCGCTTGCAATAGCTGCCGAGCATTTTCTAGGGCGGCATCTCGATTACCAAAGTCATACAAAAGGTATGTTGCCACTAAACTGTTATTTAAATTGGTATAGGCATTGTCACGGTTCACAAGACTTGGGCTTGAGGCGTTTACATTAGTCCCTATGGTGTTGATGACCGAAGGTAAGTAAGCCGACTTAGCAATCCCAACTTGTGCGGCTTGAACCCTTGCATTCGCCCAGACCTCTCGTGTTTGAGCGTTGTTGCATAAGGCCGCATTTGCAACATCGCTCAAGTTTAAGGTGCTCTGTGTATGAATGCTTGAACAAGTATCTTGATTGTCTGTTGTTAAATAACCTGCTGGCAAGGATGGCTGGGGGCTAATGTTGAGTGAGTTGGTGCTATACCAAATGGAGTCCTCTCCGGCTAAAGCAAAGGAGGAGGAACATAAGAGAAATACGAATGCTGGAATGCGTAATATATTCAAGGAATGGCCTCTAGTTTTCTATTTAAAGAGCGCCGTGTTCAGCGTCGAACTTTCTTTCGGCCTTAGTGAGATGTGTGACCAAGATGTGAGAGATTAAATTAATGCCCGTACCCGCATAGAGTGCTGGAAGCAGGTACAAGGCGACCGACAACTCTGAGCTAAATAAACGATTATCGAGCATCGATAAAGAGTGCTTGGCCATGTCAGATAATATTCTAAGTAAGAATATATCTAATCCAGCCAAGATAATGAGAATAATGCCAAATGAAACGACAGTAGTTCTTGATATCGAACGTTTATGCCAAATCAAAAAATAGACAAGCACGGGGGTTGCGACTGAGAAAATAATTAACTCAATAAATTCTTTTTCTAAAAAAACACTAACCATTCCTGTCCCGTCTAACGTTTATACAAGAGCCTCATTAACGTCGCTCAGTTTATTTGGTTTACAAGCAAATAAATTTAAGTCAAAAAAACCAAAAATCCATCAGCAAAATATATCAATCCAAGACCGCCACATAAGACTCCAGTGAGCCACACCAATTTCTTCTTCAATAAGCCCGCAATAGAAGAGAGCAGGATAGAAATTTGTAAATAAATGACGGCCAACCCAAAGGCGTGTGAGTGAATTTGTGCTTCATCTCGATTCGCTTCCAATCCCTTTGCCTTAGTTTGTAGCTCTTCTTTTTCTTGGTTGTACTTTTCTACTTTGGCACGGTAATCATTGATGGTCTGATGGTACTTATCTGAAAGTTGTTGTTGCGTTGCAGCTGGTAGCGAGACCAAATCAAGCTCAAGCTTGTCAGCTTGCATCTGATATAGGTAGGATTTAATGCTTTTTGATTGATAGAGGGCCCACTCATCGGATGCTTGTGATTGACTCATAATGGACTTTGTTGAGAATCCTCCCCCCTTAAAAGTAGAAAGCGTTGCACACACCGCAAAAATGACGGTGGTTAATGCCAAATAATTTAGCCACTGTTCTTTTTTCTCTTCCGCCATTTTTATCTCCTCTCCGTTTTAACTTTACTGCGTTTTTTGAGTATACACCTTAGCTAATTTAAAGAGATTCATACAAGATGAAGTATAAAAAAATTAGAGCGCAGTCAACGGATAACTTAACCGCACGTTATCTGTATCAAGTAACACAAAATAACAATCGCTTTAACCGAGGAGAAGTAAAATGAAACAATTGTATTGGCTATTGCTTGCCGCTGGTATTTCATTAAGTGGCGCTGCGCAAGCGCATGAGTACGGCCATTATGGTCATGGCTACGGGCACGGCGGCGTTGGTTTTTATTTCGGCGTACCAGGTCCTTATTATCCCTTCTACAGCTATCCGTATCCTTACTATCCACCTGCAGTCATCGCCCCAGCACAACCGCCTGTGTACGTTGAGCAACAGCCACAAGTTGTCCAGCAAGCACCAGTTCAGCCGCAAGCGGCTCCAGCACAAGATGCGACCAACTATTGGTATTACTGTACCAGCCCTGATGGGTACTACCCTTATGTTAAAGAGTGCCCGGTTGGTTGGAAAAAGGTTCCAGCCACACCACCAAAATAAGTTGATTAGGAAAATGAATCATGAAATTTAATGTAAAACATATCGCCGTGATTTGTTCGGTACTAGCATTGGGCGCTTGCGTCTCCCTTCCTAATGGTCCGAGCAGAATGGCTTTACCGGGAAGCGGTAAATCTTTTGATCAGTTTCAATATGATGATGCGTCATGTCGTGGTTTTGCTCAGACGCAAATTGGCGGTAAGACAGCGCAGCAAGCTTCGAATGATAGCTTTGCTGAGACAGCCGTTCTTGGCACTGCGATTGGCACTGCAGTGGGGGCAGCGGTAGGCGGTGGCCATGGCGCGGCTGCCGGTGCAGCAGGCGGACTTTTAATGGGTAGTGCGATTGGCGCGAATGCGGCCAACGTATCAGGGTATACCACCCAGCAGGTATACGATAACGGGTACATACAATGCATGTATGCAAAAGGCCACAAAGTACCTGTTTCTGGCAGACTCAACCAACAAACTCCTTATAGTCCAGCCCCTGTTTCACCACAGAATAACTATGTACCACCTCCGCCACCAGGTTCACCGCCTCCGCCACCGGCAGGCTCACCTTCGGTCCCTCCTGGCTATTAATTCATTGGATTGAGAGGATGTATATGCAAATTAGAACATTAAGTAAATTGCTAATATTGATCTTGGCGACAGCAATGCAGACAACATCTTACGCTGAAGAACATTTTCGGGGTAATCGAGATCATGAAGAACGCGGTCATGAGTTTCGTGACCGCGAAATGCGCGGTCATGACTATCGAGAGGGCTGGCGCGGCGACATGAGCCGCTTTCATGAGCGTGATATCGATATCTGGAGGGGTGGTCGTTGGTATCACGGCTATCACGATGGTCGTAACGCATGGTGGTGGTTTGCCGGCGGTGTATGGTATGCCTATAGCGTACCTGTTTATCCGTACCCTGATCCTTACCAGCCACCGGTTGTCATCGTCCAGACACCACAACCACCGGTCTACGTAGAGCAAACGCCTCCGCCGGTGCAAGCTGCGCCGCCAACGCAATCTTCTCCGCAGGCGCAGTTCTGGTACTACTGCAGCAATCCTGCAGGGTACTACCCTTACGTGCCTAATTGCTCGGTGGATTGGCAAAAAGTCCCAGCAACACCTGCTCAGCCACAGCAATAATTTTTAATTAATTTTATTTAGGAAAATTACCATGAACATGAAATATTTATTATCAGCAGTATCCTTTTTAGCTGTTTTTGGTTGTTCAAATACGTATGCCCATGAAGGCAATGATGCTCATAAAGAAGATAGAATGCGTGAAGCATTTGAGCAAGCTGACACTAACAAAGACGGAAAAATTAGCTACGAAGAGTTTCGTATTGCGCATGAAAAACGCGGTGAAGAAATGTTTAAGAAAATGGATGCCAACGGGGACGGTTTCATTGATGCTGCTGAACGCAAGGATTTTCATGAAAAAATGCGGGAGCATCGTCATGAACATCAAAAAGAGTGGAAACATAAAACGAAAGATGAAGGTGCAATAGTTAACGAGACTAAGTAGTTTTTTTGTTTCCTGATTTAGTCTGAAGATTCTAACCCAGACTAAGTCAGTCAATTAATCTAGCATATCGAAATTGTCATCGAAAACATTAAGTGGACTTCACCAATTTCAGTAGACATTTGATAATGTTGATTGTCCTTCACCGTCAACGAAAGTGTGAAGAATTTTTGGTGGTATTGACTAAAGTGTGGGGTGATTGATTAATGTCAACCCAATCCATTGCTGATTCGTTACTATACCCAAGCAGTGTCATTTTTAATAAAAGGAGCAATAAATGAGTAAATTATTAGCAGTTTTAATGGCAGGTATTTTTTCAGCAGTAACTTTTTCAGCGCTAGCAGCAGACGAGCCAGTAGCCCCAACAGAAACAGCGGCTAAAGCTGTGCCAAATAAAGCTAAGCACGCCAAAGCAGCTCACGCTAAGAAACAAGCGCACAAAAAAGAAGCTAAAGAAGACAAGAAGGAAGATGCTAAAGAAGTATCAGCCAAGTAATAGTTGTTAGTCGGAACATAGAAAGCGCCTACGGGCGCTTTTTAGATTGTAACTAAGGCCAGAACGACTATATCTTATATAGATTGTTACTGGCTTAGAGTAAGTTGCGATACAGCACTAAAAATCCATTTAAATTTTGAGGTGAAAATGAAAGAACTCATTAAATTAGTTCTGGTAGCAGCTACCCTACTAATTTCTTTTAATGCATCAGCGGAGCTAAAAATTGGCTACGTTGAATTGAATCAAATTATGCAATCGCAACCTGCTTTAGAGATTGGCAAGAAATTACAATCCGAATTTGCATCTCGCATTTCACAAATTGAGCAATCTAAAAAGAAAATCAGTGATAAACAAAGCTACTTAGATAAAGATGGTAAAAACTTATCTGAAGCTGATTTAAAGACAAAATCGAAAGAGATTTCAGATCTTTCAATAGAGCTTGAGAGAAAACAACGTGAATTGAATGAGGATGCAACACTCAGAAAAAATGAGGAAATGAAGAAATTTCAGGACCAAATTAACAAAGTGATTGATTCAATTGCTCAGACTGAAGGCTATGACCTGATTTTGTATAATGGCGCAGCGTTCACAAGCAAGAAAGTTAATATTACCGATAAGGTTATTTCAGCAATCGGCAAGTAATTCTTGTTGTTCAAAACAAAGAAAGCGCCTTCGGGCGCTTTCTTAATGTTTATAGATTGTCGTTTTAAATGACTTTGCTTTAAAGAAAAAAACGGGCTCTACAAAGAGCGCCCTACTTATCTTTATCTGTTTGGTCTGTGCTAGTGCGCTGCCATTTGCCATCAACCTGAAAACGACATTGCCAAACATTGCTGTGCTCACGCTTATATATAATTAGCTGGCGATCTAGCAATACTGTTGTAGTGGGTTATTGTTTTTCTAATATTAAGCATCTAACCGATTCTAGCCAACTGCTGTTGCCCAGCCTTGATCTTCTGACGGGCTTTCTCGGCCTTAATCGCCTTCTGTGTTGTCTTAACTTGATTCTTCATGCCTTGGATCCGCGCCTTTTCAACCGTAAAAACTTTTGACGTTCAATTTGAGAAACGTCGGGATTCCCGACATTTTAGATAAGGAACGCGTCTATCGCCAACATTAAACCGCCTTAAACAGGTGATCATGACAAAGCTGCTACACATGTAGCAGCTTTTATTATTAACCTGCGCTAGTGCGTTAAATTAGGTCAAAGTTGGTTGCGATAAAGATGGGCTTGTTATCGCCCTGCTTGGTGCAGATCTTAGTAGGCAAAGTCCACTCCTCTACTACCCCTTGCTCTGGGTCATTGATGATGATTAAAACCTGCTGCTTGATCCCTGAGTAAACACAAATGCCATCAACAAAGTGCTTCTGCTTAGTCATTGGATTGTAGTATTTGATCCATGACGCTAAGACTTCAGGCTCATCCTGCATGTTGGATTCATATAGCTCTTTAGACCATTACAGTTACTTACGAAGGTCACAAAAATAAACTAACTGAACTCATCACCGAAGTAGAAGAAATACTTATAGAAAACTTCGGAAAAGCACCTCCATGGGAAATGGAGCATTTAAACGCTGCCAGAAGTCACATTAATTCAAACTGGTTAAAAGCAGCTCTAAGTGAAATACATAGCTCAATAGTTGTATCAAGTTACAATGATGAAGAGTATTGGGGTGGTTACAACTATAATGAGAAGAATCCTAAAATTGGTGTTCGACGAAAATAGACCGTAAATACTTTTGACACTAGCCCACCCAAGAAGTGGGCTTTTTTGTTAAAGCCGTTTTAAAAGACTTTTAACTGTTTAACTTATCCATCACCCAAGTAGGATCGCTATCGCTAGGAAATACAGGATAGTGAACTGCCACCACCACACCATCTGTAACAATCAAAGTTAAGCGTTTTAACAAAGTCATTCCAGCAACTTCAAACGTAGGCAGATTAAGTGCTCGCTGAAATTCAAAGTGCTGATCGCTTAATACTGGGAATGGCAGATGCAACCTATTAACCATCTCAATTTGATATTCAGTTGTTTGCACACTCAATCCAAACACCTCAGCACCTAATAGTTTTAGCTCTTGGTAATGATCTCGATAAGCACAGCTTTGTGGAGTACATCCTCTTGCCCCTGGAATTTGATCCCAACCTTCTGGCAGTGATGTATTTGGCGTGCCTGTTCTTGGATAGCAGTAAACAACAAAATGGCCTTGAACTTGGCTTAAATCAATCTTAATGCCGTTAGTTGCTACTAGGCTAACACTAGGCAATTTCATCCCTATTAAATGATCTGCAAGACCATCATCGATAGGCACGGGTAAATTAGCAGGGACTTGATTTAGGTTGGTCATGCCAAGATATTAGCATTAATCGAAAGCAGGGAATTCCCCGCCGAGATATTCAGGTAAAATGCTCTAATTAGTGCTGAGTGATGTGTATGGCGTAAAATACCCACACAAATAGACGTAAAAAAAGCCTACCAATCGGTAAGCTCTTAATTTACTTGGTGCCGGGGGGGGGAATCGAACCCCCATGAAGTTGCCCTCGCTGGATTTTGAGTCCAGTGCGTCTACCAATTCCGCCACCCCGGCAGCGAAAAACGAGATTATAACAAACACTGGCGTTTATGCGAACTACTGAATTCGATTTTTATTTACCTACAGAACTCATTGCCCAATTTCCAACCAAGGAGCGCTCAGCAAGCAGACTGCTTAGGCTTAATGGAAACAGTGGCTTAATGAGCGATGAGCACTTTATTGATATCTGCCAATTTATTGATGCCGGTGACTTAATGATTTTCAACAATACAAAAGTGATTAAGGCACGCCTCGTTGGGCAAAAACAGTCAGGCGGGGCGATTGAAGCTTTAATTGAACGCATTATTGATGAACATCATGCGTTGGCGCACATTCGCGCATCCAAATCACCAAAACCTGGCACCCGATTAATATTTGCCAATGCTTTTGAGGCTGAAGTTGAAGCGCGTCAAGAAGACCTCTTTTTACTTCGCATAGATTCACCACGCCCAATTTTAGAACTGCTTGATGAATATGGCGCACTCCCTTTACCGCCTTACATTACCCATGCGGCAGATGAGTTTGATGATGAGCGCTATCAAACAGTTTTTGCAAAAGATCCCGGTGCTGTAGCCGCACCAACGGCTGGACTGCATTTTGATGATGACGTGATTAATCGCTTAAAAGCTAAGGGAGTTAATGTTGCTTATGTGACACTTCACGTGGGCGCAGGGACTTTCCAACCAGTCCGTGTCGACAATATCAACGAACATAAAATGCACTCCGAGCTTTATTCTGTTCCAACAGAAACGCTGACTTTGATTAAAGCCACGCAAAATGCAGGCAAAAAAGTAACTGCTATTGGCACCACCGCCCTAAGGGCGCTTGAAAGTGCCGCCCGTTCTGGCGAGTTGCTCGCAGGGAATGGAGAAACAGATATTTTCATTACGCCTGGATACAAATTCAAAGTAGTAGATAGGCTACTGACTAATTTCCATTTACCAAAAAGCACCTTACTCATGTTAGTGTCAGCCTTTGCTGGTTTAGAAAACATCCAAAAAGCTTACCAACACGCTATCCAACAAAAGTACCGTTTCTTTAGCTATGGTGACGCGATGTTACTGGAGCGCAACACCCATAAATAGGTTTTGAGGATGTGACTGGGAACTCTTAAAGAAAAACCGTGCCTACTTAATTAAGAATGTTTTAACCGTAATAAGAAAGCGTTTATGCCCCTCGTAAAATCATTATCCATTTTTAGCCTTATCTTGTTGCCTTTAATGGCGCATCAAACACAAGCGGCTATTCTGCCTGAAGCAGAAACCGTGACCAAAATCACTTTGGCTAAAAAACCAACCTCAAAACCAATGTCGATTGCTTATGTGCCTTTTTATCAACGCTATTATGTGGCCGATGGTGGCTTAGCGCCAATGGGATCCGAGACAGAAGCGCCGATTTCAAAATCACAAATTCATGTTTACAGCGCCGAGGGTCAATATCTTCAATCGGTAAAACCTGGTTACGATAATCGCTCGATTTACTTTAACCAAACCACAAAAAAATTGGAGACCGTCACTTACAACATTTCAAGCAATGCGGGCTTCTCGCCAAACACAGGGATTTTCTCATTAGAGCTTGATGATCAAGGCAACCTCACAGAAAACTCTAAAGACATTTCAGGCTTTAATTCGGCATTTGGCGATGCCTCAACCATTCCAACACTAGATCATGAAACAAACCACTACTTTGCAAAACAAGGCCGCAGTAACTTGGTGTGGGTGATTGACTTAAACAAAGATGAAAAAATCGAAGAGATTAAACTTGACCTTAAAACTGCAGGCGTTCAATTTGACGACATTACCGACTACTACTGCGCTTACACAGGGATTAAAGGCGAAGAGCTTGCGGTGTTGGATGTCGACCACAAAGCTGTATTAGTATTCGACATTAAAGGAAAATTCGTGGCTAAGAGTGCATTACCAAGCACATTAAAACTACGCTCACAAAACCATATTGCAGGATTAGGTTATACCAATGGACTGTTCTTTGTTTATCACGAACCAGAGGGGGAATTTGGAACGTTCTATGGCTTTAAGGTTTCGGATTTGGCAAAATGAGCCTGCTGAATAATTAACGATCAAATTCCCAATAATAAAACCGCCCGAAGACGGTTTTATTATTTAAGTAATAATGCCTAGTTAAATTTTTATTTACCTAATGCACCAGCTAACTTGCCTGACACCATTCCAAACACAGCACCGAGAACAGCTGAAACAGCCACTAACAATACTGGGTTAGTTAGATCAGTCGCAGTTACGCTACCAGCATCAGCTTTTGATAAGGCATAACCAGCTGTTGCAGCATAGCCATAAACATTAGCTGGAACACAAGAAAGCGCGCCAATATTTGCAACGATGACTAGGAAAAAGACAGTGATTGCGATATAGACTGCAGGACCTACTGGAGCAGCCAAACCTAATGGATTTAAACCAACCAAGTACAAGGCAACACCAGCTAGAACGGCACCGTAAATCATGCCTGCGATTGTTTTTTGTAATGCAGCGTTGTCACCGCCAGTATGAAAGAAACTACCCCAAGCGATAAAACCAGCCCAAACTAAAACGGAACCAGCTAATGGGCCTAATGCTAGATACGCCCATAAACCACCAAGTAAAGCGATACTTACAGATAGTGCAGTTACTTTAGACATACTTATCTCCTCTAGTTGTACTTCTATTTTTACTTCTAGTTAAAATTAAAAAATAGAACAGCTATAGCGACAGGTGCAAAAGCGTTTATTTCGTTGAAGTGCTGTTGCACCATCAAAACCGCTGAATGTGATACTAGTACGAAAAAGAGGGATGTGTAAACAATTTGCACTAAAAAAGTGCCGAGAAAATCTGTGAAAATAGCGCCTACTGCGTGTAACTCCAATAGCGGCGCCATGTTCCGACCACCGCATGAGGATATTGTGGTTGACCCAAACTACCATTATATCGCCCCAAAGCACGGTATAAATCCCCATGCTCGATGTCTAAATAGTGCCTTAAAATCGTACAACCGTAGCGCAAATTAAGTCGTAAATGAAACAAATCATGCTCTGGCGCACCAATGCTACTTACCCAAAATGGCATCACTTGCATAAAGCCACGTGCACCAACGGATGAAACTGCATACTTCTTAAATCCGCTTTCTACTTGAATCAAACTCAATACTAACTGGGGGTCTAAGCCTGCACGAGTTGCTTCGTAATGCACCGTGCGTAAAAAATCTTCGCGCAACCCTTGGTCTGGCATACGATTTTTAAGTCGATCAGACATCGTGTTAAGCCATTTTTTTTCCTCATCCTCACTGGAGAAAAAAAGCTTGGGTGCAGCACTATCACTGACAGATTTTTGCATCAAGGATTTGACGCTATTAGAAAGGGACTCTTCGTGCTGAGCCCCTGCAAAGCCGATAGGACTAACTAAAGAAATACTAAGAAATAGGGCAAATACACAAAAGGACTTTTGCATGATTCGCCCTACTCCCTTAGCTCAATGCTTTGGTGATAAACCCAACAATTTCATTCAATGAAACCGCTTGGGCTTCAGTGGAAATACGCGCTTGGTATTCGACTTGATTTTCTTTCAATCCACGGTCGCCAATCACAATACGATGCGGAATCCCAATTAACTCCATCTCAGCAAACATCACACCTGGGCGCTCACCACGGTCATCAAGCAACACATCCACACCAGCTGCTAACAAGTCACTATAAAGCTTCGTTGCCGCTTCTTTCACTGCATCGCTCTTATCCATGCCAATTGGCGCAATTGCCACCTGAAAAGGCGCGAGACTGGTTGGAAATACAATTCCACGCTCATCGTTACCTTGCTCAATCGCTGCACCCACAATACGTGACACACCAATGCCATAACAACCCATCTCCATCACTTGGGTTTGACCTTGTTCATCAAGGTAAGTCGCATTCATCGCTTGTGCATATTTAGTACGTAATTGGAAAATATGACCAACTTCAATCCCGCGACATAAGGCCAATATACCTTTGCCATCTGGGCTCGCATCGCCATCAATCACATTCCGTATATCCGCCACTAAACTTGGCTCAGGTAAATCACGGCCAAAGTTCACGCCTGATAAATGGAGTTTTGGTTGGTTTGCACCACAAATGAAATCACTCATCGCTGCCACTGTACGGTCAGCGATCACCGTCACATTCGGACCCACTTTTACTGGACCAATAAAGCCAGGTGGGCAATCATTCAAGTTCGCGCGCACTTCCTCAGGCGTTGCAAAACGGAAATCGGCCAAACCATCTAGCTTACCTACTTTAATCTCATTCAAACTGTGGTCGCCACGGAGCAACAGCAAGTAAAACTGATCATTTGCCACTAAAGCAATGGCTTTAACCGTGCGTTGCAAGCTCACTCCCAACAACTCTGCTACGGCTTCGCAAGTCGTTTGCTTAGGCGTTTCTACCAACTTCATTTCTTCACCAGCCACCTGACGTGGTTCACTTGGCGCCAAGGCCTCAGCCAATTCCACGTTCGCCGCATAGTCTGAATTTGGGCAATATGCCAAACCATCTTCACCTGAATCAGCGAGCACATGAAACTCATGTGAACCATCACCGCCAATCGCGCCAGTATCTGCTCTTACAGCCCGGAATTCCAAGCCCAAACGGGTAAATACGTTTGAATAAGCTTGGTACATACGCTCATAAGTTTGCTCAAGTGAAGCTAAATTTGTGTGAAATGAATAAGCATCTTTCATCATAAATTCACGAGCGCGCATCACGCCAAAACGTGGGCGAATTTCATCACGAAACTTAGTTTGTACTTGGTAAAAGTTAAGCGGCAATTGCTTGTAACTCTTAATCTCGCGACGGGCAATATCGGTAATCACTTCTTCATGTGTTGGACCAAAGCAAAACTCACGCTCATGTCTATCTTCTATCTTGAGCATTTGTGGGCCGAACACCGCCCAACGACCTGTTTCTTCCCACAATTCTTTTGGTTGTACCGCAGGCATCAAAAGCTCTAGTCCGCCGGCCTTATTCATCTCATCCCGCACCACCGCTTCTACTTTGCGCAACACACGCAAACCAAGCGGCATCCAAGTGTAAAGACCTGAACCTAAACGCTTGATAAAACCAGCTCGCAACATTAAGCGATGGCTAGCTAATTCCGCCTCTTGAGGGGCTTCTTTTTGGGTGGCAATAAAAAACTGTGAGGCGCGCATAACGACTTCTTTTCAAGTAACAAGTGATAAGGGGTGGAATTTTATAGCTAAATCAGCTCAACGTCAGCCTATTTAACATCCTGCACAAAGCTTCGCGCCAAACACAAATCTGCCCAAGCTTTAGCTTTGTCTTGAGTGTGTTCTAGCAAGTGAGATGGTGCATAGCTGGCAACAATAGAAACACCTTGATATTGATGCACTTTGCCGCGCAAGGCATCTAGCGGCTCATTTGAATCAAGTAGTCGCTGGGCAGTTTGCTCACCAAAAGCGACAATCAATTTCGGCTGAATCAATGCGATTTGGCGTTTGAAATAATCAGGTTCGGATAACTGTGTGAGGTACACATTTTTACTACGCTGCAGCTGAATCGCCATGAGCATTTTATCCAGCAATAAGGCTGCATCGCCTTCAGTAAACGCATTGCTCACAAAAACCCAATCAGCATTTTGATCGCCAGAGCCGACCACGTATTGTTTGAGTTCTGCCCAGTCCATATTCGCAACATCGGGCAAATCGGGTTCTTGAGATTCGATTACTCTCGCTTCGAACACATCCTCTACTTCAATCTGCGGTTCAACCTTGAGCTCAGTGACCGCTTCAATTTTCTGGATGATTTTAGCCTCGCTAGAAGTCTCTTCCTGCTTAATTTCCAAAGTCGCCTCTACAGGCACTTCAAAAGACGAGCTTAAGCGCCAAACAGGCAGCAGCTCTAATTCACGTAACATATCTTCACGCGTTAAGCTCATAGCGCTACTCCCATTAAAACTGCATTTTCGCGGCCATTGGGCGCTGGGTAGTATCCAGGTCGCACACCCATTTCGTTAAAGCCGATGCTTTCATAAAGCGTGATAGCAGAAACATTAGATGGGCGCACTTCTAAAAACATGTTGAGTCCGCCTCTTTCTCGGCCAATTTGCATCATGTGATCGAGCAAATAACGACCTAAGCCTTGCCCTTTATGACTTGGTGCTACGCTGATATTGAGCAGATGCGCTTCATCGAGCACCATCATCAGGATAGCGTAACCAATGATAGTTTTATCAATCTCCAACACCACACAAATATGCCCCGAGTTAATAGAATCTCTGAAATTGCCAGCCGTCCAAGGAAATGGAAAGTTCACAATTTCGATTTGCATCACCGCATCTAAATCCGATGTTTGTATCTCACGAAAACTTACGTTGGCGGGTTTAAGTTGTGCGTTCATCTTAGCGATTCACCCGTTCGCTCATTTTAAGCGCGACTTTATTGCGGATATAAATTGGTGCGGCTTCATCTGCTGGCCTTGCTAAATCAGCTTTAAAAGTTGGTAAGGCAAGTTCGGCAATTGAAAGCGCTTTGGGATGTGAGTTGTGGTCAGGCTTAGGCATTTCGCGCAATTGCTCGCCATACACATTTTGCAATATATCCGGATAAACTAACCAACCTGTGCCCACGCCTACCCAGTCGCTACCCGTTACTTTGGGCGCCTCTTCTGGCTTAAATAGTGCTGGCGCGTTGACTTCAATCCAATCATTATTTTTTTTCTCATAAACTGCGTGGTAGATTTCACCCATACGTGCATCAAGGCAAGCAATCACTTTATCTGCACCGCTTTGCTGAGCCAGCGCCTGCAAAGTACTCACCGCAACCACGGGCAAGTTAGCACCAAAAGCCAAGCCTTGCGCCACGCCGCAAGCGATACGCAAGCCTGTAAATGAGCCAGGACCAGCACCGAAAGCGATACCATCGAGTGCTTTTAATTCCAGCTGCGCCTCATCAAGCAATTCACGCAGCGTAGGTAAAATCTGTTGGGAATGCGTTTGCCCTGCATGAATATCGCGCGACAACACACGTCCATTAAGCCACAAGGCTAATGACAAAAATTCAGTAGAGGTATCGATGGCGAGGATTTGCATAAAAAAGTGAAATGTTAATCAGCCTCTATTTTGCCATAACCAAGCCGTGTACGATTGGCTTTGATTTCACCGCGCTGACTTTTACTCGCCAACCGTCTTTTCTGAGAGCCAAGCGTTGGCCTTGTTGGTCTTCTTATTTCAGGCGCTTTTGCCACACTATTTACTAGGGCATGAAGCCGCTCAATCGCATCTTGTTTATTCATCTCTTGGCTTCGGTGCTGCTGGGCTTTAATGATAATGACACCATCCGAGGTAATGCGTGAATCGCGAAGTGCCATGAGGCGCAACTGGTGGGGCAATGATAGCGATGAGGCGCGAATATCAAAGCGCAAATGAATCGCGCTAGAAACCTTATTCACATTTTGCCCACCCGCGCCCTGAGCGCGCATCGCGGTGAGCATGTATTCACTTTCCGGGATGATAATGGGGTTTGGTTTCATGAGGAGATTCTAACAAGAAAACTGTTCAAACATATTCTGACTGATAAACTATGCATATCTTTAGTGAATAGCAACTATGGCACTTAGCTCAAAAAAATTACTCCACTTAAAATGGACAGCGACTAAACCGCAAAACCGTGAAAAACACTTTATGGTGGTGCGTGTGTTGCAAGATGCGACTGATCCGCAACTTGTCTCCGAAGTCACTTTAGAGGCAGTGCTCAGCAAACGTCATCAAACTATTCACTGGCGGGACTTATCGGACGAAATTCGCTGGAAAGCTGGCTGGCTTTAATGCAACCTGAAGACCTTAAAAAACTCGTTTCCATGGAAATGCCGTTCGGCAAACACAAGGGTCGCATTATTGCGGATTTGCCAGGCAATTATTTGAATTGGTTTGCACGTGAGGGCTTTCCTCCAGGGGAGATCGGTCGTTTGTTGCAACTGATGCAGGAGATAGACCACAATGGCTTATCCGACTTACTTAAGCCTCTTCGCCAGCGCTAGCCTTTAATCACTGGTACGTTCAAAGAAGGCTTGAACATCTGCCAAAAATCGCGTGCGTTTAAATGGTGGAAGACTTTGCCAAATACGACGACCATATGGTTTGGAAATCAACCGTGGATCGCAAATCATCAGTACACCACTATCTGCCTCATCACGAATTAATCGCCCAGCACCTTGCTTGAGCGTGATCACCGCATAGGGCAATTGATATTCCATAAAAGCATTCTTGCCCTCCTCATTCATCTTATCAATGCGGGCTGCAAGCACAGGATCATCAGGTGGGGCAAAAGGTAATTTATCGATAATCACGCAAGACAGGGCTTCCCCCCGGACATCGACACCCTCCCAAAAACTTTGACTACCCACCAGCACAGCATTGCCTCTTTTACGGAATCGATCTAGCAACTCACTCCGTGAGCTTTCGCCCTGCATCATCAGCGGAAACTCAATGCCATTTTGTTCAAATGCTTCTTTGAATAAAGCGTGAATTTCACGCATAGCTCTTAATGAAGTACATAAAACAAAGGCACGGCCACCACTGGCTTGAATAACAGGCAAGGCCACCGCCGCTACCGCCGCTGAATAACCTGGGCTATTCGGCTCCGGCATATTCTCTGGCACATAAAACAAGGCTTGCTTGCCATAATCAAAGGGACTTTCCCAATAGCCTGTGTTGGCATTACTCAACCCCATTTGGCCGATGTAATGACTGAAATCACTTTTCACTGCGAGCGTTGCTGAAGTGAAAATCCAAGCACGTGGTGAAGCATTCAGCTGTTTACCAAAACCTTCAGCAACAGACAAAGGCGTAGCATGAAGCTGGACGCTTTGGGTAAAGACCTCCACCCAGCGGACTAAGTTAGCATTTTCAGCCGCTAACCAGCGCTGCAATTGCACCATTAACCCTGCGCCGCGTTGCCAGCAGTTTTCGAGTGCTGGGTCACGCGGGGCTTGAGTTTCCAATACATTGGTCAAGGCTTTAAGCTTGGATTGCATCTCACTATAAACGCTATCAAAATTCTTCAAAGCCAACGCTTTTTGAACTGGCATGCGAGCGCCTTCATAAGCAAATACAAGCCTAAAATCTCGGACCGATTTTTCTAAAGCATTGGCAGCCTCTTGCAATGCAGGGCAATCTTTGGCCGTCGTGATGTATTCCGCTTCGGCATCTCGCGCCAACTCTAAAAGTTGGCTCGTCGAAACATCTTCCCCAAAAAACAGCCCAGCTACTTCGGGTAGTTGATGGGCTTCGTCAAAAATCACTGTATTGGCAGAAGGTAATAATTCTGACACCCCTTCGTCACGCAACATCACATCGGCAAAAAATAGATGATGATTCACCACGACAACATCAGCGGCTAAAGCGCGTTTACGTGCATCCATCACAAAACAATCTTTGTAGAAATTACACTCTTGCCCCATGCAATTGTCACGGGTCGAGGTCACGCTCGGCCAAATCGTTGCATTTTCTGGTACTTCAATTAATTCAGCCTTGTCGCCAGTTTTACTGTTCTCAACAAAGTTGCGAATCACATGGACGTAATTGGCATCTTCACGTGAGACAAAACGACCTTCGTTGGCTGAGCGCTCTAGATGGAAATGGCATACGTAATTAGCCCGGCCTTTAAGCATTTCAACCGTGACAGGCACTTTGAGGGCATCGCGCACAGCTGGTAAATCACGATGGAATAATTGGTCTTGGAGTGTTTTAGTCCCCGTTGAAACAATCACTTTTCCACCTGAAAGTAAGGCAGGGACTAAATAAGCAAAGGTTTTACCTGTGCCGGTACCCGCCTCAGCTACTAGTTGTTTGTTTTCTTGAATAGCGGTTTCAATCGCCAACGCCATTTCTAGCTGTTGTTGCCGCGTGCGATATCCTGGAATCCCCTCGGCGAGTGGCCCTTTTTCAGAAAAGATAAAATTTAATTTTGAATCTGACGCGGACAAGGCTGGCTTTCAATTAAGTGTGCTAAACAAAAGTCGCAAAAGCGAGTCGCAATTGTAATTGCTTTTATATTGTCATCGACGTGCGTGCTGACTTATTTTTCTTTTTTTAAGGGGTACAATTGAATATATCTTGAAATAAATAATGGACAGCACATGCAATACCGCAACATCCCTAATACCGATTTAAATGTTTCAGCCATCTGCTTGGGCACGATGACTTATGGCGACCAAAATACACAAGCCGAAGCATTTGACCAACTCGATTACGCCTTGTCTCAAGGCATTAACTTTATCGACACAGCAGAAATGTATCCTGTGCCGCCGAAGGCAGACACCTACACCAAAACTGAAAACATCATCGGCAATTGGCTCAAAAATCAGTCCCGCGACAAGATTATTTTGGGAGGCAAAGTGGCTGGCCCAAGACGCGGCATGGATTGGATACGTGGCGGCCCGCCATGCTTAGATAGCACTAATATCCGCGAGGCGATTGAGGGCTCACTCAAACGCATGCAAACGGACTATATCGACATTTACCAATTGCACTGGCCTGAACGAAATGTCCCGATGTTTGGGCAATATTTATTCGACCCAGCCAATGAATACGTTTCTGGAAAACTGGGCGAAGGCGAACGCAAAGAATGGGTGACAATACGCAACCAGTTAGAAACATTGGCAGCATTGGTAAAAGAAGGGAAAGTACGTTACATCGGCCTATCCAATGAGCAGCCTTGGGGCTTAATGGAATTTTTACGCATCGCCAAAGAATATGACTTGCCGCGCGTAGCGACAGTGCAAAACTGCTACAACTTACTTAATCGCGGCATGGAATTTGGGATGTCGGAAGTGCTGTTTCGCGAGAACGTCGGCTTATTAGCCTACTCTCCTTTGGCATTTGGACACCTCACTGGCAAATACATTGATGACCCGACAGCTAAAGGTCGTGTAACGATGTTTTTGGGTTATGCACAGCGTTATAAAAAACCGAATGTCACGCCAGCCAGCAAAGCCTATGCTGAGTTAGCCCGTGCGCATGGGTTAACACCTACACAATTAGCCTTGTCCTTCGTGTATCACCGTTGGTTTGTCACCAGCACCATTATTGGCGCAACAAACATGGCGCAGCTCAAAGAAAATATTAACGCTTGGGATACACAACTATCGCCAGAAGTAATGTTGGAAATTGAAGATCTCCATTTGCGAATGATGAATCCAGCGCCTTAAGATTTAGGGCGACTCGGATAAAATTGCAAAGGCTGCGGCGGTGGCATTTGCAGCACGGGTTTGCGTATCTTGCCCATCACGTGCATTTCGCAGGGCTTACAGTCAAACTTAAGCGTAAATCTGTCATTCCCATTAATCAAGGTCATCGGCTCAGCGGTGACCGTACCTTGCACGCCAATCACGCCCTTAGCCTCTTTGGGACACATCCCATGACTAAAACGCAAACAATGCTTGGTAATCATCAGCGGCACTTCATCTAGCTCTTGGTTTGCCTCATAAGCTGCCGCAATCATTTTGACGCCATGTTTTTCATAAAAAGTACGGGCTTTTTTGTTATATACATTCGCCAAATAACTTAAAGTATCTTCAGGATAAGTAGCCGGCGGATGAGCTGGCATGCGCTTTTCAGGACGCTGATAGCTTGCAATACGTACTTGAATTAGCTGCTCAACAGCATCGCGCCTAAGCGCATTAATGCTCGATGCTGGCACGAACCAGGCTTGCGACAAATCCAATAAAGTTACATTCACCACAAAATCGGTGCTCCCTAATTTTGCTAAATGCTCTCGCAAACTCGCTTCAGCTTTTTCTGCTTGTTGTGCAGGCTGTTTTCCGACTTGGCAAACTGCAGTTGCACTTAATCCGTCAGCATCCGTGACGCTGAGTGCAAAACCATCTGGGGTTTCATAAAAATGCATATCCACCGGAATTTTTCGGGTGGCTGAATCTTTTTCTAACAAGCGCATAAAAGCATGATCGCGATTGCGATAAAGCGTCATCCCTCTGCGCATATCTTCTGGCATCTCATTAGGGGTTAATCGCTTACCTTCAACGGTGTTAATGCGCATGCCAACCAACTCTTTATGCACATCAAAAAAGCATAGGCCGTCACCATTATGTAACGCAATTTGGCTATCGACCTCAAAAGAATCTTTAGCCACTTTAGTGACCTTACCCACTTCTTCCCCCGAAAATTTAGGGGTATCAAATGCGCCAATATCGGCCTTTCGACCATTTACAAAGTAATCCGTCGCGCTACGGTTAAAGGTTTTTTCAGGCTGCGGCGTAAAGCTAAAAGTGGTGATGCCAGAAGAGGTTTTTGCATACTCAGGCATATCGAGCAGAATCTCATCCAATAGCTGGCGATAATGCGCAGTGGCATTTTTTACATAAGGTAAATCTTTATAGCGCCCCTCAATTTTAAAGGAGCTAATGCCAGCGCCAATCAAAGCGCGCAAATTAGCGCTTTGGTCATTATCTTTCATCGATAAGTAATGCTTGTCGTTGCCAATCACTCGTCCTTGTGGATCCTCTAAACGATAAGGCAGACGACACTCTTGCGAACACTCGCCACGATTCGCGCTACGACCTGTATGCGCATGACTAATAAAGCATTGTCCACTAAAAGCAACGCACAAGGCTCCATGGACAAAAAACTCTAAATTGCAGGTGGTTTCATCGGCGATTTGCTGGATAGTCTTTAAGTCTAACTCACGCGCTAAAACGATTTGTGAAAAACCTGCTTGATCTAAAAACTTGGCTTTTTCAACGGTGCGGATATCGGTTTGTGTACTCGCATGAAGCTGAATAGGCGGCAAATCCATTTCCATCAAACCCATGTCTTGCACAATCAACGCATCCACGCCCGCATCATATAGTTGATAAACAATCTCGCGCGCACCTTCTAATTCGTTGTCATGAAAGATGGTATTTAAGGTAACAAAAATTTCAGCGTTAAAGCGGTGAGCATGTTTCACCAACCTAGCAATGTCTTCAATCGTATTCGGCGCTTTAGCCCGCGCACCATAAGCTGGGCCGCCAATATAGACCGCATCTGCCCCATGATTAATCGCCTCAATACCAAAATCAGCATTTTTAGCGGGGGCAAGCAATTCAAGGTGGCGACGTGAAGTTTTCATGTGTGGTGCTGTCAAAAAGATGTCCGAACTATAGCATTTATCGGCACAGGCTTCACCCATGCCATGTCTCGCCCAAACATGTGGCTGATTAGGAAAAATGACGGCTTCGTTTTATAATATCTAGATGATAAATTTGAAAAAAACATCATGTGCGGTCGCGTTAAGCCTTTTGTTAGGGGTGTCTAATCTCGCCCTTGCATTTGATTTTCCATTCTTATCGCAAAGCAACGATGAGGCAAATGCCGCTTCAAATGCTGCACAAGAAACCGAATCAAACAATTCTTGGACAAGCACTGCGCAAGAAATAATTTTGCACGCCCTTAGCCAGACAGGCGTGAAATATAAATACGGCGGAATTACGCCAGACTCTGGATTTGATTGTAGTGGCTTCGTGCGTTACGTATTCAAAGAAGCCGCTAACTTAACATTGCCGCACGGCGCACGCGCGATGAGTCAAGTTGGTCAAAATGTGACCGAAACGGAATTACAGCCCGGTGATTTGGTGTTTTTTAACACCATGAAATCCGTGTATTCTCACGTAGGCATTTACGTTGGCAACAACCGTTTTATTCATTCACCAAGTACCGGCAGTAGCGTCAGCGTGGCTGACATGAATGATAGTTACTGGTCAAAACGTTTTACTGGCGCCCGTCGCGTTGATGCAAAAGAGCTCGCCAGCACTGAACTTAACAAGCCAACAAAGTAGTTTTCAGGCGCTAACGATCACTGTGCCCCAGCGGTCTTTCAGGGTCAATCACATCACGTACTAATTGCTTAAGCTCTTTGGATTCTGGGAAACGGCCTGTTTCTTTACGAGAATAAATGACCGCACCATTCAACCTTACTTCAAAAATACCACCGGTGCCAGGAACTAGCGCAAGACTAGTGATGTCTGTGTTAAAGGTCGTTAAAAGTTCTTGCGCCATCCAAGTGGCACGAAGCAACCAATGACATTGCGTGCAGTACTCGATTTCAAGCTTATTTATTTGTTTTTCCATGTAACCTTAGATATGGCAAAAATTCGTTAAGACATGTTATTTCAATTGGTTTAAGTAGCGCAACACGATATTATCTCAACCATCATTTTTAATTTCCCTTTTGGGTAATTTGCAACTTATAAAGTCAGTGAAGGAATTTTTATTTCATGCGTACAAAATTTGAAAAAATCAGCTTAGTTGTCATTGGCGCAGTCTTGGGCGTCAGCTTAAGTCTGAACTATCCAGCAGTTGCTGAAAAAGAAACTAAGCCACAGCTACCGCTAGATGAATTACGTACCTTCGCTGAAGTTTATGGCAAGATTAAAAGTGATTACGTTGAAACTGTCGAGGACAAGAAGCTGATCAACGAAGCGATCAATGGCATGTTAACTGGCTTAGATCCTCATTCTTCTTTCCTGGACGTTGAGGGCTTTAAAGACCTACAAGCTGGAACACAAGGCGAATTCGGTGGCTTGGGAATTGAAGTTGGGATGGAAGATGGCTTAGTAAAAGTGATTTCTCCAATTGAAGACTCCCCAGCATTTAAAGCGGGTGTGAAATCTGGCGACTTAATCATGCAATTGGATGAGAAGCTTGTAAAAGGGATGTCACTCAATGACGCAGTGAAAATTATGCGTGGCAAACCAAACACTTCAATTAAGCTGACTATTTTACGCAAAGGCGAGAACAAGCCTCTTTACATCACACTCGTCCGCGCAATCATCAAAACGCAAAGCGTTAAATACAAATTACCAGAACCTGGCTACGCTTACCTTCGCGTTACCCAGTTCCAAGAACACTCTGGCGAAGACCTTGCGAAAGCAATCAAAGCATTACGCGAGCAAAACAAAGGCCCATTGAAGGGCTTAGTACTTGATTTACGTAATAACCCAGGTGGTTTAATCACAGCGGCTGTTGGCATTAGTGCTGCATTTGTGCCTAAAGACGCACTGGTGGTTTATACAGAAGGCCGTACTGAAGATGCAAAAATGCGCTTGACCGCCAACCCAGCAAATTACGCACGCGGTGGAGAAGCTGCCGATTACTTACGTGATTTGCCAGCCGACATCAAAACCGTACCGATGGTGGTATTGATTAATGGCGGCTCGGCTTCTGCCTCAGAAATCGTATCTGGCGCATTGCAAGACCACAAACGTGCAGTGATTATGGGCACACAAAGCTTCGGTAAAGGCTCTGTGCAAACAATCCTACCAATGAACAACGGTACAGCGATTAAGCTGACTACAGCGCGTTACTTCACGCCAAATGGTCGCTCTATTCAAGCAAAAGGCATTGTGCCTGATATCGTGGTAGAAGATGCGACTGTGAACACCGCCGACCAAGGCATGAACTTGCGCGAAGCCGATTTAAGTAATCACTTGTCGAATCCTAAAGAAGCGGAAGCAACAACGAAAGAAGCACCAAAACCACCTACAGTGAAAAAAGACGACAAACAATCAGCAGACAAAACGCCAATGGAAGCTGGAACTAAAACTGACTACCAATTTATGCAAGCAGTTAACTTGCTTAAAGGTATCGACATTTTAGCGCCGAGCAAGAAATAATCACGAAGGTTGAGGGCAAGCTAGGCTTGCCCTCATTTTGGTTTTCTCAAGATGATTAGTGATATATAAATATGCTAGATCGACTCATTATCGAATTAGACAAAGGCTTAAAAACCTTAGCGGCTAATGCCCATAGCATTCGCCCGCATCCAGATCAAAATATTGCACCAACCACAGAATTAAGTGCTGATGATAAGCGCCACGCAGGTGCCTTAATGCGCATCAATCATTGCGGCGAAGTTTGTGCCCAAGCGCTTTATAATGGCCAAGCCCTTACCGCTAAGAATCCTGAAACGGTGCGCGCTTTAGAACATGCATCGAAAGAAGAGACCGAACACTTGGCTTGGTGCGAAAAACGTATCCATGAACTTGGTGGCCGCACCAGCTTACTCAATCCAATTTGGTACGCCGGATCTTTTACGCTAGGGGCAATTGCTGGAGCGCTTGGTGACAAATGGAATTTAGGCTTTTTGGCAGAAACTGAGCGCCAAGTAGGCGCACATCTTAACCGTCATTTAGATGAATTACCAACTGCAGATAACAAAAGCCGTGCCATTTTAGAACAAATGAAAACAGATGAAGCTGAGCATGCAGCAACTGCGATACACTTAGGTGGTGCAGAACTACCAAGCCCTGTTAAAGCGGCTATGCAGGCCATGTCAAAAGTCATGACTTCAACCACTTACCACTTATAAATCAATCGTAAAATAGAAAGCGTAAGCAAAGACACATGAAGAAATTTAGCGAAAATTTAGCCAGTTTAGAAAACAGCGATCATATTCAAAAAATCGAATTGGCTAAAGCTGATGGGTCAAATGCAGGCGTGATTGAAAACAAACCAGGAAGCCAAGGCTCGGTGAAGGTTTACCACCATTTATTCGAAAAATGGGGCAGCATCAACAAAGATGCTGCAAAAGATGGTTTGAAAATTTATGCAGAGCACACACAAGACGCCGAAGAAAATCCAGGCAAGCACCCAAATATCGACCGACTATTTGAAGTGATTGAAACAGGCGATGTACTGACTGTTTCAATCATTGAAGCATCAAACTAAAAACTAATCAGCCTCTTTAATCTCAAAGCTGTGGCTCATTTCTGCAGCTTTTCCTAGCATAATAGAGGCTGAACAGTACTTCTCAGCAGACAAACTCACCGCACGCTCTACCTGCGTAGCATTTAAATTTTTACCCGTCACCACAAAATGTGCGTGAATCTTAGTAAACACTTTTGGGATTTCATCAGCACGCTCAGCAGTAATTTCTGCAACGCAATTGGTGATGGCTTGACGTGACTTTTTAAGAATCGTGACCACATCAATAGACGAGCACCCACCCATACCAACGAGCAAAATTTCCATTGGGCGCATACCTAGGTTACGTCCACCGATTTCTGGCGAGCCATCCATAATCACGGCGTGACTACTCTCCGTCTCACCCATAAAACAGACATCTTCAACCCACTTCACTCGTACTTTCATTGCACTGCCTTTGCTAAAAATTAATGAGTTACTTAGCCTTTATTTGATGCCTAACAACTCAACATCAAAAATCAATGTGGCATTTGGCGGAATTACACCACCAGCACCATGAACACCGTAGCCCATGTGTGGCGGGATAATTAAAGTACGTTTACCGCCAACTTTCATTCCAGCAAAGCCTTCATCCCATCCTTGAATCACTTGGCCACCGCCTAAGAAAAACACAAAAGGCTCATGACGATCTAATGAGCTGTCAAACTTAGCGCCTTTGCCATCCGCTTTGCTTGGGTCGTACAACCAACCTGTGTAATGCACTGTGACGTTAAAACCTGCTTCCGCTTCACGACCTTCACCAATTACCGTGTCATTCTTGACGAGTTCTGTTACGTTTTGTGTCATTGCAGTTTCCTTAATAGATGTTTTTGAATCGGCCTTACAGCCAGTGATAGCGAGCATGGCAATCATCAAAGCGCTTGCCATTAATGTACTTTTTTTCATGCTGTGCTCCAAAAGAAAAATCTTAAATATCATACCCGACTTGTAAGGCTATGCTCAATGAAAGTAAGCCTTATTCTTGTTGATAAACCCAATTTAATAAGGCATCTTGGGCTGGCTTAGTCGCCTCTGATTTTGTGCCATTTACCATAAACACCAACGACCAATAACGGCCCTTAGCATCAAGCACGTAGCCAGCAATACTTCTTACATTTTCAAGAGATCCAGTTTTTAAATGGGCTCGGCCATACAAACCGCCATCCTTACGTTTACTTAATGAACCATCTACACCGTAGATAGGCAACGAAGCAGTAAGTTCAGACATGACTGGACTATGAAAAGCATCATTCAGCAAGAGTCCTAAATGCGCAGCGCTAATGCGTTCTAACCTTGAAAGCCCTGCACCATTCTCAAGCACTAGCTCAGAAAAATTAAATCCTTTGCCTTGTAGCCAAGTTTTCAGAACTTGCTCACTTTTAGTGGGAGAGGCCACTTGGCTTGGGTCATTTGCACGGCTCAAACTTAGATACAAAGCGCGCGCCATGACGTTGTTACTCGTTTTATTCATCTCGCGTAACATTTCCGCTAGGGCAGGCGATGCATGTTCGGTTAGCAACACGCCATTTTCTGGCACATTCCCCCTACGCGTTTGCGTTTTATCAGTCTGAGTCCAGCGTCCACCTGCTTGTTCCCATGCAGTATAAAAAAGGCCAGCAACATATTCTGTCCCCTGCCAATTCACATCCAAGTACTTATCACCACAACTGACTGGGTATTCACCGTGCACACTTAGCATATGGCTTTCACGCTTGATTTGTAAGCCATTCTTCCAGTCGCCACAGTCGCCGCCAATCGGCTTGATATCAATACGCTTAATGAGCGATTGCCAATATGGATAAACGACCACAGTCACTTTGTCGTTGCTAGGAAGCAATTGAAGACGAATGGCTTGCTGGTTAACCATCAAAGCCTCAGCCGGGGCGTTGTATGCACGATTAGGCTTGCCATCAAAAGCTGCCGCATCAAAACTCTGCAGTGCATAAGCACTATTATCTAAGAAGATTTCACAGCAGATCTCATTCAAATCAAATTTCTGTTTTAACTCACTCGCCACCTCGGCCAAATGCGCAGTATTTAAGGCGGGGTCGCCAGAGCCTTTGATCCAAAGTCCGCCTTGCAACATGCCTTGCTGCGGCTGATTTAAGCCATAAAATTGTGTTTTCCAACGATATGAGGGGCCAAGCAAATCAAGCGCGGCATAGCTCGTCAATAACTTCATCACTGATGCTGGATTACGTGCCAAATCAGCCTGGTAGGTTAATAAGGCTTGTGGCGCATCGACACGCTGAACATAAATACTGACATTTTCTAATGGCACATTTTCAGATTGAAGCGCTTGCATGACAGGGAGAGGCAACTGGGCATTTTGAGCGCATGTTAGCTCAGAGGAAATGGCCAATAAAATGGCAAGAATTATGCGCACGTCATCACCAACTGCTTGGTCGTGTTGATCATAAAATCCATTTCATCTGGGCTAATTACATATGGCGGCATCCAATAAACAGTATTACCAATTGGGCGAAGTAACAAACCTTGCGCCAGCCCTTGTAGATAAAAATCTCGCTGAAATTGTTGGTTTTTTGTTTGCACATCAAAGGCCCATACCATGCCTTGATTACGAATGTGCGCTATTGGCAAGCCTTGCCATGTGCTAATTTGATTATTGATATAAGTAGTTTTTGATTGGTTTTTAGAGAGGACATCGTCTTGCTCAAAAATGGCTAAGGTTGCCAAAGCAGCGCTACATGCCAAGGCATTGCCAGTGTAACTATGTGAATGTAAAAAGCCCCGCGCTACGCTGTCATCATAAAATGCCAGATAGATCTCATCGGTCGTCAGCGTCACTGATAAAGGCAAATAACCACCGGTAATACCTTTTGAAAGACAAATAAAATCAGGCTTAATATTCGACTGCTCGGAGGCAAACATCGTCCCTGTTCGCCCAAAGCCTACCGCAATTTCATCCGCAATCAAATGCACCTGATACTGGGTACAGATTTCTCGCGCACGCTTGAGATAAACAGAAGAATACATCCCCATACCAGAAGCACATTGAATCAATGGCTCAACAATAAATGCTGCAATGTCAGCATGATGTTGCTTTATATAAGTTTCTAAAAAATCTGCACAGCGATTTGCGTAAGCTTCCGCACTCTCACCCGCTTCAGCCAGGCGGGCATCTGGTGATGGCATTTGTGCACTTTGACGCAGCAAGGGCGCATAAGTATCTTTGAAAATAGCGACATCAGTCACCGATAAAGCTCCGATGGTTTCACCGTGATAGCTATTTTGCAGACTTAAAAATTGATTCTTTTCTGGCTGGCCAATATTGCGCCAATAATGAAAGCTCATTTTGAGCGCTATTTCAGTCGCAGAGGCCCCATCCGAAGCATAAAAACAATGACCAAGCCCAGTGAGCAAGCCTAGCTTTTCCGATAACTGCACGACAGGCTCATGGGTAAACCCAGCAAGCATGACATGTTCTAAGGTGTCCAACTGTTCACTAATGGCAGTTTTAATTCGGGGTTCATTATGACCAAACAAATTGACCCACCAAGAACTCACACCATCTAAATAACGCTTACCCTCAAAATCCTTAAGCCAGACACCCTCACCGCTAGCAATCGGTAGCAATGGCAAAGTTTCGTGCGCCTTCATCTGTGTGCATGGGTGCCACACTGACTTTAAGCTACGACTAAGCAAGTCTTTATTATTCACTAGTGTAGAACCTGACTCGAGCTCATTTGCGGTGTGACGAAATGACTGTTTTGTACACCAATATCCCAAGCCGCCTCTTTAGTAGCCAATTGCAACATATTGCCGAATGCAATCTTCAACTCAGCATTAAAAGAGACTTGGGCGTTGATACCCTCTTTGGCAGTAAATTCGAGCACGAATTGCGTTGCATTATCACTCAACACTTTGCAGGCATTCGCCAACATAGGCGCTTGTAAACGTGACGTACGGTTAGCCTGATATTGCGTACTAAAGTCTAAATTTGGTGCTGCACTTTGCAAAATAGCTTCTGGGCTCATTGCCGATGCAGACATCATTTTAGGGGCCACTTCTTCCAAACCGCCCTGCGCATTCATCACAACTACTTGCATAGGCAAATCAACTGCCCCCTGATTCCCCTGTAACCACGCCGAAATAGACTTAGCAATCCTTCGCGTAATCCAAATCGCAAGCTCAGTATTGTCAGACAAGCCCACCTTAAATAACAAACGATCTTGGTCAGCATCAAATGCTAAATTCAATTGCTCAATGACCGCTGGCTGCGCGCCTATTTGACCCAAGATTTCACTCACAATACGTATCCTTCAAGCTAAAACTAGCAATATCGTTATTATCGCTGATTGCGTTAAATTTGCTTATAGATTTTATTTACAAAATTTTTATGACAAAAGATTTCATCATAGCCCTTGAAATCCTAATCTCTCGCCCCAAAGTATTAGCAGTCGATGGACAGGAGTGCTAAAATGCATCCCAAGATTTTTGTTATTCGTTATTTATTCAATTATTAAGGAGTTCGTTTATGAAAATTCGTCCTTTACACGACCGTGTGATTGTTAAGCGTTTAGAAGAAGTGCGTACAACTGCATCTGGCATCGTAATTCCAGACACAGCAACTGAAAAACCAGATCAAGGCGAAGTAATCGCTGTAGGTCCAGGTAAAAAAGATGACAACGGTAAAGTGATTACACTTGACGTTAAAGTTGGCGACAAAGTGTTGTTTGGTAAATACGCTGGCCAAACCGTAAAAATCGACGGTAACGAATTTTTAGTGATGACTGAGTCAGACCTAATGGGTGTAATAGAGGCTTAATAAGCCCCACCTTTTCGGATTAAAGAATTTTTAGTAATTAAATTAAGTAATTCAGGAGATTTAAGATGGCTGCTAAAGACGTAAGATTTGGTGATGACGTTCGCCAAAAAATGGTTAACGGTGTAAATATTTTAGCTAACGCAGTGCGCGTAACTTTAGGCCCTAAAGGCCGTAACGTAGTTTTGGAGCGCTCATACGGCTCTCCAACGATCACTAAAGATGGTGTATCAGTTGCTAAAGAAATCGAATTAAAAGACAAATTCGAAAACATGGGTGCGCAATTGGTAAAAGAAGTTGCAAGCAAAACCAACGATATCGCTGGTGACGGCACGACAACTGCAACCGTATTGGCACAAGCCATTATCCGCGAAGGCATGAAATCTGTTGCCGCCGGTATGAACCCAATGGATTTAAAACGCGGCATCGACAAGGCTGTTGAAGCTGCAGTTGCTGACCTTCAAAAACAATCTGTTGCATGTACAACAAGCGCACAAATCGCTCAAGTTGGCTCTATTTCAGCTAACTCAGACTCATCAGTTGGCCAAATTATTGCTGACGCAATGGACAAAGTGGGCAAAGAAGGCGTGATTACTGTTGAAGATGGTTCAGGCTTACAAAATGAACTAGATGTTGTAGAAGGCATGCAATTCGACCGTGGTTACTTATCGCCATACTTTATCAATAACCAAGAACGTCAAATCGCATTAATGGACAATCCATTCGTGCTTTTATACGACAAAAAAATCTCTAACATCCGTGATTTGCTTCCAGCACTTGAGCAAGTAGCTAAAGCAGGTCGTCCATTGTTGATTATCGCTGAAGATATCGACGGCGAAGCATT
>CAIQFD010000018.1 GCA_903870995.1 uncultured Methylophilaceae bacterium | reverse complement strand
TTAAACACCCATCAGAGGTGTTGACTGTTGGTGAAGAAGTTGAAGCTAAGATCCTTAAATTCGATCAAGACAAAAACCGTGTTTCACTTGGCATCAAACAATTGGGCGATGACCCGTGGGTTGCATTAAGCCGTCGTTACCCAGCAAACACACGCTTGTTCGGTAAAGTGACTAACTTGACTGACTACGGTGCATTCGTTGAAATCGAACCAGGCATCGAAGGTCTTGTTCACGTTTCAGAAATGGATTGGACTAACAAGAACGTTCACCCAGCTAAGATCGCTCAATTAGGCGACGAAGTTGAAGTAATGATTCTTGAAATCGACGAAGATCGTCGTCGCTTGTCACTTGGCATGAAACAATGTCAAACAAATCCATGGGATGATTTCGCAGCTAGCCATAAAAAATCTGACAAAGTAAGTGGTCAAATTAAATCAATTACAGACTTCGGTGTGTTTATTGGCTTGCCAGGCGGTATTGATGGTTTAGTGCACTTATCAGATCTTTCATGGACTCAAACTGGCGAAGAAGCTATCCGCAACTTCAAAAAAGGTGACGAGTTAGAAGCTTTAGTATTGAGCATTGATGTTGAAAAAGAACGCATCTCATTGGGCGTTAAACAACTAACTGCTGATCCTTCAGGCGGTGCTTCAGAAGAAAAAACTGAAGCTAAGCCTAAAGCTAAATCTGCAAAAGCTAAAGAAGCAGCTCAAGTGCCTGATGATGGCGCAGCAACAGCAGGCACTACTAACCTAGGCGCTTTGCTTAAAGCTAAACTTGACAGCAAAAACAACGAATAAGGTAGAAAGCCATGACAAAATCTGAGCTCATTCTTAACTTAGCTTCACGTTTTCCTCAACTTGTTGTCAAGGATGCTGAACTTTCAGTGAAAGCAATTCTTGATTCAATGACGGACAACTTGTCAGCTGGCGAGCGTATCGAAATTCGTGGCTTTGGTAGTTTCAGTCTTAACTACCGTCCGCCACGTCTTGGTCGCAATCCAAAAACTGGTAGCAAAGTTGAAGTGCCTGCAAAGCACGTACCTCACTTTAAAGCTGGTAAGGAGTTACGTGAGCGCGTTGATCTAGTCTAGTTTCAAGGCTTTCACATCAATCATCTTGTTTTTGATTGATACTTAAAAACGGTAGTTTCCAAGTCATCAGATAAGGAAGCTGCCGTTTTTTTATATTATTTTTACCTAGCCCTTTTTGACAAGCGCCAGTAAAATCCAATTCATGCGAATAATCTATAAAATATTGAGTGTGGCCCTGTTCATTCTCTTGATGGGCTTTGCCCTCAAGAATGCTTATCCAGTTACCTTGTTTTATTACCTTGGTTTATCTTGGCAAGCCCCCTTGTCGCTGATTCTATTTATTGCATTACTCACGGGCATCGCCGCTGGGTTAGTTGCGATAACACCGACTCTAATCAAGCAACGCCGCGAATTAAATAGACTAAGAAAAGAAAATGCCCAATCATCAAGTATCAATCAAGGCTAATCAATAATGGACTTTGAATATTGGTGGCTTATTGCCATCCCACTGTTTTTTGCACTTGGTTGGATTGCAGCCCGTATTGACATCAAGCAGTTACTATCTGAATCAACCAGCCTACCTGCGGCCTATTTTAAAGGTCTCAACTTTTTAATTACCGACCAGCAAGATAAAGCGATTGAAGCCTTTATAGAGGCCGCGCAGTCTAATGCAGAGTCACTAGAACTTCATTTTGCCTTAGGTAGCTTATTCCGTCGCAGTGGAGAAGTAGACCGTGCAATCAACCTTCATCTCAGCTTGCTAGACCGTAAAGAACTGCCAGAGGAACAAAGAAAGGCGATCAAAGCCGAACTTGCGCAAGACTATTTAAAAGCTGGCCTCTACGACCGCGCGGAGGAACTATTTAGCGGCTTAGATGATAGCCGCTACAAACAACCTGCCCTGCGTGCTTTGCTAGAAATCTACATCCGTGAACGTGAGTGGCAGCGTGCGGTAAAAACAGCCACCGAACTAGAGCGCGTTTCTGGCGTTTCATTCCGCAAAGAAGTCGCGCAGTTTTATTGTGAAATGGCCATTAAGTCTATCTTAGACCAAGATGCTCATACGGCACGTCATGAGTTAGGAATGGCCTTAGATGCTAACAAAAACTGTGTAAGAGCCAATATGATGCTGGGCGATATGGAAGCCAACGCCAAAGCCCATAAGCTCGCCATTAGCCTCTGGAAGCGTGTTGAATTCCAAAAACCAGAATATCTCGGCATGGTGGCAAATAAACTACTTAATAGCTATCGCGAAATGGATGCCCTTGATGAAGGGGTTGCACTATTAAGGCAATATTTTCAAGACTACAAGCTACCTTCCCTATTGTCAGTTGTTTTTGAGATTACTTTAGCCGAGCAAGGTGCTGATGCTGCTGCCAATCTTGCGCTGAACGACTTGGAAAGAAAACCAAGTCTGCAAACCCTAGAGCAGTTGCTTAAAGCTCGCGGCTTACAATCCGCTAAACAAAATAACGACAACAGCCTTATGCAACAAACTATTCGATACGCAATTGGTAACCGCAACGCCTATTGTTGCGATCAATGCGGTTTCAAAGCCCGCAACTTCCACTGGCAGTGCCCTGCTTGTAACGCTTGGGAATCACTACCAGCCGAACCTAAAGAAACTGTCGCATGAAAAACAAAAATATAGCCCCAAGAATTGTCGTTGCACTTGACTATGCAGATGCTAAAAGCGCGCTCAATTTAGCTGAGCAACTTAATCCTGAGATTTGTCGCGTTAAAGTGGGTAAGGAATTATTTACGGCCGCAGGGCCTCAGCTCATTGAACGTTTAATAGCCGGCGGTCACAGTGTATTCTTAGACCTCAAGTTCCATGACATTCCAACAACGGTTGCCAAGGCATGTGAGGCAGCAAGCCGCTTAGGGGTCTGGATGCTTAACGTACATGCTTCTGGTGGAACCGCCATGATGGAAGCGGCACGAGAGGGGGTTGAGCGATCAGGCCAAGATCCGCTTCTAATTGCTGTGACTGTATTAACCAGCATGAATCAACAAATGCTGAGTGAAGTCGGCGTGACAGGCACAGTAGCAGACCAGGTACTCAACCTTGCCAGTCTCACGCAAAAATCAGGATTAGATGGCGTTGTGTGCTCAGCACAAGAGGCCCCCATCTTAAGAAAATCATTAGGTGAAGAATTTTGTCTAGTCACCCCAGGCATCCGCCCCGCAGATGCAGCACTTGACGATCAATCTCGCGTAGTGACGCCAAGCCAAGCATTGGCGCTAGGTTCAAGCTACTTAGTAATTGGCCGTCCGATTACGCAATCTAAAAATCCACTCGAAACGCTTACGAAAATACATGAGGGACTTGAGGCCAAAAGCCAATAAGCAAATGCCCGCAGGTGCGGGCATTTGCTGTGACGAACTTGCAGTTATTTCACCCGCATTCCTGCTTCAGCTCCGGCATCTGGTGACAGGATGAACGGACCACCGCGCTCATCACTTGCAGCAAGCACCATGCCTTCAGACATCCCAAATTTCATCTTACGCGGCGCAAGGTTCGCCACCATTACCGTCAAGCGGCCAACCAATGTCGCAGGGTCGTAAGCTGATTTAATCCCTGCAAATACTTGGCGTGGTTTTTCTTCACCGATATCTAAACTCAAGCACAAGAGCTTTTCAGCCCCCTCCACATGCTCAGCATTCACGATTTTCGCGATACGCAAATCCACCTTCGTAAAATCATCAATCGAGATATAGTCGCCAGCATTTTCAGACACTGCAGGCGCAGGTTTAGCAGTTGGCGCAACGGATTGTTGTAACGTTTCTTTATTGGCTTCAGTCATGGCTTCGATATGTTTCGGGTCTATTCTAGTAATGAGATGGTTGTATTCATTAATCGCATGGTCATCCGCAAATGAATCATTCACGCTAGCCCATGTAAGCGGGGCAATATTCAAGAACTGCTCAATATTGCCTGCCAAATCAGGCAAAGCTGGTTTTAAATAAAGTGTTAATAAACGGAACATTTCAAGCGCGCTTGAACAATCTGCATGTAATTTAGCTTGCGCTGCATCGCCCTCTTGTTTAGCCACGACCCAAGGCGCAGCCTCTGCTACATCAGCATTAGCCAAATCCGCCAAACGCATAATTTCACGCAAAGCACGGCTGTAATCACGCGCTTCATAAGCTTTAGCAATTTCAGGCGCTGACGCTTTGATCGTCTCTACAACAACATGACTCTTGGCTGAGACTAACTTGCCTGCAAAACGCTTATTGATGAAACCCGCCGTACGACTCGCAATATTGATGTACTTACCTACCAAATCACTATTTACCCGCGCAACAAAGTCTTCCAAATTCAAATCAATATCCTCCATGCTACCGTTCAGTTTAGCTGCATAGTAATAACGTAAATACTCAGGATTTTTGATGTGATCTAAATAACTGCGGGCAGTAATAAAGGTGCCGCGAGATTTGGACATTTTTTCGCCGTTCACGGTTAAGAAACCATGAGAGAACACTTGCGTTGGTTTGCGATAGCCTGAATATTCAAGCGTTGCAGGCCAGAATAAAGCATGGAAATACAAAATATCTTTACCAATAAAATGATAAAGCTCAGTTGTTGAATCCGCTTTCCAGTACTCATCAAAATCTAGGCCATTTTTAGCACATAAATTCTTAAAGCTGGCCATATAACCAATAGGCGCATCTAACCAAACATAGAAGTACTTACCTGGTGCATCAGGAATCTCAAAACCAAAATATGGTGCATCGCGTGAAATATCCCAATCAGATAATTTATTCTCGCCCGCCTCGCCTATCCACTCGTTCATTTTGTTGGCAGCCTCTTGTTGAAGCGTGCCGGAGCGCGTCCACCCCCGCAAGAAGTCGCTACACTCTGATAGCTTGAAGAAATAATGTTCCGTTTCTTTACGCACAGGCGCCGCGCCAGAAACTGCTGAGAAAGGGTTAATCAGTTCAGTTGGGTTGTAAGTGGCGCCGCAGACCTCACATGAATCACCGTATTGATCTTTCGCATGACACTTAGGACACTCGCCTTTAATAAAACGGTCTGGCAAGAACATGTTTTTAACTGGGTCATAAAACTGTTCAATGGTTTTGGTCGCAATCTTGCCATTGGCTTTAAGCGCTTTATAGATACCGCTTGCGAGCTCTTTATTTTCTGGCGAGTTGGTTGAGTAGTAATTATCAAACTCAACTAAGAATTCTGAAAAGTCTGCGAAATGTTCTGTATGCACCTTAGCAATCAAAGCTTCTGGTGTAATGCCCTCTTTTTCAGCGCGCAACATAATCGGGGTGCCGTGCGTGTCATCGGCACACACGTAATGCACTGTATTACCTTGCATCTTCTGAAAGCGCACCCAAATATCGGTTTGAATATACTCAACCAAATGGCCTAGATGAATACTGCCATTGGCATAAGGAAGTGCAGAGGTGACCAGAATTTTACGGCTCATGAATTTCAATCTATGTATAAATTATTCGAATACACCCATTTTAACAAATGACGGGCGCTTTCACATGCGTTAAAATTACCTTAATCTTTTACTCAAGAATTATTGCAAGGAAAAGCAAATGGCAATTTCGGAATTAGACGTTCAAAATACGCTTAAAACATTGGTAGACCCAAACACTGACGCTGACTTTGTAAGCAGTAAATCTGCAAAGAATATTCAAATTAACGGCAGTGACGTGTCAGTAGATATCGTGCTTGGTTATCCTGCAAAAAGCGTACTTGCCGAATTAAAAGCACTCGTTGAAAACAAATTAGCGACGATTGCGAGCATCGGCAAGATCACTGTCAATATCGGCAGCCGAATTGTTCCGCACAGCGCGCAACGAGGCGTACCCCTTATTCCAAATGTAAAAAACATCATCGCCGTAGCGTCAGGCAAAGGTGGCGTCGGCAAATCAACCACTGCGGTGAATATTGCTTTAGCCCTTGCTGAAGAAGGCGCTAATGTGGGTATTTTAGATGCTGACATTTACGGCCCTAGCCAACCACAAATGTTGGGCATTTCAGGCAGACCAGACAGCGCGGATGGCAAAAGCATAGAGCCTATGCAAGCCCACGGCATACAGGCGATGTCGATAGGCTTCTTGGTTGACGTTGACACGCCTATGGTATGGCGCGGCCCAATGGTCACAGGCGCATTAGAGCAACTGTTACGCGACACACGGTGGAAAGATTTAGATTATTTAATTATCGACTTACCGCCGGGTACTGGAGATATCCAACTCACTTTGTCACAAAAAGTACCAGTAACAGGCGCGATTATTGTGACGACACCTCAAGACATTGCCTTATTGGATGCACGCAAAGGCCTCAAAATGTTTGAAAAAGTAGGGATTCCTATTTTAGGCATCGTTGAAAATATGAGCACGCATATCTGCTCAAAATGTGGCCATGAAGAACATATTTTTGGCGCAGGTGGTGGCGAGGCAATGTGTAAAGACTACAACGTGGACTTGCTCGGCAGCTTGCCTCTCGACATTAGAATTCGTGAGCAATCAGACGGCGGCAAACCAACCGTGATTAGCGAACCGAATAGTCAAATCGCTGGCATTTACAAACAAATCGCCAGAAAGACAGCCTCCAAACTATCTCAACTCGCCCTAGATCACAGCAGTAAATTTCCAAATATTGTGATTCAAAACACTTAAGTAAAAAAAGCCCCAAAAATTTGGGGCTTTTTTGTTTGGATGTTTTTTTGCTTAAAACTTAACGCCGTAGCAATAAACATCTACACCATTTTTTGGCTGAATCAACGTTGCAGGAATCGCAACGCCATTGCGCCAATGATTGACAGCGTCCTGCTTGCCTGCACCCGTCACCAAGAAAATTACTTCTCGTGTATTGCTCAATCGTTGCTGACTAACAGTAATACGATCTGCGGGGGGCTTGGGCGCATCAAACACAGGCACTGCATCGGCCGAATTATCGACTGCTTGGTTAGGAAATAAGCTGGCCGTATGACCATCTTCACCCAAGCCTAACAGCACCAAATCAAACTCTGGCACACCAGCCAATGTTTGGGCGTAGGCTTTAGCACCTTCAATATTGCCCAGCTCTGCTGGGATATCATGAATTTGATTAGCTGGAATTGCCACATGATTGAGCCATGTAGTGCGGGCCATCAAACTGTTGCGTTCAGAATTATCCACTGGCAAGCAACGGTCATCGTTATGATAAACATGCCAATGAGCCCAGTCTGCTTGGGCATTTTTGAGTAAAGCATAAACGCTCTTTGGCGTTGAACCGCCTGCTAAAACGATAGAGAAACGACCACGGCTAGCAATCGCATCCTTAGCTGCCTCCAAGATTCTGTTTAATGTTGCTTGGTTAATCGCATCTTGTGTTTCAAAATTGTGCCAACGGCTGATTTGGCTAGATTTTTCTTGGTTTGTGTTTTGCATCATGCAAAGCCTTCACGTTATAATTGCGTACTAATTCAATGAATCAATTTAGCCCGCCATCTTACCCAAAAGGACGACGGCAGACTATATCCTAATCAAGGAAAAACAATGAAACTTGCAATGATCGGTTTAGGCAAGATGGGTGGCAACATGACCACACGCTTGCTACGCAGTGGTATCGAAGTGGTTGGCTATGACAGAAGTGTGGAAGTTGTCACTAAATTAGTTGAAGCCGAAGGCATGGTTGCCGCTAGTTCAGTTCCTGATGCAGTTTCAAAACTAGGTGAGTCAGGTGAAAAACGTATTGTTTGGCTGATGTTACCAAGCGGTGAACCTACAGAAATTCAAATTCAAAATCTTGCCCACATGCTTTCTAAAGGCGACATCATTATTGATGGCGGCAATTCAAACTATAAAGACAGCCAACGTCGTGGTGCTTGGCTTGCGGAACGTGGCATCGGCTTTATGGATGCAGGTACATCCGGCGGTATTTGGGGCTTGGAGAACGGCTACTGTTTAATGGTAGGCGCCACCCCTGAAATTGCAAAAGCAGTTGAACCTATCCTTATTGCACTTGCACCTTCAAAAGAAAATGGCTGGGCGCACGTTGGGCCAATCGGCGCAGGTCACTTTACCAAGATGATACATAACGGTATCGAATACGGCATGATGCAAGCCATGGCTGAAGGCTTAGATTTATTAAAAGGCAAAACAGATTTTAATTTAGACTTAGCCCAGATCACTGAATTATGGCGTCATGGCTCGGTGGTACGTAGCTGGTTGCTGGATTTAACTGCCGATGCACTAAAAGAAGACCAAGAGTTATCTGCTGTTGCCCCTTACGTAGCCGACTCTGGCGAAGGTCGTTGGACAGTGATGGAATCTGTTGAGCAAGGTGTTGCTGCGCCTGTTCTAACGCTTGCTCTGCAAGCCCGTTTTAGAAGCCAAGATGCAACTGGCTATAGCTACAAATTGCTATCCATGATGCGCAATGGCTTTGGTGGCCATTTCATCAAGTCAGTTAACGACTAAGCTTTATAAAATCAAAGACTAAAAACTCATCGCGGCCATGATTGATTGGCCGCTTATTAACCCCGAAACTTTAGGAAAATTGAAGTAATGAGCAAACAAATCGATCCTTGTACCCTTGTCTTATTTGGCGCTAGCGGAAACCTTTCTCGCCTGAAGTTAATTCCAGGCCTTTTCCGTTTGGATGCTGCTTGCCGTTTGCCAGATCACATGGCGATTTTGTCTGTGGGTCGCGGTGACGTCTCTCAAGAAGATTGGCACAAAGAAATTAAAGGGATGTTAGACGCTAAATTTAAGAGCGGTTACGACAAGCAAGTGTTTGAGCGTTTTCTCGGACGCAATCATTACCACGCTAACCCACCTACTGATCCTAATGCTTTCGAAAAAATGCGCGATAGACTTAGTGATGAGAAAGTATTTCCTCAAAACTTAGCGTACTTCCTATCAGTACGCCCTACAGACTTTGCACCAGTGGTTGAGCAACTATCAGGTGTTGGCTTGTTAGACGAGAGTAAGTATTGGCGCCGTGTGTTGATTGAAAAACCATTTGGTACTGACTTAGCAAGCGCACAAGACTTGCAATCAAAAATCACCAAACACTTAAAAGAAAGTCAAATCTACCGTATCGATCATTACCTAGGTAAATCGGCGATTCAAAATATTATGCTCACGCGTTTCACTAATGCGATTTTTGAGCCACTTTGGAATAACGGTCACATCGACCATGTCCAAATCACCAATAATGAAACCTTAGGCGTTGGCGAACGTACAACGTTTTACGATGCTACTGGCGCCCTTCGTGATATGTTCCAAAGTCATTTGCTACAAACATTGGCCCTAGTGGCGATGGAAAAACCAAAAGACCTGAGCCCAGACAGCATTCGTGCTGAAAAAATCAAAGTATTGGAATCTATTCGTCCAATCGACTTAAACAATTTCAACAAACAAGTATTCCGTGCGCAATATGCCTCAGGCCGTGTTTGCGTAGGTGATGGTCATGGCGAAAATGTACCTGGTTACTTAGAAGAAGTGAAACGTGATGGCCTTGGAGAAACAAGCTTTACAGAAACATACGCTGCGGTTAAGTTGTTTATCGACAATCCACGCTGGAAAGGTGTGCCATTCTACGTTCGCACAGGTAAACGTATGCACGAAGGCAATACGGCGATTGCGATTCGCTTTAAACAATCCCCAATGGAATTGAAAGAAGGCCAACATCACAACTGGCTCATCATTAATATTCAACCACGTGAATGTGTAAAAATTGAGATGGAGTCTAAGATTCCTGGCCTTGATATCGCAACACGCACGATGAGCATTGATGGTCCACAACGCCAACAAGGTGACGAAACGATCGACTCATACGAAACTCTAATGTTGAACTTGATGGAAGGTGATCCTTCACAATACCTACACATCAGCGAAGTCGAAGCACAATGGCGCTTAGTTGACCAAATTGTGAATGCTTGGGCTAAGGACAAAACACCTTTACATCAATACCGTGCGGGCGACCGTGACCCAGAGGCATCTAGTGTGATTTTTGAAGCCGAAGATCAGTTCTGGCGTTACAGCATTGAACTAGGTGGCGACGAGCACTAAGCCAGGTTGTAGCTATCACAAAATGCCTGCGCGAATTGCCAGTAAAATGGCATAATGCGTGGGCATTTTAATTTTGTTATTTTTGTTTTTTTAATGAATGGTTGAGTGAAAAATGAGCATTAAGTCGGATAAGTGGATACGCCGCATGGCTGAACAACACGGCATGATTGAGCCGTTTGAGCCTAAGCAAGTCAAAACAAATGCAGCTGGTGAACGTTTAGTGTCATACGGCACTTCAAGCTACGGCTACGACATTCGTTGTTCAAAAGAATTTAAGTTATTCACTAACATCAACAGCACTATCGTTGATCCGAAAAATTTTGATCCAAATTCATTTGTAGAAGTGAATGCAGATTACTGCATCATTCCACCTAACTCATTTGCGCTTGCTCGTACTGTTGAATACTTCCGAATTCCTCGTAACGTGCTGACTGTTTGCTTAGGCAAATCTACTTACGCACGCTGTGGCATTATCGTCAACGTCACGCCATTCGAACCAGAATGGGAAGGTTACGTCACGTTAGAGTTTAGCAACACCACACCACTTCCAGCTAAAATCTATGCGAACGAAGGCTGCGCACAAGTGCTGTTCTTTGAAGCAGATGAAGATGATATTTGCGAAACCAGCTACAAAGACCGTGGCGGCAAGTATCAAGGCCAAGTCGGTGTGACACTTCCTAAAATCTAGGTATCAGAATAAGGCTACTCAATGAAATTTAGATTTCCTATCGTCATCATCGACGAAGATTTCCGCTCTGAAAATTCTTCAGGTCTTGGTATTCGTGTACTTGCAAAAGCCATTGAAGAAGAAGGCTTTGAGGTGTTAGGCGTAACCAGTTACGGCGACCTTACCTCTTTTGCACAACAACAAAGTCGTGCATCAGCCTTTATTTTGTCGATTGATGATGAAGAAATCGTAGAAGAAAAACCAGAAGCGATTGAGCAGTTACGCACATTTGTGACTGAAATCCGTTACCGCAACGAAGAAATCCCTATCTTCTTACATGGCGAAACTCGCACTTCACGTCATATTCCGAATGATGTGTTGCGTGAATTACACGGCTTCATTCACATGAATGAAGATACGCCCGAGTTTGTAGCTCGCTTAATTATTCGCGAAGCAAAAGCTTATTTAGACAGCCTTCCACCACCATTCTTTAAAGCCTTAACGCATTATGCGGCTGATGGCTCTTACTCATGGCACTGTCCTGGACACTCTGGTGGTGTTGCATTCTTAAAGTCACCCGTTGGTCAAATGTTCCACCAATTCTTTGGTGAAAATATGCTGCGTGCGGACGTTTGTAATGCCGTGGACGAACTTGGTCAGTTGCTGGATCACACAGGCCCTGTAGCTGCGTCAGAGCGAAATGCAGCTCGCATATACAACTGCGACCACTTGTACTTTGTCACCAATGGGACATCTACATCGAATAAGATTGTTTGGAACTCAACCGTTGCTCCAGGTGACATTGTCGTAGTCGACCGCAACTGCCACAAATCAGTATTGCACTCGATTATTATGACAGGTGCAATCCCAGTATTTTTAATGCCGACACGTAATCATTTCGGCATTATCGGCCCGATTCCAAAAGCAGAGTTTGAATGGGAAAACATCAAGAAAAAAATTGAAGCTAACCCATTTGCGACCGACAAAAATGCTAAACCACGCGTATTAACGATTACGCAATCGACTTACGATGGCGTGCTCTATAACGTTGAAGAAATTAAAGAGATGTTAGATGGCAAGATTGATACGCTACATTTCGATGAAGCTTGGTTGCCACATGCGACATTCCACGATTTCTATGGTGATTACCACGCAATCGGCGCTGATCGCCCACGTTGCAAAGAGTCGATGATTTTCTCAACGCAATCAACCCATAAATTATTAGCGGGTCTGAGCCAAGCCTCTCAAATCTTAGTGCAAGATGCAGACGGTATTCAACTGGACCGTGATGTATTCAACGAAGCTTACTTGATGCACACATCAACTAGCCCGCAATATTCAATTATTGCCAGCTGTGACGTTGCTGCTGCCATGATGGAAGCGCCTGGTGGAACGGTGTTGGTTGAAGAATCGATTATGGAAGCGCTAGACTTCCGTCGCGCGATGCGCAAAGTTGATGAAGAATGGGGCGCAGACTGGTGGTTTAAAGTTTGGGGGCCTAACGACCTTTCAGAAGAAGGGATCGAAGAGCGCGAAGCTTGGATGCTTAAAGCCAATGAGCGCTGGCATGGTTTTGGCAATCTTGCCGAAGGCTTTAATATGCTTGACCCAATTAAAGCAACCATTATTACCCCTGGCTTGGACGTTGATGGCGACTTCTCTGATGAGTTCGGCATTCCAGCCGCAATTGTCACGAAATACTTGGCTGAGCATGGCGTGATTGTTGAAAAAACTGGCTTATATTCATTCTTCATTATGTTCACCATCGGCATCACTAAAGGCCGCTGGAACACCATGGTGGCTGCACTTCAACAATTCAAAGACGATTACGACAAGAATCAACCACTATGGAAGGTTCTGCCTGAATTTGCGGCAAAATACCCACGCTATGAGCGCACTGGCTTAAAGGACTTGTGTACTCAAATTCACGAAATCTATAAAAAGAATGATGTCGCGCGCTTAACCACTGAAATGTACCTATCTAACATGGTACCTGCCATGAAACCGACTGATGCATTTGCGAAAATGGCGCACCGTGAAATTGACCGTGTGTTAATCGATGAGCTAGAAGGTCGCATTACTGCGGTACTACTCACACCTTACCCTCCAGGCATTCCGCTATTGATTCCTGGCGAGCAGTTCAACGCGATCATCGTCAACTATTTAAAATTTGCCCGAGAGTTTAATGAACGCTTCCCTGGCTTTGAGACGGATGTTCATGGTTTAGTTAAACAAGTGGTCGATGGCAAAGCAATGTACTATGTGGATTGTGTAGCTGAGTAAACTGTCACATTCGCAAACGAAAAAGGCGCTTAATATAAGCGCCTTTTTCGTTACTTGTTCCTGATCAGACACGCTGATAGGTAATATAACTAAAGCTTAAGCCGTTCTCTGCGCGATGGGTTTCACGCTCCCCTGCTTTCCATTCCAACATATCAAATTCTGGAAAAAAAGCATCGCCTTCATATTCAGCATCAATCTCAGTCATGTAAAGTTTATTAGCGAGCTTGAGGCCATCTTTGTAAAGCTCTGCACCACCAATCAAGAATGCTTCATTGTCGTCCCCACAAGCTGCAATTGCAGCCTCAAGGCTATGCACAACAATTGCACCTTCGACTTTATAATCTTGATTACGCGTCACGATAACCGTGGTTCTGCCTGGTAATAAACGACCCAGAGAGTCGTAAGTTTTACGACCCATAACAATATGATGTCCTGTAGTTAACGCACGGAAGCGTTTAAGGTCTTCAGGTAAATGCCAAGGCAAAGTATTGTTAACACCGATGACGCGATTTTTAGCAATTGCTACGATTAAAGACAAAGATGCCATATTAAACTGCAACCAGACCTTTGATAGGCGGATGTGGATCGTAGCCCTCTAGCGTGAAATCTTCAAATTTAAAGTCAAAAATATCTTTGACATCCGGATTGATGTGCATGGTTGGCAAAGCACGTAAATCGCGGGTAAGTTGCTCATTCACTTGTTCAAAATGGTTGCTGTAAATATGCGCATCACCTAGCGTATGCACGAAATCACCAAGCTTTAAACCGCACACTTGCGCCACCATCATGGTGAGCAATGCATAAGAAGCAATATTAAATGGCACGCCCAAGAAAATATCCGCACTACGCTGATATAGCTGACAGCTCAATTTACCGTCTGCAACATAGAACTGAAAGAAAGCATGACAAGGTGGCAACTTCATTTGATCAACATCCGCCACATTCCAAGCTGACACAATCAATCGACGTGAGTCAGGATTCTTCTTAATCATGTTCACAACTTGCGTGATTTGGTCAATATGCGTGCCATCTGGCTTAGGCCAGTTGCGCCATTGGTATCCATAAACAGGGCCTAAATTACCGTTTTCATCGGCCCATTCATCCCAAATACGCACACCATTTTCTTTTAGGTAGGCAATGTTAGTGCTACCTTGCAAGAACCAAAGCAACTCATGAATAATGGATTTAAGATGGACTTTCTTAGTCGTGAGAAGCGGAAATCCAGCATTCAAATCAAAACGCATTTGATAGCCAAAAACAGAGACCGTGCCAGTACCGGTTCTATCTTCTTTTTTATTGCCGTGTGTAAGTACATGGCGCACTAAGTCTTGATATTGTTTCATACTGACCCCGTCAAAATGACTTAAGTATTCGCGACTAAATAAGCTTTAATTGCATCAACATCAGCATCCATCACTTCAAAGCGTTGTGGCAAAGCCTCAATCCCTTCTAATGCTGCTGGACGTTCTGGTGCATGACCCAAAGCTTCAACAATGGCATCTTCAAATTTAGCTGGCAATGCGGTTTCTAACACCAACATCGGCGTATTTATATCGCGTTGCTCTAAAGCGACTTTTAAGCCATCCGCTGTATGGGTATCAATCACAACACCATATTTAGCCTCAGCCTCACGAATGATATTCATCCGATGCTTATGGCTACTACTGCCTGACACAAAGCCATACTCTGCGACCTTATCGAACAAGCCAGCTTGCTTGATATCAAAAGCGCCACCGGCATCAACTGAAGCCCATAATTCACGTACTTTAGCGGCATCACGGCCAACCAAATCGAACACGAAACGCTCAAAATTTGATGCCTTACTAATATCCATAGAAGGGCTTGAGGTGTGGTAAGTGTTCGCTGAACCACGTGGGCGATACACCCCTGTTTTAAAGAACTCATCTAGCACATCATTTTCATTAGTTGCCACAACTAATTTATCAATAGGCAAGCCCATCATACGGGCAATATGGCCTGCGCACACATTACCAAAGTTACCAGATGGCACAGCGAAGCTCACTTTTTCGCTATTACTTTGTGTCACGGCAAAATAACCTTTGAAGTAGTAAACCACTTGTGCGGCAACACGCGCCCAGTTAATTGAATTAACTGCGCCAATTTTATTCGCTGCTTTAAATTCATGATCGTTAGACACTGCTTTCACAATATCTTGCGCATCATCAAACACACCCTTAACGGCAATGTTGAAAATATTTTTATCTTGCAAGCTAAACATCTGCGCCGCTTGGAATCGGCTCATTTTTTGATGCGGTGAAAGCATGAATACGCTCACACCCTTTTTGCCACGCATTGCATATTCAGCTGCAGAGCCAGTATCGCCAGAGGTCGCGCCTAAGATATTAGTGGTCTCCCCTTTTTTAGCGAGTACATATTCGAACAAATTACCAAGCAACTGCATGGCCATATCTTTGAATGCCAAAGTTGGACCATTTGAAAGCGATAACAAATACAGGTTATTTTCTAGCTTGAGTGTAGGCGTGATGTCTTCTGCATTTTGCCCTTTACGGGTATAGCAATAAACATCGGCGCGATAAGTTTTATCAACAATGACACGTAAATCTTTTGAAGGAATATCCTGCTCATCAATTAAACGACTTAATATCGTAAAAGCTAAATCACGATAGTTCATCTCACGCATGGCGCTTAAATCAGCATCGTTAAATTGTGGATAGCTTTCTGGTAAATACAAGCCACCGTCTGGCGCTAATCCACCAAGCAAAATTTCGCTAAAACTTAAAGCAGGCGATTGCCCACGGGTGCTGATGTATTTCATTTGTTTAATTCTTCCATACGCAATTTCACGATAGGGCCGTCAATCGCTGACAAAGCTTCAATTGCTTGGATCGCCGCATTCATATTCTTTTCAACAGTGATGTGCGTCAAAATCACAATATCCGCCTCAGTCTCACCATCTTGCGGTTCTTTTTGAATCATCGCATCGATAGAGATTTGTCTGTCGCCCAAAATTTTAGTCACTTCAGCCAACACACCTGGCTTGTCTAAAGCACGCATACGCAAATAGTACGAAGTGCTGATTTCACTGATAGGCAGAATGGGGGTATTCTCCGTTGCAGAGATATCGTGATAAGCCAAATAGGGAACACGATCTTGGATGCTGGTATTTTGCATACGCGCCACATCAACCAAGTCAGCAATGACGGAACTTGCAGTTGGCTCTGAGCCAGCACCAGCACCATAATAAAGCGTAGGGCCCACGGCATCACCTTTTACTACCACGGCATTCATCGCGCCGTTTACATTCGCAATTAAGCGCTTTTCAGGAATCAAGGTTGGATGCACACGAATTTCAATACCGTTGCCGCTCTGTTTAGTCATGCCTAGCAATTTAACGCGATAGCCTAGCTCTTCAGCATAGCGAATGTCTTTGCTCTCAAGTTTAGTAATACCTTCTGTATAAACTTTATCAAACTGCATCGGAATACCAAATCCAATGGCAGACATAATCATCAGCTTATGTGCTGCATCAATACCTTCAACGTCAAAGGTTGGGTCAGCCTCGGCATAACCTAAGCGCTGTGCTTCACCAAGCACATCAGCAAACGCCAAGCCCTTTTCACGCATTTCCGTGAGAATGAAGTTAGTAGTGCCATTAATAATGCCTGCAATCCACTCAATTTTATTTGCGACCAAGCCTTCACGCAGCGCTTTAATAATTGGGATACCGCCAGCAACAGCCGCTTCAAAAGCCACAATCACGCCTTTGGCTTTTGCTGCTGCAAAAATCTCATTCCCATGCGTTGCAATCAAGGCCTTATTGGCCGTCACCACATGCTTACCATGTTCAATCGCTTTTAAGATAGCATCTTTGGCCAGCGTGTAGCCTCCAATCAATTCAACAACGACATCTACATTCGGGTCTGTCACTACCGACATCACATCATCGGTAACTTCAACTTGTCCGTTGGTTAGTTTTTTTGCGAGCTCAATATTTCGGTCCGCAACTTTCACAACTTCAATCTTACATCCCGCACGACGTGAAATTTCTTCTTGATTACGAGTTAATACTGCGTATGTGCCACCACCAACTGTGCCGATACCAAGCAAACCAACTTTTAATGACTTCATCTATTCATGTACTTTCGTTAACGTTTGTTATTTTGTGCCGTGCTGTTTTCTGTATTGATCCAAGAAGCGTGCAACTCTTGTAATCGCCTCTTTCAAGTCATCAACGTTAGGCAAAAACACCACACGGAAATGATCAGGTGTTTTCCAATTAAAGCCGGACCCTTGCACCAATAAAACTTTCTCTTCCAATAACAAATCAAGAATGAACTGTTGGTCATCCTCAATGGGATACATTGTTGGATCAAGCTTAGGAAACAAATACATCGCTGCCGCTGGTTTGTAGCAAGTCACGCCTGGAATTGCAGTGAGCATGTCATAAGCTAAATCCCGTTGCTTGCATAAGCGACCATCTGGTGAAACCAAATCATCAATACTTTGATAGCCGCCAAGCGCTGTTTGAATGCCTAGCTGACCAGGCACATTGGCACAAAGCCGCATCGACGCCAACATATTGAGGCCTTCAATGTAATCTTTAGCGTGTTTTTTCTCGCCAGAGATAATCAACCAGCCAGCGCGATAGCCGCATGTACGGTAATTTTTAGACAATCCGTTGAATGTGACAAAAAGTACATCATCCGCGAGCGATGCGATGGAAGTATGTGTATTGCCGTCATACAAGACTTTGTCGTAAATCTCATCCGCAAAAATCACTAAATTGTGATGACGCGCGATTTCGATAATGCCTTGTAAAATCTCATCAGGATACAAAGCACCTGTTGGGTTATTTGGGTTGATAATGACAATACCGCGAGTATTTGCAGTAATTTTTGATTCAATATCTTTTAGGTCTGGCAACCAACCCGATGCTTCATCACATACATAGTGGCGTGCTGTGCCGCCAGCCAAATTCACAGCAGCAGTCCACAAAGGATAATCTGGCGCTGGCACCAACACTTGATCACCATTATTCAACAAGCCTTGCATTGCCATGACAATGAGCTCTGAAACACCGTTGCCGATAATGATGTCGTCAATCGTCACGCCATCAATATTCTTTTGCTGTGTGTAATGCATAATGGCTTTACGCGCGGCAAATAGGCCTTTAGAGTCTGTGTAGCCAGACGCTTGATCCATATTGCGAATCACATCTTGCAAGATTTCTTCAGGCGCTTCAAAACCAAATGGCGCAGGATTGCCAATATTCAATTTAATGATGCGATGACCATCTTCTTCCATCTTTTTGGCACGCGCCAATACAGGACCGCGAATGTCGTAGCAGACGTTATTAAGCTTGGAAGATTTAAGTAAAGGTTGCACGGCAAAAACCTAAGCGGAAAAATGTGTTATCTTACCCTGTCAAGGCCATATCAGGCAATGAAACAAGCTACTTTTGGGCTTACTAAATAGCCATTAAACATGAGAAATCAAGATGAAGTTACATTTAACCCAAGCCGATGGCAAACAGCTCATTACAGGCTACAGCCCAGATTGGATTTCAGTTAACAATCTTATCTATCGACAAAGTCTTGTTGTACTCCCTGAAGCGCTTGTTTTAGATTGGACTGTGGCTGATTTTGATCAATTAAATCAGGGGGATTTTGAGTGCTTATTACCACACCAACCCGAAGTGGTCTTACTTGGCACAGGTGCCAAACATCGATTTATTCGCCCCCCAATCATTCAACCACTCACTGATGCCAACATTCCAGTGGAGTGCATGACGACCGATGCCGCTTGCAGAACTTACAATATTTTAATGGCTGAGGGTCGCAAAGTCGCGGCCGCCCTCATTTTGTAAATGCACCCAAGTAACAAACACCAAGGTCACTACGATCTAGAAGCACTATCACTTAAAAACCCCGCACTTAAGGCGTTTATAAGACCCAACTCGTACAATATCTCGTCGATTGATTTTGCGAATCCACAAGCTGTCAAAGCCCTTAACAAGGCGCTTTTAGCGCACCACTACAACATTAGCGACTGGGACATTCCCGACCAATTCTTGTGCCCACCCATTCCAGGCCGTGCGGACTATATTCACTTTTTAGCTGACCTGCTTGGGCAGCACAAAAACAAAATGAAAGGCCTTGATGTTGGTGTAGGCGCAAATGTGATTTATCCGCTGATTGGACATCAAGAATATGGCTGGGACTTTATTGGGGCTGACATTAACTCGACCGCAATCAAAAATGCGCAAGAAATTTTGGATGCAAATGGACTCAATGAATCTATTCAACTAAGACTGCAAAACGATTCTAATTTTATTTTCAAAGGCATTATCCAAGAAAATGAAGCTTTTGATTTCACCATGTGCAACCCCCCCTTTCACGCATCACTTGAGGAAGCGCAAGCCGGCACAAAACGAAAAATCAATGGCTTATCTAGAAACGCTGGGAAAGCTTTCAACAAAGGATTAAGCACCAAACTCAATTTTGGCGGGCAAGGGGCAGAGCTCTTTTGTGAAGGCGGGGAACTAGGGTTTATTCACCGAATGATTCAAGAAAGCGTGATGTATAAAAAACAATGCCGCTGGTTTACAACTTTGGTTTCCAAAGCGAGTAATTTAACTAAAATCGAAAATTTACTTAAGGCCGTTGGCGCAAATAAAATTCGCACAATAGCCATGTCACAAGGCCAAAAACAAAGTCGTTTTGTGGCATGGTCATTTATTGAAAAGGACTCACCATGAGAAGCTTCAATGCCTGGCTAAAGCGCTTCATTCCGTCTCCAATGATCATGAGCGCTCAGGACCATTGGTTAGCCCCAATAGGCGCCTTTCTAGGGATACTCGGCACAGCCTATTTGAGTTACCTCATATTAGGGATTCATAACCCTTGGTTAATTGCACCCATGGGCGCTTCGGCCGTTTTACTATTTGTGATTCCTGCCAGCCCATTAGCTCAGCCCTGGTCTGTAATTGGGGGGAATTTGGTTGCGGCAAGCGTTGGGGTAACAGCCGCTTCTTTAATAACATCCCCAGTCATCGCATCAGCGCTTGCTGCTGGGGTAGCGATTGCCATCATGATGCGATTACGTTGCCTGCACCCGCCTAGTGGCGCAGTTGCACTAACCGCAGTTCTTGGAGGCACAAGCATTAGGGATTTAGGCTATCAATTCGTGATAGCTCCTGTGCTAATCAACTCGGCCGCTTTAGTGATATTTGCGATCATTTATCATCAATTTTCTAGCCATCACTACCCACACAAACTCACACAAAAACTTTCTGCGCCACCCGAACCTCTTGAGATTACACTTGATGATGTCGAAGCCGCACTAAGGCAACATCATGAATTATTGGATATTGATGAAAATGACTTACTCAATATTGTGAAAAACACCGAAGTCATTGCAAAACAAAGACGAAACAAATAGACGTAAAAAAGCCGCCATGTGGCGGCTTTGAATTCAACAAAAAAGATTCTTACAAGTTTTTAGTTGAAAGCGTCAATGAAGCATTGGTTCCACCAAAACCAAAGCTATTTGAAAGCGCGGTTTCGATTTTTACATTATCAATACGCTTACGCACAATATTCATGCCTTCAGCCGCAGGATCTAATGTTTCAATATTTGCAGAAGCAGCAATGAAGTTATTTTCCATCATGATTAACGTATAAATTGCTTCATTTACGCCGGCTGCCCCAAGCGCATGACCTGAAAGTGATTTGGTTGAGGCGATTGCAGTATCACTATTGCCAAACACAGCACGAATCGCTTCCAACTCTTTAGTATCCCCTACTGGCGTACTTGTGCCATGAGTATTGATATAGTCCACCTTATCAACGCCTTCAATCGCGAGCTTCATACAGCGCTCAGCACCTTCACCACTTGGTGCTACCATGTCGTAACCATCAGAGGTTGCCCCATAGCCAACGACTTCAGCGTAAATTTTTGCGCCACGTGCTTTAGCATGCTCGTACTCTTCCAATACCAAAATACCGCCACCGCCTGAGATTACAAAACCATCACGGTCGGCGTCATAAGTACGTGAAGCCTTTTCTGGGGTTTCGTTATATTTACTTGAAAGTGCGCCCATGGCATCAAACAAGAATGACATGGTCCAATGCTCTTCTTCACCGCCACCAGCAAACACAATATCTTGTTTACCTAGTTGAATTTGTTCAACACCTGCGCCGATACAGTGTGCGCTAGTTGAACAAGCTGAACTAATCCCATAGTTCACACCTTTAATTTTTGCGCCAGTTGCCAAGCAAGCAGCGATGCCGCTAGACATAGTTTTTGTCACCATATAAGGTCCAACGCGACGAATGCCTTTTTCAGCAAGCGTATCTGTTGCTTCCAACATACTTTCTGTCGATGTGCCACCAGCGCCAACAATCAAGCCAGTACGCACATTAGAGACCATTTCTTCAGGTAAGGCGGCATCGGCAATCGCTTCTTGCATGGCGAGCCAAGTGTAAGCATGGCCTTTTGCCATAAAACGCAGAAGCTTACGGTCAATTAAAGCTTCAATATCAAGATTTTTAATAGAGCCAGCAACATGCGAGCGTAAACCACGGTCTGCATATTCCTGTTGAAATGTAATGCCTGAGCGGCCTTCATAAAGACTGGCTTTTACCTCAGCTTTATTATTGCCCAAGCTTGACACAATCCCCATGCCAGTAACGACGACACGACGCATAATACTGTTCTCCCGAACTAGTTTATTTTTGTAATTTTAAAAGTTATCTGTACTTGTAAACAAGCCAACACGTAAATCATTGGCCACGTAAATTTCACGGCCATCTAATTCCATACGTGCATCTGCAATACCCATGACCAATTTACGCATAATCACACGCTTCAAATCGATGTAATAAGTTACTTTTTTGCCTGTAGGCAACACTTGGCCACTAAACTTAACTTCGCCAGCACCTAATGCACGCCCACGGCCTGGACCACCTTTCCATCCCAAGTAAAAGCCAACCAATTGCCACATCGCGTCTAAACCTAAACAACCTGGCATCACTGGATCACCTTGGAAATGGCAACCAAAAAACCACAAATCCGGCTTTATATCGAGTTCAGCAATAATCTGTCCTTGACCATATGCACCACCATCTTCTGTAATCGACACAATGCGATCAAACATCAACATTGGTGGCAACGGGAGCTGCGCGTTGCCCTCACCAAACATCTCACCGCGCCCACAGGACAAAAGCTCTTCATAGGTAAAGCTATTCTTTTTTTGCATTCGATCAACCTAGTGTTTTCAGAATTATTGCTATTTTCGCTGGAAAATCATTTAAGTGAAAGCCCTAATCTCATTTATGAGCGAAATTAAGGGGTATACAGATCTGTTTACACCACAGCAAATCTCAGTTACTATTTGTTACAAAATTCCTTCTACCTATTAATTCTCATTAATTTTTTTACGGGACAAGTCCATGAGCGACAAACAACTGACCGACTGGCGCCAACACGCACAAACATTAGAAACAGAAATCAACAAAGTCGTGGTAGGTCAGCAAACACCTATTCGCTTAATCACAACTGCGATTTTCTCCCGTGGCCATGTGCTACTTGAGGGCGATGTTGGTGTTGGTAAAACAACATTGCTACGCGCCTTTACACGCTGTATCGGTGGCGGCTACCAACGTATTGAAGGCACGATCGACTTAATGCCGAATGATTTGGTTTATCACACCTACCTAGGTGAAGATGGCAAGCCTCACGTAAGCCCAGGTCCTTTATTGATGTCTGGCGAGAACCTTTCAGTATTCTTCTTTAATGAAATTAACCGGGCACGTCCGCAAGTTCACTCTCTCTTATTGCGTGTGATGGCTGAGCGCACGTTGTCTGCTTTCAATAAGGAATACCACTTTCCACATATGTTGGTATTCGCAGACCGTAACCAAGTTGAAAAAGAAGAAACCTTTGAAATCCCATCGGCAGCGCGCGATCGCTTTATGATGGAAATTCCTATTTTGGTGCCGGATGACAATGCCATCATGGAATCTCTAGTGTTCGATACTAAATTCCACAACGTGGATGCATTGGTAGATACAATCCAGGCAGACGTATTGCAATTTGATCAATTAAACGCCTTCTCTGCTTTATTACAAGCCAAAGTCGAAGCAAGTCCAACGCTTCGTCAATACGCACTTAATTTGTGGCGAGCCACAAAATCACCAAGCGATTATGGTGTAAAAGTCAGCGGCGTAGATATGAATCGTCTTGTGCTCTCTGGCGCAAGTCCTCGCGGCATGAGCATGATGATGCGCGCGGCACGTGTAAATGCTTGGTTGAATAATCGCGATTCAGTATTACCTGAAGATATCCATGCAGTATTCCATTCAACAGTGGCTCACCGTTTGGTGTTTAGCCCTGTATATGAAATGCGCCGTACAGAAATCGCACGCGAATTACTTACTGGCATCGTGAATGCCGTTGCTGCGCCTTAATCGCTTCAAGCAAAGTCAGCAATGCACAACGACATAAAAGAGTTTAGCTACCACATAGGCTGGCGCTCACGCGGGCGCCACTCTGGTAGCCATTCGAGCACACAACGTGGCATGGGCATGGAGTTTCGTGGTCACACCACACTACTCTCATACCCTGACCCGCGTCGTATCGATATCCGCCAGACAATACGCGACCCGCTAGAACAAGTGTATGTCCGCATTTTCAATCAAAAAAGTGCAACGCCTGTATTTGCAATAGCAGACTTATCAGGCTCAATGAACTTTGGTAGCAAGCAAAGCAAAGTGGCGTTAACTAGCCAAATTGCAAGTGCAATCGCCATGTCCGCCACTCACAATAGTGATCCATTTGGGTTTATCGGATTTGATGAGGTCATTCGTGAGGATTGGCTTTGTACCCAATCATTAAGAGCACATCAAGCTTTAGAGTTAATGGCTGAATTAAAAAACTTTGAGCCAGACCAAGTAGGCAGCACTGGATTAAAAGATGCTAACCGCTACTTACCACGCGAACGCTCCTTGATTTTTTTGATTTCAGACTTTCACATGCCACTAAATGAACTCGAGGATGCCCTATCCTTGATGATGCAACACTATATTGTGCCGATTGTATTGTGGGACTCTTCTGAATACAAAAACTTACCAGAATTTGGCATCACCAGCGTGACAGACTGCGAAACAGGCGAGAAGCGTACGTTGTTTTTACGCAAAGAAATGCGTGCCAACATCATTGCGAGTTTCGAAGCACGACGTGCTGAGATTGAAGCCTTATTTATGAAATTTGATATGCCGCCTTTTTTTGTAGAAGGCGATTTTGATGCCGATGCATTAACCGAATACTTTCACCAATTTGTGGCGGCCTAATAATGAAATGCCTAATGAATACATTAATTAAATCCTCAGCCATGCGCTTAATAAGTCTTAGCCTAGCATTGATGCTCAGCGCAAGCCTATCAGCACTTGCTAACGATGAGCCTTCACCAGAAATTCCTGAAGGCGCACTTAAAATAAGTAGTATCAATCCAGATCGCAATGTTGGCTTTTTGATGGGTGACATTTTAGAACGGACCATCAAGTTAGAAGTCAAAAAACCTTATAAACTGATTGAAACGACCCTGCCTATTGTTGGCTATGAGCATCGCTACAAAGGTCAGGTATCTGGTATAGAACTTCGCAACATTAGCCATACAAAAAAAGAAAATCGTGACAACACAACATACGAGATTCATTTGGCTTATCAAATTTTCACGACTGCGCCTGTTGTTAAACCTGCGATATTGCCAGCTGAAACTATTAAATTCCAAGGCCCAGCCACTGCAGACGCCAAAGACGGTTTAGTGCAATATAAAATACCGCCGTTCTATTTCAGAATTTCTCCAATGGCGGTTTTTGGTGCGGTCAAAATTGAAGAGGACATGAGCCCATTAAGACAACCAATCTTGCTTCAACCTTACCCTGAAAAACAAAAACTAGTGGCCTGCCTAATCGTGCTTGGCTTAAGTTTATTGGGCCTACTTTATATCCTTGGCTCTCGTGCTTGGTTGCCACTAATGGGAAAACCTTTCGCACAAGCTTCACGCCGCCTACGCAAGCTTGCTGAAAAAAAACCTGAAGACCTTAAAACAGCCTTATCTATAGTCCACTCAGCCATTAACGCAACAGCTAAATACAGCGTATTTAGCGACAATGTCAGCGAATTGTTAGCGCATGCACCAAGCTTCAAAACAATTGAAGCTGAACTTACTCAATTTTTCGAGCTGTCTCACAAAGTATTCTTCGATACTCAGAGCACGACAAATTATGATGAGCGCTCACTTGTCTGGGTAAAAAAGTTTTGTAAACAATGTCGCGATGCCGAACGTGGCCTAAAACCAGCGAAGCTCAAGAAAGCTTAGCCCGCATGAACATCCCTATTTTCTTTAATTCACCTTGGGCACTTTGGTTGCTACCTCTAGTCTTCTTGCCTTTAGTGCTGGATCGCGCTTTTACACAGCGCTACTCATGGGTCGCTTTGCTTCCAAAAGACAGATTATCTAATCTGATTGGCTTATTGCTTAAAGTATTGGCCGTGTTAGCTTTACTATTCATCATCTTGGGACTGGCAAGTCCTCACAGCCAACAACAAAGCATAGAGCGCATCGGTGTTGGCGCTCAAATCGCTTTAGTGCTAGACCGGAGTGCAAGTATGGATGACCCATTCTCTGGGGGTGATACAAATGGCAAAGTCGCTGAAACAAAATCAGTGGCTGCAAGCCGCTTGATTACACAGTTTGTTAAGTCTCGCCAAAACGATATGTTTGGCATGATTACCTTTAGTAATTCCGCGATGTATGTTTTGCCGCTCACAGAAAACCGTGAGGCGATCCTGGCGGCTGTTCAAGCGACTGCCGGTAATGCGCTATTTCAAACAAATATTGGGAGTGGCATCACTAGCGGCGCTGGACTTTTCGACAAAGTACCAGACTCAGGCTCTCGTGCGATGATTTTACTTTCAGATGGCGGCGGTCGCATTGATGCTGACACACAACAAAAAATTCGGGATTGGTTAGACCGACTACATATTGGTTTGTATTGGATTGTATTACGTCAACCTGGTGGCTTGAGTATCTTTGATACGACCTATGTACCGCCAGAGGATGCTATTTTGCCCCCTCAAATTGAATTGAATGAATTCTTCAAAACATTGAGCTCACCATTTCACGCTTATGAAGCAGACGATCCTAAATCATTGGCAGCTGCGATTGCAGACATCAATCAAAAAGAAAAAAAACCAATTCGTTACCACGAACAAATTCCTGGCTACGACTTTTCGCAAGCCTGCTTTTTACTTGCAGCACTTATGATTGGCTTATTACTAGGCGTGAAATATTTAGAAGTTAGGACATGGGATTAATCAAATGACATTCAATATTTTTAAAATCCTTAATGCTAAAAAACTCACATGGATACTGTGCATTTTAGCCATTACTAGTCTTGCTGGCGCAGGCTACGAGATGAATCGTATCATGCAGATACAAGCATTCAATGCGGCAATTTTAAGTGCGAAATCTCCAAGAACAGATATGCAAAGTTTTGAGGCTAAATTTGCAACTGCATATTGGCTAGCAAAAAATGAACGCTATAAAGAATCCACACTACTCTTTACGCACTTAATGGAACACGCCAATAAGAAACAAAAAGAAGCCATTCAGCATAATTTAGGGACCATCTTTTTCCGTCGTGGCTTAGCGATTAACGGCACTAACATGAAAGTAGGTAAAGAGACTGAGTATCTATTAAGACAGTCCAAAAATATGTATCAACAAGCGGTACGCCTTGATAATACTCATTGGGATGCACGTCATAACTTAGACCGTTTAATTCTGCTATTACCAGGCACACCAACACCAGGCGTTGGCGAATCAGATTCGCCCGGCCTCATCATGGGCAACATTCCAGTAGGCCTGCCATAACATGAAAAAAGTATTAGATTACTTACGCAATCGACGCGATGCTGCGCTACTTGCTAGCGCATTCATATTACTGATTGCAGCCGCATTCAAACCTACAGTTCCAATGCCACGCAGTATTTATAGCTACATATTAGTAGCCGATATTTCGCAAAGTATGAATGTGATCGACGCTAGCTTAAATGGAAAGCCAACATCACGCATGGCTTATACGCAATATATGCTTCATCACATTGTTGCAAACATGCCATGTGGCACGCGCGTGAGCATTGGCTTATTTGCTGGGGTAAGTGTTGCAGCACTTTATAACCCCATCGAAGTCTGCAGTAACTACGCAGCAATTCAAGACACCATTGATCACCTAGACTGGCGTACCGCTTGGTCTGGCAACAGCCGATTACGTGACAGTATGTTTACCCTGGCCCGCGTCATTCGCGCGTTTCCAGAGCCGGCACAAGTGGTTTACTTTACCGATGGCGAAGAAGCCCCAAAACTCCACGCATTTAATACCAAAGATTTAACTAACTTCCAGGGTGGAAATGGCTGGCTGTTCGTTGGAGTTGGTAGCGACAAAGGTACAGCGATTCCTAAGCTTGATGATAAAAACCAACTGATAGGTTATTGGTCTGCGGATAGCTTTGCAATGCAGCCAGGGATTGCGCAGATTTCTGAAGCAAATATTGGTGTTCGTGATAACAACGTGGCGGGTGCAACCGGTGATCGCTACGTTTCTAAATTACAAGAAGAGTATCTAAAGGATTTATCCAAACAAGTGAGCGGTGATTATGTCCGCGGCGATAGCTTACAAAGCATCTTGTCTGCCATGAAAAATCAAAAACCAGCTCGTCGAGATATTGCACCTTATGACATCCAATGGATATTAGCGTCTCTCGCCGGCTTGTTGCTGTTAATGGCTTATATGCCTAAACAGCCAATCAAGACTTTTTCAAAATGGCTTAGTCGCCAACGTAAGGCTTAAGTTTTTACTCCCTACTTAAGCCTTACTCGTACCAATTCGAAGACACTCACCAACACCAATAAGTAAGCAAGATAGCTTTAACACTAACTGGCTATGCATCATTTATAATGCTCTAAACTACTTATCCCTATAATACAAATATATGATCCAATGGAATGAATTTTTAAGCACGCAAGGCGCAATACTCAAAGATAATGAGCTACTGTCTTTTGGTGATGCCCCTCATGAACTCGCGGCCGCTAATCACAACATCATCACCAGTTTATCGCACTTAGGAATTTTAGAAGTCAGTGGGGACGATGCTGTTACGTTTCTACAAGGGCAAGTAACCAACGATGTCAACAAACTAGATGGAAGCAACAGCCAATACGCGGGATATTGCACGCCTAAAGGTCGTCTATTAGCGCTGTTTTTAGCTTTTGCACATTCAGATCATTTGCATCTACAAATGCCACTCAGCATTCTAGAGCCTATTATGAAGCGCCTAAAAATGTATGTCATGCGCTCAAAAGTAGTCATCACAGACAAATCAGCGGACATCTTGTGTTTTGGGATTGCTGGCCCAGATGCTGAAAGTGCTTTGGTGAAGATTTTCAAAGAAGCACCGACCTCCCCACTAAAACTCATCACCTTAGAAAATGCCACCATTTTAAGACTCCCAGGCGAAACTCCACGTTATGAGGTGTTTACCAATCAAGCTAACGCTGAGTTCATTTGGCAAGCATTATCAGAAACTTTCACTCATGTGGGAAAATCCGTTTGGGATTATTTAGAGATAGAAGCTGGTATTCCAGAAATTGTTCCCGCCACACAAGAAGCTTTTGTGCCGCAAATGATTAACTTGGACAGCTTAGATGGTATTAACTTTAAAAAAGGCTGTTATACAGGCCAGGAAATCGTTGCACGCACGCATTATCTTGGTAAGGTGAAGCGCCGAACCCAATTAGCCAACATCAACACTGAAGAGATGCCACAAGCTGGCGATGCGATTCAATTGGATGGGCATGAAGAAGCCATAGGACAAATCGTTCGTGCTGCCCCAGCACCCAAGGGTGGCGTGACGGTTTTAGTTGAAATTCGTTTGAAAAACTTAGAATCGACGACGTATGCAGCTGCTTGGAAAGGCAAAAAACTTGAATTTAAAGCGCTGCCTTATACGCTTTCTTAGCCCTAGAGCCTTGCCTAATTAATGCTTAGCTGGCGCTTTTGATTCGGCGACTGGCGCTGAGCTAGCAGGCTTATTGGGTGCAAGTAGCGTAGGATCTAACACTTGAATAAAGACCTCATCCTGCTTAACCATCCCCAACTCACTTCTAGCACGCTCTTCAATTGCGCCATAACCTTGCTTTAAATCCCGAACCTCTTCATCCAAGCTCGCATTGCGTGCTTTAAGCTGTTCATTTTTTTCTTTTTGCTCTGAAATTTGCTGATTCAAATTCCATACTTTTAACCAGCTACCCTTGCCGAGCCACAGCGGATACTGTAGCGCGGCAATCAATAGTACAAAAATTAGGGTGAGTGTTTTCAAATGAGATTAACGCTTAAGGTTGTAGAACGCACCCATACCTGCGTAGCTTGTTGCATCACCAAGCTCTTCCTCAATACGTAATAGCTGATTGTACTTAGCAATACGCTCAGAACGTGAAAGTGAACCCGTTTTGATTTGCAATGCATTGGTTGCGACTGAAATATCAGCAATCGTTGTATCCTCAGTTTCACCAGAACGATGTGAAATTACTGATGTATAACCAGCACGTTTTGCTGTTTCAATGGTTTGGAATGTTTCAGTCAATGTACCAATTTGGTTCACTTTAATGAGGACTGAATTAGCCACGCCTTTAGCGATGCCTTCACGCAAAATCTTAGCGTTTGTCACAAACAAATCATCCCCGACCAATTGGATATTTTTGCCCATGCGGTCAGTCAAAAGTTTCCAACCATCCCAGTCATGCTCACTCATCCCATCTTCAATGCTGATGATAGGATATTTATCCACCCAAGCACTCAAGTAGTCTGCAAACTGTCCTGAAGACAATTGCAAGCCTTCTGATTCTAAATTGTATTTACCGTCTTTGTAGAACTCAGAACTAGCACAATCTAAACCTAACAATACATCACGGCCTGGCTCATACCCTGCTGCCGAAATCGCTTCCAAGATGTATTGAATCGCAGATTCGTTTGATGGCAAATCAGGAGCAAAGCCACCCTCATCTCCTACTGTTGTTGCCAATCCTTGTTTATGAAGAATCTTATTCAAAGCGTGGAATACTTCAGCCCCACAACGCAAAGCTTCACGGAAGCTAGGCAAGCCTGCTGGAATAATCATAAATTCTTGAATATCAACGCTGTTAGCTGCATGTGCACCGCCGTTGATGATATTCATCATTGGGGTTGGCAATTGCATCATGCCAGAACCACCCAAGTAGCGATAAAGTGGCAAGCCTGACTCTTCTGCCGCAGCGCGAGCACAAGCCATCGAAACGGCCAAAATTGCATTTGCACCTAAACGCGCTTTGTTTTCTGTACCATCCACTTCAATCAAAGTAGCATCAATAAAGCTCTGGTCTTCAGCATCCAAGCCAATAATTGCTTCACAGATTTCTGTATTCACGTTTTCAACTGCTTGCAAAACGCCTTTGCCTAAATAGCGTTCTTTATCGCCATCTCTAAGCTCAACCGCTTCTTTAGTACCTGTAGAAGCACCAGATGGCACAGCCGCACGGCCGATAATGCCAGACTCAAGCAATACATCTGCTTCAACAGTTGGGTTACCACGAGAATCCATAATCTCGCGGGCGATAATGTCTACAATTGCGCTCATACTTTTTTCCTCGGTATAAATCTAATTATTAATTAAAGCGTTTGCTCGATAAAGCCAGCCTTTTTGACCACTTTATCTAAATCAACCAATACTGATAACAAATCTTTCATCTTGCCTAACGGCCATGCATTAGGACCGTCTGACAATGCTTTAGATGGATCCGGGTGCGTCTCCATAAACAAGCCAGCAATCCCGCTTGCCACAGCCGCACGCGCTAACACAGGCACATGCTCACGCTGGCCGCCACTCTTGTCACCTTGACCACCAGGCTGTTGCACTGAATGCGTCGCATCGAATACAACAGGACAATGTGTTTCGCGCATAATCGCTAAACCACGCATATCCGAGACTAAAGTGTTGTAGCCGAATGAAGCTCCGCGCTCGCACACCATAATATTGTCCAAGCCGCCGTTAGCCTCTTTGGCTTTTTGCACCACTTGCTTCATGTCGCCAGGGGCTAAAAATTGGCCTTTTTTGATATTCACAGGCTTACCACAAGTCGCTACTGCAGTAATAAAATCTGTTTGACGACATAGGAATGCTGGCGTTTGAAGCACATCAACTACTGAAGCCACTTCTGCCACCTGCTCTTCAGTGTGCACATCCGTCAAAATAGGCACGCCAATCTGGCGGCGCACTTCGTCCAAAATGCGTAAACCTTCTGTGATACCAAACCCACGAAAGGTCTTATTCGAACTTCGATTCGCTTTGTCGTATGAAGATTTATAAATAAATGGAATCCCAACGCTTGCACAGATTTCTTTGAGCTGACCAGCGGTATCAATCGCCATTTGCTGAGACTCTATCACGCAAGGACCGGCAATCAAGAAAATCGGATGTTCAATACCAACATCAAAACCGCATAATTTCATTATTTAGACCCTTTGTATTTCAACGCGGCTTCAATGTAAGACTTAAATAGCGGATGGCCTGTACGAGGATTTGACGTGAACTCAGGATGGAACTGACAAGCCACAAACCAAGGATGCACATTTTGTGGCAACTCAACCATCTCGCATAGTTGCTCTGTTGGTGTGCGGGCTGAAATCACCAAACCTGCTGCTTTTAATTGGTCGACGTAATGATTGTTCACTTCATAACGATGACGGTGACGTTCATTCACTTCGACGCCGTAAATTTGAGCTGCTAAAGTACCTGCTTCAATTGGGCATTTTTGTGCACCCAAGCGCATTGTGCCGCCCAGATCTGAATCCTCGTCACGCACTTCCACTTTACCGTCAGCATTTTTCCATTCAGTAATCAAACCGACTAATGGATGCGGACTGTCTGGATTAAACTCAGTACTGTTAGCATCTTTTAAGTTGGCAACATTGCGTGCATATTCAATGACTGCCAACTGCATACCTAAGCAAATACCCAAGTATGGCTTCTTATTTTCGCGTGCAAATTGAATGGCCTTCATTTTGCCTTCTGTACCGCGCTTACCAAAACCACCCGGCACCAAAATGGCATCCATAGGCTCAAGCAAAGCCGTACCATCTCGCTCGATGTCTTCTGAATCCATGTAATGGATACGCACTTTAGACTCTGTATGAATACCCGCATGAATAAGGGCTTCAGTCAGCGATTTATATGATTCTGTTAAATCAACATATTTACCTACAAAGGCAATATTCACTTCTTGTTTAGGATGCGCTAATGCATCACAAATCTTGTCCCAACTTGAAAGATCCGCTGGTTTTGCTGTGATATTTAACTTACGGCAAACGATTTCATCCATCTTTTGCGCATGTAATAAACCTGGAATTTGATAAATTGAGCTAGCATCAACCGCAGAAATAACTGCTTCTGAAGCCACATTGGTGAACAAAGCAATTTTATGGCGTTCATCTTCTGGCAGAGCTCTATCTGAACGACAAAGCAACAAATCGGGCTGAATCCCGATTTCTCGAAGTTCTTTTACAGAATGCTGAGTTGGTTTAGTTTTAAGCTCGCCAGCCGTTGGAATCCAAGGCAACAGCGTTAAATGAATATAGCAGGTGTTTTCACGACCTTCTTCAAAACCCATTTGGCGAATAGCTTCTAAGAACGGCAATGATTCGATATCGCCTACGGTACCGCCCACCTCAACAATTGCAACCTCTGCACCCTCTGCGCCACGTTTCACATGCGTTTTAATTTCATCAGTAATATGTGGAATCACCTGAACGGTTTTACCGAGATATTCACCACGACGCTCTTTTTTGATGACCGTTTCGTAAATTTGACCCGTTGTGAAATTGTTGCGTTTGCCCATGCGAGAGCTAATAAAACGCTCGTAATGGCCTAGATCCAAGTCGGTTTCAGCACCATCGTCCGTCACAAAGACTTCACCATGCTGGAATGGACTCATCGTGCCTGGATCAACGTTGATATATGGATCAAGTTTCAACATAGTCACTTTAATACCACGCGACTCAAGAATAGCACCGAGCGATGCAGCTGCAATGCCCTTGCCTAATGAAGAAACAACACCACCTGTAACAAACACATATTTGGTCATGAAAATACTTTTCTAGATATTACGGACAAGAGCTTTATAAGGAGCTATTTTACTGGAAAGCGATGCTCGCCACAAACCATGTTTTTGGATTCACGAAAATGGGCAAAAAAAATGACGAGATAAAAATCTCGTCATTGAAGATGGTATGTTTCGATACCATTGGAGGGTAATACAAGGAGATAACTTATTCATGTAAACAAGCTAATGCTGCGCATTTAATCATGAGTGTGTAACAAGAATATGTCACTTTGTAATAACTTTGTATCATCACTCACTTTCACAGAAAAATTTTACTCAAAAAAAGCTATTTTTCTATCTTTAGGGAGCGCCTTAACCTGGGCTTCAGCCTTGCTGGCTTCAGACCGATCAGCAAAACTCTTTTGAGCCAAAATTCTCATCGGCGGATTAGCGCGCGTGTACTTAGCGCCACGACCCTCGGAGTGCGCCTTATACCTTGCATCCAAATCATTGGTAATGCCCGCGTAAAAACTGCCGCCTTTACATTCCAAAAGATACAAAACCCAAGGCATTATTTTCCATTCAGACCAATAAAATCATTAAAACCAAAGTGACATGCAAAAAAAACGGCTCGAATAACGAGCCGTTTTAATTAAAACCTGTAGCTAAACACTACAAAAAACAATTAAGCCTTTTGAATGTTTGATGCTTGTTTGCCCTTAGGGCCGTCAGTTACATCAAAGCTAACACGTTCGTTTTCTTTTAAGCTTTTATAGCCGCTATCTACGATCGCAGAGAAGTGAGCGAAAAGATCGTCGCCACCTTCATCAGGAGTGATAAAGCCGAAGCCTTTAGAATCATTGAACCATTTTACGGTACCAGTTGCCATTGCATACTTCCTTACTAAAACAAGGGGAGGCGCCCCAAAAGTTTGTACTTCACGAACTAAAGCCAGCTACGCCAACCAAAAAAGATCTAAGTAAAAACGCCCAATATGCTTTGTACTGGGATACTTACACCAAGTCAAGCATTTATTTACTAAAAATCATGATTTTCTCAATAAAAAATCAATCAAACACAAGATGCTGTGGTTTGGTGTGCAAAAAAATCTATATCAACACGCAATTTATTAGTGCCTGTAAGCCTTTTGTAAGGAAGTATGTTTAGTATCACGCTAAACATTTTCACAAGGCTTCACAATGCTGTTTGTAGTGGATTTTGACGGGACCTTATCAGTAAGAGATACAGTGGACGCAATGCTGGAACGATTCGCCGATCCTTCTTGGGAAGATGTCGAGAAAGAATGGCTCGATGGTCACATCACTGCCGTTCAGTGCATGCAAAAACAACTGCACATGGTTAAGACCGATCATGTCACGCTTGAGGGCTTCTTTCGCAGCATTCAGCTCGACGCCAGCTTCCTTCCTTTTTACAAACATGTCAGCCAATTTGCAAAGTTGGCGATTGTTAGCGATGGCTTAGACCATGCCATTGAAGTCGCCATGAAAAATGCTGACTTCCCAGAACTTCCGATTTATGCGAATAAGCTTCACTTCGTGCCTGACGGCATTGACATGTCGTGGCCACATAAAAATCCGAATTGCAACGCAGGCAATGGCGTATGCAAATGCAAGGTCGCACAAGACCTATCTGGTGGCGAAAAACCTGTTGTATTGATTGGTGATGGCAAGTCTGACGCCTGTCTAGCCAAGTCGGCTGATGTGGTGTTTGCAAAAGGCTCGCTCATTAAATATTGCGAAACCAATAACATTCCACACATTAAATTTCAAACCTTTGCTGACGTCTTAGCCAAGGTGAAAACCTGGCCAAAAGATTCTTGCCAAAACATTACTAGTTTGTCTGCCTAATTTTTTAGATTCGTAACTGAGAGCTCAAAACATGGATAAAAAAATCATTGAAATCCTCGCAAAGAACGATAAATATTGTTCACATGGCGACACCGTTAACTACGCGGACCCTCCAAAAGTATTTGAAAACTGCGATGGCAGTTTCTTGTTTGATGAAAACAAAACGCCTTATTTAGATTGGCAAATGTGGTACTCAGCTGTTAACTTCGGTTACAAAAACAAACGTATTGCTGATGTATTACACAAGCAAATTGACACACTCCCTCAGTTAGCAAGCCAATACCTACATAAAGAAAAAGTAGATTTAGCTGAAGTCATCTGTAAGTACATGGAAGAGAAATATGGCGTCAAAGGCCGTGTTCACTTCAACGTAGGTGGCGCTCAAGCGGTTGAAGACTCATTGAAAGTGGTACGTAACCACACAGGCAAGACCCATCAATTCGCATTCATGGGTGGTTACCATGGTCGTACGTTAGGGGCATCTGCAATCACTTCTAGCTACCGTTACCGTCGTCGCTTCGGCAACTTTGCTGACCGCGCACATTTTGTACCGTACCCATACTGCTTCCGTTGCCCATACGGCATGAAAGTAGAAACTTGCGACACTTACTGTCATAAACAATTCGAGCATTTGTTCGATACAGAATACCAATCAGTTTGGGACGAGAAAGCTAAACAAAGCGAATTTGGCGCTTTCTATATTGAGCCTATGCAAGGGACCGGCGGCTACATTGTGCCCCCTGCTGGCTACATGAAGAAGCTTCAAGAATCATTGAAGAAACGCAATATCTTATTAGTTGCTGACGAAATTCAAATGGGCGTTTACCGTACAGGTAAGCTATGGTCATGGGAAAACTTCGACATCATTCCTGATATTTTCGTATTCGGCAAAGCGATTACTAATGGCTTAAATCCACTATCAGGCATTTGGGCACGCGAAGAATTGATCTCACCTGAAAAATTCCCTCCAGGCTCAACACACTCAACATTTGCTTCCAACCCACTAGGCACAGCAGTTGCACTTGAAGTGTTGAACATGACGCTTGAAGACGACTTTGAACCGCATGTGCGTGACCGTGGCGCTTACTTCTTAAAACGCATCCAAGAACTCAAGTCGCGTTGGAAGTGCGTTGGCGACGTAAGTGGCTTGGGCTTAGCACTTCGTATCGAGCTTTGCGAAAAAGACGGATACACAGCCAGCCGTGCCTTAGCAGACCGCATGTTTAACGAAGGCTTAAAAGGCGACATCATGATTGATGGCAAACAATACGGCTTAGTACTAGATATTGGCGGCTACGAGAAGAACGTGATTACCCTTGCACCATCATTGTTGATTTCAGAAGAGGAAATCGACCTGGGTATCAAGTTGTTTGAATCACTACTTAAACGCTGTGGCGCTGAGTAATTAAAGTTTAAATCGGGGCGTAAGCCCCGATTTAATTTTGGTAAGTTCATTAAAAAAGATTACATGACACAAGAAATTCAAAACTGTCTGGGCTCAACAGGCTTTTACGATAAGCGTGGTGAAGATGCTGTTTTACTGATTCACGGTCTCACTGGCACGCCTGCTGAAATGCGCTACATCGCTAAAAACTTGCTCAAGCAAGGCTTTAGCGTGGCCTGCCCTCAGCTAGCGGGACATTGTGGCACGGTAGGCGACCTTAAGCGCTCAACCTGGCAAGACTGGTACCAGTCGATGGAAGCTGCATTTGAAGCACTCAAAAAAGAACACAAACGCGTATTTGTTTCAGGCTTGTCAATGGGCGCTTTAATCGCAATTAAATTGGCAGAAGAAAAAGGCGACCGCGTGAATGGGCTCGGTCTACTTTCAACGACTTTCTTTTACGATGGCTGGAATATGCCACGTCTAAAACGTAAGCTACTTTTACCCTTTGTTTTATACACACCGCTTCAATACTTTATGTCTTGGGAAGAAACCCCACCTTACGGCATTAAATGTGAGCGAACTCGCGCCTTGGTGCACGCAGTGCTTGAAAATCGCGACTCCATGGCCTCTGAAAAAGTCGGGATTTTTAACACCCCAGCTGTGGTGATTAAAGAGAGTACACGACTGATTAAATCAGCAAAAAAAGCACTACCTAAAGTAACTTCACCTACTTTGATTGTTCATTCAACAGAAGATGACATGGCCAGTGTTAAAAATGCACATTTAGTTGCAAAACGTATTTCATCGCGTAAAGTAGAGACTTTCTTGGTCGATGACACCTATCATGTGCTCACGCTAGACAAACGTAAGAACGATATCGCTTTGCGTATGGGTGAATTTTTTAAAGAATGCGTCGCCACCGAAGCGGCTGTAGTTTAGGAGAGTAAGTTGGACACTTTTGAAACATTGCGAGAAATCATCGCAACGAAATTTGATAAACCAGTAGAAGAAATTACACTCGATGCGACTTTCGAATCGCTCGAAATTGATTCGTTAGACACATTCGACATTATTTTTGATGCAGAAGAAAAATTTGGCATCAAAGTTCCAAACGATGAAGTTGATATTAAAACAGTGAGCGATGTAGTGTCTTTACTTGACCGACTTCGCGCTGCACAAGGTAAATAATGACTGTTAGACGCGTTGCCGTTACAGGTCTTGGTGTACTTTCTCCTGTAGGAAATGATCCTAAGACTTTTTTTGCTAACTTGATGGCAGGAAAATCAGGCATCAAACGCATGGAAACAGACTTTGTCGATAGCCTAGATTGCAAAATTGCAGCCTACATAAACGACTACGACCCCCTTACCCACTTTGTAAAAAACAAAGCGGCCACCATGGACCGCGTTACACAGTTTGCTGTATCAGCCAGTCAACAAGCCATTAACGATGCCGGACTTAATTTAGAAACAGAAGACCTAGAACGCTTTGGTGTTTATCTTGGCACCGGCATGGGTGGCGCAGCCTCTATTGAAGAGGGCTACGTTAGACTCTATAAAGAGCAGGCAAGGCGCCTCAAACCATTTACCGTATTGATGGCAATGAACAATGCGGCCAGTGCACAAGTAGCACTTGATTTTGGCATTACTGGGCCAGACCTTACATTCTGTACTGCATGCTCATCATCATCTGTTGCCATTGGTGAAGCTGTTCGTCAAATCAGACACGGCTACACAGATGTGATGCTAGCTGGCGGCTCTGAAGCACTATTAACCTTCGGCACCATCAAAGCCTGGGAAGCGCTTCGTACACTAGCAGATGAAGATGAGTCTAACCCAAGCTCTTCATGCAAGCCTTTCTCAGCCAACCGCTCAGGCCTAGTGCTTGGCGAAGGCGCAGGGATGATTGTCTTAGAAGATATGGATAGAGCGGTTGCTAGAGGCGCAAAAATCTACGCTGAAGTCATTGGTTACGGTAGTAGCAACGACTCAACCCATATCACGCAACCTTCTGTTGAGGGGCAAGCTCGTGCGATGCGTAAGGCACTTGCTGAAGCCAACATTACCGCTAATCAGCTTGATTACATCAATGCGCATGGCACAGGCACTAAACTCAACGACATCACAGAAACGAATGCGATTAAGCAAGTCTGCGGAAACAAAATCCCTGTTAGCTCAACAAAATCTATGCATGGCCATTTGATGGGCGCAGCAGGCGCGGTAGAATTTGTGGCGTGCATGATGGCAATTCAAGAAAAATCTTTACCACCAACGGCACATTTAGCCGAGCCAGATCCTGAGTGTGATTTAGATTATGTGCCAAACATTGGTCGCAAAAATGTCAAAGTTGACACCGTAATGTCCAACTCATTCGCTTTTGGTGGCACCAGTGCTGTGCTAATCGCCAAAAAAGTAAACTAAGTAATAACTCTCTAGGGTTTAATATGAAGATTGCAATTGCTGGCACAGGTTACGTCGGCCTATCTTTAGCAGTATTACTGGCACAACATAATGACGTGATTGCTTTAGACATCATGGCTGAAAAAGTTGAGATGCTAAATCGCAAAGTTTCACCCATTTCAGATGCTGAAATCGAAGATTTTCTTAAAAATAAATCACTCAAGCTCTCTGCAACCCTAGACAAAAATTTGGCCTATCAAGATGTTGAATTTGTGGTGATTGCGACACCGACGGATTATGACGTAGAGACTAACTATTTCAATACAAAGTCTATTGAGGCGGTCATTCAAGACGTACTACACATTAATCCAAAGGCAGTGATGGTGATTAAATCCACCGTGCCTGTTGGTTATACAGACAGCATCAAACAGCGATTCCCTGACGCGCAAATCATGTTCTCACCTGAATTCTTACGTGAGGGAAAAGCGCTTTATGACAACCTCTACCCTTCTCGCATTATTGTGGGGGAGATATCAGAGCGCGCTAAAACATTTGCAGCATTGCTACAACAAGGGTCAATGAAGCCTGATGTAGATATTCTACTGACCAACAGTGCAGAAGCAGAGGCCATCAAGCTATTCGCGAATACCTACTTAGCGATGCGCGTTTCTTATTTTAACGAATTAGATACCTACGCCGAATCACACGGACTGAATACGCAACAAATCATCGAAGGCGTATGTTTAGATCCTCGCATTGGCGACCATTATAACAACCCCTCTTTTGGCTATGGTGGCTATTGCTTACCAAAAGACACCAAACAACTGCTAGCGAATTACAGCAATGTCCCACAAAACCTCATCAACGCGATTGTGCAATCCAATAGTACGCGTAAAGATTTTATTGCTGACAGCATTGTAAAATTAAAACCTAAAGTTGTTGGTGTGTATAGACTGATTATGAAGAGTGGCTCGGATAACTTTAGAGCCTCTAGCATTCAAGGCGTGATGAAACGCATCAAAGCAAAAGGTATTGAGGTCATTGTCTACGAACCTGAGCTAAAAGAGGCTGAGTTCTTCAGCTCAAAAGTTTATGATGATTTAGAAACGTTTAAGCAAAAGTCAGATGTCATCATCACTAATCGAATGACCAATGACTTGAAGAGCGTTGAGAAGAAAGTATTTACGAGGGATTTGTTTGGAGCTGATTAAAGATCAGCCCCAGTTTTTCTAGCAGTCGTTTTAATATTGTTTACTGAAACCTAGCCCGGGCTGATTCTTTAGCATTCACATAGCCTTGCAACGTAGCAAATGAAACTGGCTTGGTTAACACCGTCATCCCTTTAGGCAAACCACCACGGGCAGCGATTTCTTCTTTGTGCATTCCCGTCACAACTACAATGTCCATTTCCCCAAAGCTCGGATCATTGTGTAGCGTATGTATCATATCGAAACCATCCAAACCTGGCATTCGTAAATCTGCAATGACAATATCAGGGCGATGCTTCGCAATATGTAGTAACGCTGTTAAACCATCAGAAACAATGCTTAGTTCAATCTTAATATCCCATTCTGCGACATTCAAGGAGTGTAATGGTCTAACAAAGCAGGACATTATTTAAGAGGCTTTTTGATGCATTTGCTCATAGGCTGCCGGCGATAAATTGCCCAAAGTTGAGTGGCGCCTGATGCGATTGTAGAACGGCTCAATATAATCAGCAATGTCCTCG
>CAIQFD010000017.1 GCA_903870995.1 uncultured Methylophilaceae bacterium | reverse complement strand
TCAGAGTGGAAAAAGCGCTTAGATAATAAAGGCAAAGCTAAAAAATTAGCCTGGCTATGTGTTGCGATATTGCTGCCATCAGCCAATGCCTATGCGATTGATTTGCAGCCGAACGATGCACGTCCGCCACCAGCTGGTATTAATAGCGTACAAGTTTCTTATCAGCATTCTGAGCGTGGTGATTTTTACGCACATGGTGACAAAGCCTCCACTAATCGCCAAATTTCAACTGACCTTTATTTGTGGCGTGTTGGGCACTCGTTTCAGATTGCTGAATATCCTGCTTATTTCTATGCCCAAGTGCCCACGGGCGCTGTGCATCCTCAAAAGTCACTTGCCTCCGCGGGCGGAGATTCAGGTGTTGGCGACACCACTTTGTTGTTGGCTTTTTGGCCTTATGTTAATCGCGAAACTCAAACTTACTTCGCGTTAGGGGCTTATTTATCCTTGCCAACAGGGAGTTATGATAAAAATCGCTACTTTAATGTGGGCGAAAACGTCTATAGAACTGCCCTGCAAGCGGCTTATCAAACACATGTAAGTGACAAGATGAATTTCATGGTTGCATTTGATGCGGTGTGGACGGGTGACAATTCCGAATATCGACTTCCGCTGTCGGTCGCTATTGGTAAGCTTGAGCAAAGTACGCAATATAATGCACAAGCGGGTCTAAGTTATGCGATTAGCCCGGTTTATGAGCTTTCGGCCGCTTACTATTACACCTTAGGTGCAGAAGCTACCATTAATGGGCTTAATCAAGATAATGAAAAGGACGTTCATCGCTATCAAGTGTTTGTGAGCGCCAAATATCCTATTGGGAAATTTACCGTGCAATACGGCAGTGATCTCAAAACTGAAAATGGTTACTTTGAAGATCAACGTCTAACTTTACGTTATATGAAAGCCTTTTAGCTAATTGAGCTTTTAGTACGCCTTAAAGTATAATCAAGCCATGTTTACGCGCTACACAAAAAGATTGACCAGTTGGATTGCCATTTTGGCAGTTGTGTTTGCGTCCCTTGCACCTAGCATTTCCCACGCTTTCCCAGCTAAAAACAATCAGCCAACCTTGTTGCAACAGCTTTGTAGCGCACAAGGCGCAAAGCGTGTTATTACGGTTGATTTAGCGGTAGATACGCAAAAATCCCCAAGCCAAAACCAAGCGGCTATGCATTTTGAGCATTGCCCTTATTGTGCAATGCATGCGGGCAGCATTGCTATTCCTGCAACATCAATCGCATTATTTTTAGCTGAAATTAATGCAACCGAGCATATTCAAATTGATGCTCAAGTTTTACCAAGTTCGTTTTACCAAGTAACACCTCCATCTCACGCCCCACCTGCAATCTCAATCTAATTAGTTTTTATTGATGCGTAAGCGCTTAAAGCGCTGATGGATTAACGCATCGTGTTTTTAGATTTTTGATTGAGGTTCATAATGATTCACCTACAAATTAAAGAGCTTATTGCGGCAAAAGCTGCCCAATGGGGCCGTCGCATTACTTTGCTTGAAGTGGCTAACGCCACAGGCATTAGCCGCATGACGCTAAACCGCATGATGCGCCAAAAAGGCTATAACACGGTAACAGACCATCTCGATAAGCTTTGTACTTATTTCCAATGCGATTTGAATGAGTTGGTGAGTTACACGCCAAGCATCACTGAAACCGTAAGTGCATCAAGATTGGCGGCTTAACCATGACGAATAATAAAAAGGGCCTATTGGTCATTACGATTGCGACCGTGTTTAGTCAGCAAGCTTGGGCGGTTGACACGGAAGAACTTAATATCGACCAGGTGGAAGTGCGTGGGTCGGTGATTGACAGCCGAATTATGAAGCATCCTGCCACCGTTGAAACCTATGATAGGCAGCAAATCCAGGATAGCGTTAATGCGGCAACGCCGGCACAGACAATGAAGTATATGCCTAGCATCCAAGTGCGTGAGCGATTTGTTGGGGATAGAAATGGGATAATCGCCAATAGAACGATCGGGGCAATTTCTAGTGCTCAGAGTTTGCTTTATGCGGATGGAGTTTTGCTTTCTAACCTCCTTGGCAACTCCTACTCCTATCCTCCTCGCTGGGGCATGGCGAGCCCTGAAGAAATCGAAAGCATCAGTATGATGTACGGGCCATTCTCTTCACTTTATGCAGGTAATTCATTTGGCGGGGTTATTAGTATTCATACGCGTATGCCTGAAAAGTTTGAGGCACATGCCAACGTGCAATCCTTTATGCAGAATTTTAAGTTGTACGGCACGGATGTGACTAACGTTGGTAATCATGAAAGCGCGTCGGTCGGCAATAAAATCAATGACTTTGGTTTTTGGTTGGGTGTTGATAGGCTAGATAACAAGGGGCAGCCTGTAGACTTTGCAGTGAGTGATGCAAAAGCAGCTTCTGCTGGCGGAACTCTTGTCACGGGTGCTTATCAAGACATCAGTGAAAAAAATAAGAGCCGTATTATTTTTGGCGCTACGAACATTGATAAAAGTGAGCAGATTAATACTAAATTTAAGGTGACTTACGACTTTACCCATGAAATTAAAGCGTCTTATACCATAGGATTGTGGGACATCGATGGAAAGACCGATGTACAGACTTACCTTAAAGATGCAAACGATAATCCGATTTATTCGGGGGATGTAAGTTTTAATGGCGTTAAATACACTTTGCCTGCGATGAGCCCTGCTAAGTCGGAGGCTTTGCATATTATGCAGGCCTTGGATTTGAAGTCAAACACCAAAGGTTTTTTTGATTGGCAGTTTACTTTGTCTGATTATGATTATCAAAAAGACCTCAACGGAAGCTCAAGAATTTCTACGGGCAATCCCTATGTTAATCGTGCGGGCACAGTCACTGACTTAAGAGGTACTGGCTGGACCGTTTTTGATGCACGAGGCACTCTGCGCCCACAAAACCATACGCTGGACTTTGGCTACCATATTGATGATTACCAATTACGTAGTACAACGACAAATACCAACGATTGGGCAGCATTGAGTAAAACGACCTTTAGTGCATTATCTCAAGGCAATACGCAAACTCAAGCTGTCTATGTCCAGGATAAATGGCAATTTAACCCACAATGGTCTTTAACATTGGGGGCTCGTCAGGAGTTCTGGCAAGCAACGGAAGGTCTTAATCAATCCGCAAATCTTGTTAATTACCCAAATCAATCAGCTAATAAACTTTCACCAAAAATTTCTTTAAATTTTGAACCTCAGCCTGCCTGGGGTTTTAGAGCCGCCTTTGGTCAAGCCTTCCGTTTTCCAACGGTGACTGAGCTTTATCAACAAGTGACAACCACCGGTGGTAATACTCTTGCTGTAAATAACCCTAACCTTAAGCCAGAAGAGGTGCTTTCTGCTGAACTTACGGCGGAGCGGCGCTTTGCTAATGGATTGGTTCGACTTAGTGGATTTAATGAGCATAGGTACGACGCTTTGCTTTCTCAGACACAAACAGTTAATACTGCTAGCTGTCCGATTATTGGAAATGCGACTCAATGTACATTTACACAAAACGTAGACCATATTCGAACGTACGGGTTGGAGGCTGCAACTGAATGGCAAAATGTGCTCATTTCAGGCTTAGATATTCACGCGAACGCTACTTGGGCAGATGCGAAAGTTTTGCAGGATGCAGCTGCTCCAACTTATGTGGGGAAAAATGCACCGCGTATTCCCAAGCAGCTCTATAAAGCCGTTGCCAATTACCATGTGAATAATGACCTGACATTAAGTGTGGGCGCCCGTTATAGCGGAAGGCAGTATGTCAACTTGGATAATTCAGATGTGAATCCTGATACTTACAAAGCTGCGAGTCAGTTTTTCTTGATGGATGTAAAAGCCAATTATAAATTTGCTGACCGTTGGATGGCATCTGTTGGTGTGGATAACCTCACAAACTATAAAGCTTATGTATCGCATCCTCTTCCACAGCGCACTTTCTATGCCCAAATCAAATTTGATTATTAAGTTTGTATAATACGTATATGAAAACAATAAAACTGATCTTGAGTTTAGTTTTAGTGATTGCGCTGGCAGGCAATGCTGGCGCTCATGAAGGCCACGACCATGGACAGCCTTTGGCGGCTTCTGTGGCGCTGGATGCAAAGGGTAATCTTTGGCGTACAAGCGTAAAAGATGGTTTTGTGCTGGTGGATAAGTCTACAACAGTGGCTTCGTTGAATTTCTCTGCTCCGCAAAAGCTTAATAGCCAAGCACAAAAAATTGGGACAGATGGCGATGCTCGCCCGAAAATTGCCATTGCTGAAAATGGCAATATTTATGTGACTTGGACGCAAGCATTACCAACGCCATATAGCGGTTATATTTGGTTTTCGCGTTCTAGCGATGGCGGCAAAACCTTTTCACAGCCGAGCATTGTGCATCAAGACCGTGCTGAGATTACACACCGATTTGACGCGCTTTCAGTTTCTCCATCAGGCCGTATTTATGTGGCTTGGGTAGACAAGCGCGATTTGATTGCTGCTAAAAAAGCTAAGCAGGCTTATGACGGCGCAGCCATTTATTATGCGGTGTCAGATGACCAAGGCGCGAGCTTTAGTGCAGAGCATAAAGTGGCGGATAGTAGCTGTGAATGCTGTCGTATTGCTATGCTTGTCAATGAACAAGGTGATGCCGTGATGATGTGGCGTCATCTTTTTGATGGTGGTGTGCGTGATCATGCAATGGCTAAAGTAAGTGCAAACGAAAAAACGCCAAAAGTTCACCGCGCAAGTTTTGGTAATTGGAAAATTGATGCTTGTCCGCATCATGGACCTGCCATTGCTAAGGGTGGAGACTGGGGTTATCACATGGCATGGTTTGATGGTGGCGACAAAGCTGGGTTGTTTTATGCCCGTATGGATGGTGAAGCTTGGGTTTCATCACCAGCCAAACGCTTTGGAGATGTTAATAGCCAAGCTGGTCATCCAGCCTTAATAAGTGATGGCGAACAAGTTTGGCTGGCTTGGAAAGAAATGACGGATACAGCAAGTCTAGTCAAGCTTGCTAAGTCTAACGATGGCGGACGCTCTTGGAATGCGCCTGTTGTTATCTCGCAAACCAAAGGCAAGTCAGATTATCCTCAACTATTGCTAAAAGATGGGCAAGCCTATTTGGCTTGGAATACGGAAGTGGACGGCTTGGCATGGCTAAAGGTTGCTCAATGAGGCTGATAGTGAAGTCGTGCTTGGTAAGAATTAGCTTAATGCTTGCGCTCATGATGAGTCAGCAAGTTTGTGCTGAGCCGCTTAAGCCATTTATGGCATCTAGCCGAGTTGAAATTGAAAAGGCACATCACGATCAGCCCATGATTATGGCTTTTTGGTCGCTGGATTGTACCTACTGTTTGGATGAACTCAGCACTTTGGGTGAGTTTGTAAAACAGCACCCTAAAATTAAATTGGTGTTAGTGAATGCAGATGGATTAAGTACTACTCAAGAAGTAGTAAAAGCTCTGAAACAAATTAAACTGCCTGCGGCATACGAGGCTTGGCAGTTTTCTGAGCCTGACGAAGAACGTCTGAGATATAGCATTGATAAGGCTTGGTATGGCGAGCTTCCCCGCACTTACTATTACGATAATGCGCATCAAGTAAAAGCCGTGAGCGGTAGCCCTGATTTGATTTGGCTCAAAAGCTGGGCAAGTAAATTCTAAATCTCTAATATACCCATTGAAATAATCCACATCTGCCCCATATAGTCTCTATCAAATATTCTAGATGGAGCAATGGCATGAGAGTTGATAAGCTAACCACCAAATTCCAACAAGCGTTGAGCGACGCCCAGAGCTTGGCTGTCGGCAGCGACCATACCAGTATCGAGGCAGCACATTTGTTGTCTGCTTTATTGAGTCAAGATGATGGCGGTACGTCATCATTGTTGGCACGCGCAGGCGTTAATCTTGAGCCCCTTAAAGCCGGCCTCCAAGTCGCAATTAACCAACTTCCTAAAGTCTCTGAGAGTTCTGGCGAAGTTGCAATTTCTCGTGACCTTAATAATCTATTAAATCTGACTGATAAGCACGCCCAAAAACGTGGCGATGCATATATTGCCAGTGAAATGTTCTTGCTGGCCTTGGCTGAAGATAAAGGTGATGTTGCCCGCTTGCTGAAACAAGTCGGCCTAAATAAAGCTGCTTTGGAAGCTGCGATTAACGCCGTGCGTGGAGGTGAGTCTGTAGATAATCAAGAGGCTGAAGGTCAACGCGAAGCGCTAAAAAAATACACTTTAGATTTAACTGAGCGTGCTCGCATGGGCAAGCTAGACCCTGTCATTGGTCGTGACGATGAGATTCGTCGAGCAATTCAAGTCTTACAACGTCGTACTAAGAATAACCCCGTGTTAATTGGTGAGCCGGGCGTTGGTAAGACTGCGATTGTAGAGGGTTTGGCGCAACGTATTGTGAATGGCGAAGTGCCTGAGTCACTCAAAGGTAAAAAGGTCTTGTCGCTAGACATGGCTGCGTTGCTAGCAGGTGCAAAATACCGTGGTGAATTCGAAGAGCGTTTGAAGTCAGTGCTAAAAGAGTTGGCGATGGATGAAGGCCAAACGATTGTCTTTATTGATGAGTTACACACGATGGTGGGTGCGGGTAAAGCCGAAGGTGCAATGGATGCTGGCAATATGCTTAAGCCGGCTTTGGCGCGCGGGGAGTTGCATTGTGTTGGCGCAACGACATTAGATGAGTATCGTAAGTACATCGAAAAAGATGCAGCTTTAGAGCGCCGTTTTCAAAAGGTCTTGGTGGACGAACCTACCGTTGAAGCAACTATTGCGATTTTGCGTGGATTGCAAGAAAAGTACGAACTACATCATGGCGTGGAGATTACTGACCCAGCGATTGTGGCCGCGGCAGAGCTAAGTCATCGTTACATTACTGACCGTTTCTTGCCTGATAAGGCCATCGACTTGATTGATGAAGCAGCCGCGCGCATCAAGATGGAAATTGATAGTAAGCCAGAGGCTTTGGATAAACTTGATCGCCGCTTAATTCAATTGAAAATTGAGCGTGAAGCCGTACGCAAAGAAAAAGACGAGGCCTCTAAAAAACGCTTTGCTTTGATTGAAGATGAGATCGGTCGCTTGGAAAAAGAATCTGCTGATTTAGAGGATGTTTGGAAAGCTGAAAAAGCGCAAGTTCAAGGTTCTGCACACATCAAAGAAGAAATTGAAAAGATTAAGCAGCAAATGGAAGAGGCCACCCGCAAAGGTGAATGGCAAAAGGTTTCTGAGTTGCAATACGGCAATTTGCCAGCCTTAGAAGCTCAGCTTAAAAATGCTGCGGCGGAAGAGGACAAGGGCGAAGTTAAGCTTAACAGACTGCTTCGTACGCAAGTTGGCGCTGAAGAGATTGCTGAAGTGGTGAGTCGTGCCACGGGAATTCCTGTGTCTAAAATGATGACTGGGGAACGTGCAAAATTGCTGACAATGGAAACTAAGCTCCATGAGCGCGTAGTTGGCCAAGATGAAGCAGTCCGTTTGGTGTCTGACGCGATTCGACGTTCACGTTCAGGCTTGAGCGATCCTAATCGTCCTTATGGCTCTTTCTTGTTCTTGGGTCCAACTGGCGTAGGTAAAACTGAGTTATGTAAGGCGCTCGCTGGCTTCTTGTTCGATTCAGAAGACCATTTAATTCGCATCGACATGAGTGAGTTTATGGAAAAACACTCTGTGTCACGCTTGATCGGCGCGCCTCCTGGATATGTGGGCTACGAAGAAGGTGGCACGTTAACTGAGGCTGTTCGCCGTAAACCTTATTCAGTGATTTTGCTTGATGAGGTTGAAAAAGCACATCCTGATGTGTTCAACGTCTTGCTACAGGTCTTAGACGACGGGCGTTTGACTGATGGCCAAGGCCGTACTGTGGACTTCAAAAATACGGTCATCATCATGACATCCAACTTGGGTAGTCAGATGATTCAAGGCATGCAGGGTGATGATTACCAGGTGGTGAAACTTGCTGTGATGGGCGAAGTCAAAACACATTTCCGCCCAGAATTTATCAATCGTATTGATGAAATTGTTGTGTTTCACGCATTGGGTGAAAGCAACATTAAAGCGATTGCTGGTATTCAATTGCAATATTTGGCAAAACGCTTGGCGGCAATGGATATGCAATTAGAGGTGAGTGATGCTGCATTGTCTGAAATCTCCAATGCGGGTTTTGATCCGGTTTACGGTGCAAGACCACTAAAACGTGCGATTCAAAGTGAACTTGAAAACCCACTTTCTCGTGAAATTTTGGCGGGTAATTTCGCACCAAAAGATACCATTAAGGTAGACTTTAAAGGTGGGAAGATGTTGTTTACCAAGTAAGGTTGATATATGAATGGTGTGCGTTTTTTAGGTAAGCATTTAGCATGGTTGGCGGCGCTAGTATTGGTCGCTGGCTGTGCTAGCGCGCCTGAACAAGTGCCACAAATTCAGCGTATTTCGCCAGAAGAACTTGAGCGCATTATGCCTAAGTCTGTGCCTAATTTGAGCTTGGATGACATTATTCAGCTTTCGCAAGCTAAAGTGCTTGCTGAAGAAATTATTCGAAAAATTAAAGAGAGCCAATCGCAATATGCCTTAACGCCATCCCAAGTGTTGGAGATGAGTAAAAAAGGCGTGGACGCAAAAGTGCTCGATTACATTCAGGCTAGCCATGAACAGGCGATACGTGATGGTTTTGCTGAGGAGTTAAATAAGCGCGAGCAAACTAAACTCCAAGAACAGCAAAAGCTCAAGCGCGAGTATCAACTTAGACAGCCTTACTATGACCCTTATTGGGGTTACCCTTATCCATATTATGGACCACGCTTCCGATATCAATTCGGGTTCTAATTCGGATGCAACAGCTTAGTCACACAATTAGCGTTAAAACGAACGGTCGTCGTTTGTACGACATAACCCCTCAAGTGCTTGCTTGGATCAAGAATAGCGGTCTCAAAATGGGCTTGCTGACGCTTTATGTCCAGCATACCTCAGCCAGTATTTTGATTAATGAGAATTACGATTCTGATGTGTTGGTAGATATGGAAAGCTTTTTTGCACGCCTCGTACCTGATGGCGATAAATTGTTTATTCACACATCAGAAGGCCCTGATGATATGCCTGCGCATATTCGCAGTGCCCTAACTCAGACATCAATCTCCATTCCTTTTATTGAAGGGGAAGTGGCACTAGGAATGTGGCAAGGCATCTTTCTTTATGAGCATCGTTTGGTGTCGCATACCCGTAACGTACTGCTTCATTTGATCGCTGAGTAGCTTTTGCAGCGCCCTGTTTTATATTCCTATCGTCGTTGTCCTTATGCCATGCGGGCTCGTATGGCACTTCGTTATGCCAATATTGATGTTGAAGTCCGTGAGATTTCTTTGAGAGAGAAGCCAGGACATATGCTGGCTGTTTCGCCCAAAGGAACTGTGCCTGTGTTAGTACTTGCTAGCGGTGAAGCCATTGAGCAGAGCTTAGATGTTATGGATTGGGCAATTGAACAGTGTGATCCTGATGAGTGGAATATTCAAGCGCCAGAACAGCGGAAAGTCACTGCTGATTTAATTGCGACTAATGATGGTGCTTTTAAACGGGCTTTGGATCAATACAAATACGCGATTCGTTTTCCTGAAAATCCTCCTGATGTTTATCGATCTCAGGGCGAACAATTTTTAGGCCATTTGGAATTGCTTCTCCAAGAAAACACTTACCTGTGTCGCAACAAAATTTCAAAAGCTGACATCGCTATTTTTCCTTTTGTGCGGCAATTTTCCATGGTGGATGAAGTATGGTTTGACGGCGCTAATTATCCAGCGCTTAAGGCTTGGTTGCGTGGTTTGTTAAGTAGCGAATTATTTATCGGTGTAATGCAGAAGTCTCCAGTATGGAGCGAGGCTTTAAAATAAAAAAAGGGTGCAGTTCATTATTGCACCCTTCTTTATTGTTTTATTTTTACTCCATTAAATCAGCCGTCAGATGGTCCGATTTTCCTGCAGGCTTCTCTGATGAGATATCTTCAAAATCCAAAGTGATTTGATCCTTATCATCAATATCCACAAATACATGGCCGCCATTTGCTAACTTGCCAAATAACAATTCATCTGCCAAGCCTCGTCTAATGGTGTCTTGAATTAAGCGAGACATTGGGCGGGCACCCATAAGTGGGTCGAAGCCTTTTTTACCTAAATAAGCTTTTAGTTTGTCACTAAAGCTCGCTTCCACTTTCTTCTCGTGTAATTGGTCTTCTAATTGCATCAGGAATTTATCCACTACGCGCATGATAATTTCTTGTGAAAGGGGTGCAAATGAAACCGTGGCATCCAAACGGTTCCGGAATTCAGGGCTAAATAAGCGCTTAATCTCAGCCATTTCATCACCCGCTTGCTTACCTTGGGTAAAGCCTATCGTGGTTTTTGAAAGAGACTCCGCACCAGCGTTAGTTGTCATGATGATGGTGACATTGCGGAAGTCTGCTTTGCGACCGTTGTTGTCGGTGAGCGTGCCGTGATCCATCACTTGTAGCAAGATGTTGTAGATATCAGGATGTGCTTTTTCGATTTCGTCTAATAGCAATACGCAATAAGGATGTTTGGTGATTGCCTCGGTCATTAAGCCACCTTGCTCAAATCCTACATAGCCAGGAGGCGCGCCAATTAGGCGTGAAACGGCATGACGTTCCATATATTCGGACATATCAAATCGCACTAATTCGATACCTAGTGTATAGGCGAGTTGCTTTGCCACTTCAGTTTTGCCAACACCTGTTGGGCCTGAGAATAAGAATGAGCCGATAGGTTTATTTTGGCTGCCAAGACCGCTACGCGCCATTTTAATGGCAGATGCAAGTGACTCAATGGCTTTGTCTTGTCCAAACACAACGGCTTTCAAATCACGGTCTAGTGTTTTGAGTGCGTTACGATCATCGCTGGAAATATTTTTAGGCGGAATGCGTGCAATTTTAGCGATGATGTCTTCAATTTCTTTGTCGCCAATGACTTTTTTTTGCTTGGATTTAGGCAAAATTCGCTGTGCGGCACCTGCTTCATCAATCACATCAATCGCTTTATCTGGTAAATGGCGGTCATTAATGTATTTGGCTGAAAGTTCAGCTGCCGTGTTGAGTGCGCCAAGTGTGTATTTCACGCTATGATGCTTCTCGAAGCGGGATTTTAATCCCTTAAGAATCTGCACCGTTTCAGCGATGCTTGGCTCTTCGACATCTACCTTTTGGAAGCGACGTGATAGTGCATGGTCTTTTTCAAAAATGCCGCGATATTCTTGATAGGTGGTTGCGCCTATGCATTTGAGCGAGCCGTTTGAAAGTGCAGGTTTAAGCAAGTTTGAAGCATCTAAAGTACCGCCACTAGCTGCGCCTGCGCCAATCAAGGTGTGGATTTCATCAATAAAAAGAACTGCATCAGGCTGCTCTTCTAATTTTTTCATCACCGCTTTTAAGCGTTGTTCAAAATCACCACGGTATTTTGTGCCAGCCAATAAAGCACCCATGTCGAGTGAGTAAATTACGGCGTTTGCGAGGACTTCAGGGACTGACTTCTCAACAATGCGGCGAGCCAAGCCTTCAGCAATGGCCGTTTTGCCAACGCCTGCTTCACCAACTAATAGTGGATTGTTTTTGCGGCGACGGCAGAGCGTTTGAATTACACGTTCAAGCTCTTTGTCACGACCAATCACAGGGTCTATCTTGCCTGCAAGCACCTGTTCATTAAGGTTTTGGGTATAACTATCCAAAGCACTTGCTGGTGGTGCATCGGCTTCAGCTGTTTGTTCAGTTTCAGCACGCTTTGCTTCTTCAGCCACTTTAGCAACGCCATGGGAAATATAGTTCACAACGTCTAAACGTGTTACCCCTTGTTGGTGCAAGAAAAATACTGCGTGCGAATCCTTTTCACCATAGATCGCAACTAATACATTAGCACCTGTCACCTCTTTTTTGCCAGATGATTGTACGTGCAAGATGGCGCGCTGAATAACGCGTTGAAAGCCTAATGTTGGTTGTGTGTCGACTTCTTCATCACCACCCACCATAGGGGTGTGTTCTTCGATGTAATGATTTAGCTCTGAGCGAAGGTTATCTAAGTTGGCGCCACATGCCCGCAATACGTCAGCAGATGTTGGATTGTCTATCATTGCGAGTAGCAAATGTTCAACCGTAATCAGCTCATGGCGCTTTTGACGAGCATCCATAAAGGCCATGTGTAGAGAAACTTCTAGTTCTTGAGCAATCATGATTACTACCTTTTAACTTCTCATTTAATTAAATTTCTTGCATATTACATTGCAAAGGATGTTCGTGCTCTTCTGCGAATCCTAAGACTTGAGTGACTTTGGTTTCAGCAATATCTAGCGGGTAAATACCACAAATACCAGAGCCTTTAGTGTGTACTTGGAGCATAATTTGCGTCGCTTGTTCACGGTTTTTGTTAAAAAAACGCTCTAGTACTTCGACGACAAATTCCATTGGAGTGTAATCATCGTTAAATATCAACACGCTATACATTGAGGGCGGCTTAGGCTTTTGTGTTTTAGTCGCCTCTAGTATGTGTTCTTGATGCTTAATGCCAGCCATGTATGTTCCTATATTGAGCTTAATACAAAAAAATTCAAGCCTGAAATGAATGTGGTTTTAGCAGGTAAGTTAGTCTTGACTGTTGTCGCCTAGTGGCATGAGGCGAACACTTTTTACAATTTTATCTTGTGTCTGCATAATTTCTAAAGCGCAATCGCCAATCCGAATGCTGGTGCCAGGTTCAGGGATATCCTCAAAGTGCTCTAGTACTAAGCCATTTAATGTTCTTGGACCATCGATTGGTAAATTAAGACCTAGTTTTTTGTTCAAGTCGCGTAATGAGCAGCTACCATCGACAACCCAAGTGCCGTCATCTTCTTGATGGAAGGTATTAGCGCGAAGTGGTGATTGTGTGGTGAAGTCACCAATAATTTCCTCCAATATGTCTTCGAGTGTAACTAAGCCTTTCAGTTCACCGTATTCGTCGACAACTAAAGCCATGCGCTGGTGATGCTCTTGGAACTGCTGAATTTGCGTGTAAAGTGGGGTGCCTGAGGGGATGAAGTAGGGCTCGCTTATCACTTCGCGTAAGCCCTCAGTCGTCAGTTCACCATTGCGCAGTTGGTTAATCACTTTGCGGATATGGATAATGCCGACAATTTCTTCTTCAGCCCCTTGTTTTACTAATAATCGGGTATGGTTGCTAGAGGAAATTTGCTGAATCAACTCCTCAAAAGGTGTGTCAAGATCAACATCTTCAATTTGCGTATGCGCAGTCATGACATCATCAACTGTCGCATTTTCTAAATCAAATAAGTTAAGCAAAATCGCCTTATTCTTTTGTGGGATATAACTGCCTGCTTCGCTCACGATGCTACGTAGCTCTTCTGTAGAAACGGCGTGTGATACTTCGCTGAAGTTAACTTTAATTCTGAATAGTTTTAGCAAGCCTGTGACAAAAAGATTAATGAACCAAATTGCGGGGTAAATGGCTTTAGTGACAGGGTAAAGTACATAGCTGTAAGCGAATGCAATTTTTTCTGCATGAGCAGCCGCGATGACTTTTGGCGTGATTTCACCAAACACCAAAATGACAAAAGTCACGATGAGCGTACCAGCGAATAAGCCAGTATTGCTTTCGCCTAGCAGTTTTAAACTGATGTCATCACTGATGGTGGCAATTGCAACTGCCGCAAATGTGTTGCCAAGAAGAATGGCCCCTAACAGGTGATCTGTTTTAGCAAGGAGGGCTTGCGCTAATCGTGCTCCGCGATGGCCATCTTTTGCAAGATGGCGCAGGCGATAACGATTGAGGGTCATTAAGCTGGTTTCGGCGCTGGAAAAAAACGCCGCTAGTAAAATAAGCAATCCTAGAATTAGGAATTGCATCTGTATCGAGATGTCGTCCAAGAGAGGTATTTATCGAATGTAATGCTTAAGTTTCCTCGCTTTGACCTTGGCTTGTCAAGGCATCTCGTCGACGGTTTCTTTCTTTTCGGCACCAGTAATTAAGTTCTCACGAGAAACACCTAAATACAAGGCGATTGGGCAAGCAACCAATACTGAAGAGTAGATGCCAAATAAAATACCAATAGTCAGCGCTAATGAGAAGTTATGCAGTGTTTCACCGCCAAATAACAACATAGAAAGTACCATTAATTGCGTACAGAAGTGGGTGATAACAGTCCGTGACATGGTGCGTGTAATTGCATTATCAATCACAGTGACTACTGTCGCTTTACGCATTTTTCTAAAGTTTTCGCGTACTCGGTCAAATACCACTACAGATTCATTCACTGAATAACCCAATACCGCCAAAATCGCTGCAAGCACAGTGAGGTTAAATTCCCATTGGAAGAATGCAAAGAAGCCAAGAATAATAATCACGTCATGCATGTTCGCGATGATTGCCGCAACTGCAAAGCGCCATTCAAAACGTAAGGCCAGGTAAGCCATAATGCCGATAGAAACTAGTAATAGTGCTAAGGCGCCATTTTCGTAAAGCTCTTGACCTACCTGGGCACCAACTGTTTCAACGCGACGCATTTCAACCGCACCATCTTCTTTTTTCAATGCAGAGAGCACTTGTTCTGAGAGCTGTGCTGATGTCACGCCTTTTTTAAGCGGCAAGCGAATCATTACGTCATGGCTAGAGCCAAAGTTTTGTACTGTGGCTTCGTTAAGTCCAATGCTATCAACTGCGTGGCGCACTTTCACAAGGTCGGCTGACTGCGGGTAGCTTACTTCAACTACAGTACCTCCAGTAAAATCGACACCTAGGTTTAAGCCTTTAGTTGCAAGGAAAAACACTGCAAACAAAAAGGTAATCAATGAAATGGCTGTGGTTAGACGACCATAGCTCATAAACGGAATGTCTTTTTTAATCTTAAAAATTTCCATAATCTTTACTCTTAATCAGCGTTTTATTTGAGAATCGTTAGTTTGATGGTTGGGATTAACCAATCGCCAGTTTGTTAATTTTGCGGCGATAGCCATATACCAAGTTCACAATCGCGCGTGAAACCACAACGGCACTGAACATCGAAGTTAAAATACCAAGCACGTGAACCACAGCAAAGCCTTTTACTGGACCTGAACCAAACATGAACAAGGCTAAACCAGCAATCATGGTAGTGACGTTTGAGTCCAAAATCGTATCGAATGCCCGGTCGTAACCAGCATGAATCGATGCTTGTGCTGAATTGCCGCTGCGTAACTCTTCACGGATGCGTTCGTTAATCAACACGTTGGCATCAATTGCCATCCCCAATGTCAGTGCAATCGCTGCTAAGCCTGGTAATGTCAATGTGGCTTGGAGCATTGAAAGTATCGCTAGCAGTAATAACAAGTTTATACCTAGCGCGACCACTGAAATGCCACCAAACATCACGTAGTAAATAATCATAAATACAGCGATTGCTGCAAAGCCCCACATGGTTGAGTGCATACCACGTTTGATGTTTTCTTCACCCATGCTTGGGCCTACTGTGCGCTCTTCAATAATGTCCATTGGCGCAGCAAGTGCTCCAGCGCGAAGTAGTAGTGAAATGTCAGTCGCTTCTTGGGCGTTGTTCATGCCAGAAATTTGTACACGACCACCGCCAATTTCTTCGTTAATTACTGGCGCAGTAATTACCTCGGCTTGGCCTTTTTCGATTAATAAAATCGCCATGCGCTTGCCGACGTTGTCTTTAGTCACTTGTCTAAAGATGCGTGCGCCACGACCATCAAGTGTGACATTAACCGTTGAGCGGCCACTTTGTTGGTCAGCGCCAGGGCCTGCATCGGTAATGTATTCACCTGTGAGTTCAACTTTCTTTTTCACTAGGATAGGCTGGCCGTTACGATCCATAAAGAATTCATCGCCAAATGGTGTTTGCCCTTTACTTGCTTGGTCAAGGGTCGTTGGGTCGCTTTTTTCTTCATCAACCAAACGAATTTCGAGGGTTGCGGTACGGCCCAAAATTTCCTTAGCCTTGGCAGTATCTTGCACGCCTGGTAGTTGAACGACAACGCGATCTAAGCCCTGTTGTTGAATGATAGGCTCAGCCACGCCAAGCTCGTTAATACGGTTGTGAAGTGTTTGAATATTTTGTTTGAGTGCGAACTCTTGAATGCGTTTTTGCGCTTGCAAATTCAATGTTGCAATAAGCGTATTATTGCTTTCTTTAAGGGTCAAATCTGGAAAGTCATTGCTGATAATTTTTTGTGCTTTTGCGAGCTCTTTTGCATCGGTGAACTTGATTTGAATGCTTTGTTCATCGCGCGCAACACCAGAGTATGAAATGCGCTCTTTACGCAGTGATGCCCGGAAGTCTCCAACATAACGATCAGCAGCTTTGTCTAAAGCGGCTTTCATATCGACTTGAAGTAAGAAATGCACGCCACCGCGCAAGTCCAACCCCAAATACATTGGGCGCGCGTGGATGTTACTTAGCCAGCTTGGTGAGCGTGAAATCAAATTCAATGCAATCACATAATCTTTACCTAAGTTGTTTTTGAGTACGTCTTTTGCTTTGATTTGGGTGTCGGCATCTGCGAATCGAACTTTTACGCCTGTTGAGTCCATGAAAATGGCATCAATCTTAATGTTTTCTTGTTTAAGGGCACCTTCAACCTTGTCCATTAAAGCAGGGTCTAGTTTTGAAGTCGCTTTAGCGGTAGTAATTTGTACCGCTGGAGACTCGCCGAAAATATTTGGCATGGAATAAACAAGACCTAATAAAAGGACTGTTAACACTAAGATGTATTTCCACAATGGGTAACGATTCATGATGCGGCTCGCGTTTAGGTCTGTGATATAGGCTTGTTATTCCCAAGCCTATGGTGTTGAGTGAATATGAATTAAAGCGCTTTAATCGTGCCTTTTTCTAACTTGGCTTGAATAGCTGGTTTTTGTACATTGATTACAATGTCGGTGGCAATTTCAAGGCTAACAACGCTATCACCTACCTTGGTTACTTTGCCAAGAATGCCGCTAGATGTCACTACTTCATCGCCAACTTTCAGTGCTTCAATCATTGCGCGTTGTTCTTTAGCTTGTTTCATTTGTGGGCGAACCAGCATGAAATAGAACAATACAAAAATCACAACCATTGGGACAAAGCTTGTCCAATCTGATGAGGCGGCGCTAGTTGCAGCATATGCAGAGCTAATAAACATGAGATATAGCCTTTCTAAAAGTAAGCTTAAAGCAATTATTTAAGTCGGAAATTCTAGCATAGACTAGCCATGCCTACCTATTATACCTCTTGGTTCAATCTGCTTCGTTTGGCAGCGAAGTCTTGTTTGAACGCTTCAAATGAATGTGATTCTATCGCTTTGCGCATACCAGCCATGAGCTCTTGGTAGTAATGTAGATTGTGAATGGTGTTTAAACGCGCACCTAAAATCTCATTCAGTCTGTGCAAATGGTGTAAATAAGCGCGGCTAAAGTTTTGACAAGTGTAGCAAGAGCACTCAGGATCTAAAGGGCCTGTATCCATTTTGTGGCGTGCATTTTTAAGTTTAATGTCACCATTTCGTGTAAACAGCCAGCCATTACGCGCATTTCGCGTTGGCATGACGCAGTCAAACATATCAATGCCGTTGCTGACTGCAGCCACTAAGTCCTCAGGTGTGCCGACCCCCATTAAATAACGCGGCTTGTCTTGCGGCATTTTAGGCGCAGTATGTGCCAGGATACGCAACATATCTTCTTTTGGTTCGCCTACAGAGAGGCCGCCAATCGCATAGCCGTCAAACCCAATTTCAGTCAAACCATTGAGTGAAATGTCACGCAAGTCCTCGTACATGCCGCCTTGGATAATACCGAACAACGCATTTGGATTGCCTTCGTGCGCATCTTTACTGCGCCGCGCCCATCGCAAACTTAATTGCATGGAGTCGCGGGCCTCTTGAACAGTTGCAGGATAGGGCGTGCACTCGTCAAAAATCATGACGATGTCTGAATTTAAGACTTTTTGAATGCGCATCGACTCTTCAGGGGTTAAGAAACAACTATCTCCATTAATTGGAGAGCGAAATTTAACGCCCTCTTCAGAAATCTTGCGTAAGTCGCCTAAGCTCCAGACTTGGAAGCCGCCAGAGTCCGTCAATATAGGGCCATCCCAGCTCATGAATTGGTGTAATCCGCCATGGGCCGCAATAACATCTAGACCAGGTCTAAGCCATAAATGAAATGTGTTGCCGAGTACAATGTGTGCGCCAATATCGTGGATTTCATTCGGCGATAATGATTTAACCGAGCCGTAAGTGCCAACGGGCATAAATGCTGGAGTTTGTACGTCGCCGTGTGCAAGACTTACCGTGCCACGACGCGCTTGATCATCTTGTGTAATTAGAGAGAATTGCATGAAAGTAATAGCGTCAAGTTTGTCAGGGTTAATCAATCAAAACGCGATACTATCATACCCGAGCATCCTCATTTAGCATGGCTTTGATATACTAGACAAAAATTACTATTGGAAACCCCCAAGATGGCTGAAGTTACCCCACGTCCTCGTCGTAAAAGAAGTTCTTTAGAACCAAGTTTGCGTGAGCGCGGCATTTATCTCTTGCCGAATTTGTTTACGACTGCGGCACTGTTTGCAGGCTTTTACGCTATCGTGCAAGCAATGAACGGTAAATATGAACATTCAGCGGCTGCCATTTTTATTGCAATGGTGATGGATGGCTTAGATGGGCGTGTTGCACGTATGACCAATACGCAAAGTGCATTCGGTGCTGAATATGATAGTTTGTCGGATATGGTTTCATTTGGCGTTGCACCAGCGCTGGTGGTTTATGTTTGGGCGCTTAAGCCTATGGGTAAATTAGGCTGGATTGCTGCTTTTATTTATTGTGTCAGTGCTGCCTTACGTTTGGCACGTTTTAATACTAAGCTGGGTAGCGCTGATAAACGCTATTTCCAAGGCTTACCCAGTCCCGCTGCTGCTGCGTTGTTGGCAGGTTTGGTTTGGGTAGCATTTGATAATGACATCTCAGGCGATTTAGAGTTTTACCCATGGTTTAAAATGAAATGGATTGCTTGGTCGGTAACATTATTTGCCGGCTTGTCTATGGTTTCAGATTTGCGTTTTTATAGTGGTAAAGAGATTAATCTCAAAAACAGCGTCCCATTTGTAGTGATTTTGTTAATTGTTTTGGCATTCGTATTGATCTCTTACAGCCCACCGGAAGTCTTGTTTTTTGTGGCTTTGGTGTATGGGTTATCTGGTTATGTATTGTGGTTGATGCAATATTCAAAGCGTAAAAAAGCGGCGGATGAACAATTAGAAAACTTATCAGGCCAATAAATTTAATTGTCCTAAGTTAAATAAAAAAGCATGATATTATTTCGTTATGTTATTAAACAGTTACACATCAGCTTGTTCAAATTCCAGCCATTTCTTGGCTGGTGCTTTATTACGTCTAGCGCTACTGCCTTAGGCAGTATACTTAAGCACACCTCATATATAGATTTGCCATGCCGTTATGACTAACGCATAACGGGTATTGCTGTAAAAATTTAGATGGAAAAATAAAATGACAACAAATAATCAATTAATCATATTTGATACAACGTTGCGCGATGGTGAACAAAGCCCGGGTGCCGCGATGACTAAAGAAGAAAAAATCCGTATTGCGCGCCAGCTTGAAAAGTTGGGTGTAAACGTCATTGAAGCAGGCTTTGCTGCAGCCAGCCCTGGTGATTTTGACGCTATTCATGCAGTAGCTGAAATCATTAAAGAGTCGACTGTGTGTTCATTAGCGCGCGCTAATGAAAATGATATTCGACGAGCTGGTGAAGCGATTAAGCCGGCAAAAAAAGGGCGTATTCATACCTTTATTGCGACATCACCTATTCATATGGAAAACAAATTGCGCATGACGCCAGACCAAGTGTTGGCTCGTGCCGTGCAAGCGGTGAAATGGGCTTTGGAATATACCGATGATGTTGAGTTTTCTGCAGAGGATGCGGTGCGCTCTGATATGGATTTTTTGGTCCAAGTATTTGACGCGGTGATTGAAGCCGGTGCTAAAACAATTAATGTGCCAGATACCGTTGGGTATTCAATACCAGCACTTTGGGGTGAGCGCATGCAACAATTAATTGCGCGCGTTAAAAATTCAGACAGGGTTGTGTGGTCAACGCACTGCCATAATGACTTAGGTATGGCAGTGGCCAATTCATTAGCTGCGGTCATGGGTGGTGCACGCCAAGTGGAGTGTACGATTAACGGCTTGGGTGAACGCGCTGGGAATGCTAGCTTGGAAGAGGTGGTGATGGCGGTACGAACGCGCCGCGATGTTTTTAATTTGGAAACATCGATTGATACTACACAAATCGTGCCGACATCTAAATTGGTTTCTACGATTACCGGATATCCAGTTCAGCCAAATAAAGCCGTGGTTGGTGCCAATGCTTTTGCTCATGAGAGCGGCATTCACCAAGATGGCGTATTGAAATTCCGTGAAACATACGAAATTATGCGTGCTGAAGATGTGGGTTGGAATGCCAATAAATTAACTTTGGGTAAATTGTCTGGCCGTAACGCGTTTAGATCGCGTTTGGATGAGTTGGGCATTACTTTAGATGGCGAAGAAGCCTTGAATGCTGCCTTTGCTCGCTTTAAGACTTTGGCTGATAAAAAGTCTGAAATCTTTGATGAAGATATTCAAGCCTTGGTGAGTGATGATTTTGTTAGTGACGATACTGAATATTTTAAGTTAGCTTACTTGCAAGTGTGCTCGCAAACTGGTGAAACACCGCATGCGGTTGTTGCTGTGCTTGATAGCGGTGCTGAAAAGCGCGCTGAAGCCGATGGCGGCGGCCCTGTAGATGCAGCGTTTAAGGCAATTGAGAAGATTGTAAGTAGTGGTGCTGAATTGCTCTTGTATTCAGTGAACAATATTACTAGTGGTACTGACGCACAAGGTGAGGTTACCGTGCGCCTTGCCAAGGGTGGTCGCATTGTCAATGGTCAAGGTGCTGATACTGATATTGTGATTGCTTCAGCAAAAGCATATTTGAATGGCTTGAATAAACTTCATGCCAAATCAGAGCGAGCACATCCACAAATTTAGCGGCCTTAAATTTAATAGCATATTTAGTTAAAGATTAAGCCCCCAATACTCGGGGGCTTTTTCCATCAAGGGGATTGGCATTGGATTTAGCAATTTTTGATTTGGATAACACGCTATTGGCGGGCGATAGTGATTATCAATGGGGTGAGTTTTTAATTGATATCGGTGTGGTAGGCCGTGCGGCACACGCCAGTATTAACGATCAATTCTACGCTGATTACAAAGTAGGTAAGCTTGATATTAAAGCCTTTTTGGAGTTCCAGCTTAAGCCTTTAAGCAATCATCCAAGAGCGCAGCTTGACGCTTGGCACTTGAAGTTTATGCAAACCAAAATTCAGCCAATGATGACGGAAAAGTCTCGTGCACTAGTTGAGAAGCACCGTGCGAACGGCGATGTCTTGTTGATTATTACTGCTACTAATAGTTTTGTGACGGGGCCAATTGCTAATGCATTTGGCATTTCCAATTTGATTGGCACCGTGCCCGAAGAAGTGAATGGTGAATTTACGGGTAAAGTGGTAGGTACGCCTAGTTTTCAGCACGGAAAAATTACGCGCTTGAATGAATGGCTTGCTGAACGCGGACAGACGTTAAAAGACTTTAGTGCATCTTGGTTTTACAGCGACTCTCACAATGATTTACCATTGATGAAACTGGTGGATAATCCGGTAGCTGTGAATCCAGACCCTGTGCTAGATGCCTATGCCAAAGATCAAGGTTGGCCAATTATCAGCTTGCGCTAGACTAGCTTTTCGCTAAAAAAAACCTAGCGACCTAGTAATACCTCAAGTACAAACTTACTGCCAACATAAGCTAAAAGCAGCACAGCAAAGCCTGTGAGAGTCCAACGAATGGCTGTGCGACCTCGCCAGCCGTAGCGAGCTCTTCCTAATAGTAGACTACCAAAAATCAGCCATGAAATTATCGTGAATATATTTTTGTGGTTGAATTTTAGCGCTTGATGAAAAATCTGCTCAGAAAATAACATGCCGCTAATTAAAGTAAATGTCAGCAATATAAAACCCAAGCCAATAATTCTGAAAAGCAATGTTTCCATGGTTATGATTGGTGGAAAATTAGGTAATTTAATCAGTGATGTTTTTTGATGCAGACTGCGTTCAGCGGCTGCCATTAAAAGCGCATGTAATGCAGCGAAGGTAAATAAGCTGTAAGCAAGGAGGGCGATAGCAATATGTGTCATAAACAGAGGGTCGTTTGCAAAGGCTACTACGATGTTGTTATGAAAGCTGGCTTGGAGGGCTACCATCGCAGCAGCTGGCGGCAATACAAAAGCTTGTAAGCTCTGAAGCCCATGCTTGAAGTCGGCAATCCAATAGATGAACACGGTCAACCAAAAAATCATTGAGAGTGTATTGGCGATATTAAGATTTAGGTCGCCAATAAAAATATCTTGATAGAGCAAAAACGCGTGAATAATAAGCCCAAGTGCAATTAAAGTGGCATGTTTGTTTGATTTTAATTGTGTGCGTGATGTGCGCCAAAAAAGAATGGCTACGGCGCTGTATAAAACAATCACAGTCAAATAAGGTAAATAGATTGATGCTTGCATAGTATTGATATCAAAGTAATGATATGAGTTAAAATGTTTCTGAATGAGCACATACTATAACATGAGCTTTCTGGCAGGTTAACGCTAGACTCATCAAGAGTTTGAAAGAAAAATAAGGCAATCCTAATATGTTAGAAAATTTAAGCGGCCGCTTACAAAGCGTTATAAAAAATTTGCGAGGCCAGGCGCGCCTTAGTGAGGACAATATCGCCGACGCCATGCGCGAAGTTCGCATGGCTCTTTTAGAGGCCGATGTTGCATTGCCTGTCGTTAAAGATTTTATTGCTGAAGTTAAAGTCCGTGCACAAGGTCGTGAAGTGCTTGATAGTCTCACACCAGGGCAGGCTGTTATTCAGGTTGTGCATGAAGAGCTGACTAAGCTGATGGGTGCGCAAAATGCAGGCTTAAACTTAGCCGCGGTGCCCCCAGCTATTATTCTCATGGCGGGTTTGCAAGGTTCAGGTAAAACGACAACTTCAGCAAAGTTAGCCAAATTATTAAAAGAGCAAAAGAAAAAAGTATTACTTGCGAGTGCGGATATTTATCGTCCTGCTGCGATTGAACAATTAAAAACTCTCGCAAATGACTTGGAAGTAGATTGTTTCGATTCAAACGTAAGTCAAAAGCCTCAAGACATCGCTCGTGATGCTTTGGCGCATGCCAAAAAGTTTTATTACGACGTATTGATATTCGATACCGCAGGTCGACTAGGTATTGATGAAGCTATGATGTCTGAAATCAAAGACTTGCATACATTGCTAAATCCAATTGAAACCCTTTTTGTAGTTGATGCGATGCAAGGTCAAGATGCCGTTAACACAGCCAAAGCATTTGGCGAAACGTTACCCCTTACTGGAGTTGTATTAACTAAACTTGATGGTGACTCACGCGGAGGTGCAGCGCTTTCTGTGCGCCATGTGACTGGCAAGCCAATTAAATTTATCGGTGTGAGTGAGAAAGTTGATGGTCTAGAGCCATTTCACCCTGAGCGCATGGCCTCACGTGTGCTTGGAATGGGTGATGTGCTTTCACTGATTGAGCAAGCGCAAAAAAATGTTGATTTAGACGAAGCTAAAAAATTCGCAGATAAAGTAAAGTCGGGCAAAAACTTTGACTTGGAAGATTTTAAAATGCAGATGGTCCAAATGCGTAATATGGGTGGTATGAGCGCGCTTATGGATAAGCTTCCAAGCCAAATGTCAGGAATGGCGGGGAAGATGAATAGTGATGATGGTGACAAAGCTATTCGTCGCATTGAGGGTATTATTAACTCCATGACTCCGTTGGAGCGTAAAAAACCAGAGCTAATTAAAGCAACGCGCAAGCGCCGTATTGCAATGGGAGCGGGGCTTCAAGTGCAGGATGTTAACCGCTTACTTAATCAGTTTGAAGAAACGCAAAAGATGATGAAAATGCTCGCAAAAGGTGGAATGGGTAAGATGATGCGAGCTATGCAAGGAAAATTTCCAGGTTTACGCTAGACTTTGATTGACGGGAAGCAATATTTTATGGATAATTGCGCCCTTTCGTTAGTTAGCTTTCGGGTTAATTAATTGGGTTGTTAGCTCAGCTGGTAGAGCAGCGGACTTTTAATCCGTTTGTCGTGGGTTCGATCCCCGCACAGCCCACCAATAAAAAGAAATGGTTACGTGAAAACGTAGCCATTTTTTTCGTCCAAAATTTCAATGCAGACCTGATGTGTGGTTTTTGTTGGGTAAGTGTCAAAACTATTAACGCTAGAAGTGTCGGGAATCCCGACGTTTCTCAAATTGAACGTCAAAAGTTTTTACGGTTGAAAAGGCGCGGATCCAAGGCATGAAGAATCAAGTTAAGACAACACAGAAAGCTATTAAAGCTGAGAAAGCCCGTCAGAAGATCAAGGCTGGGCAACAGCAGTTGGCTAGAATCGGTTAGTTACTTTTATTCTTCACAAAAGTGGCTATACAGCAAAGACATTACAGAAGCTGCAATCTCACTGGACAGAGAGTAATAAATCTTTTTACCGTCTCTTCTCGTTTTTACTAAGCCTTCGGTTCTAAGTACAGTCAACTGTTGCGATAGTGTGGGCTGATGAATTTCTAAAATACTTTCAAGCTCCGCTACGCTTTTCTCACCCATATTAATCTGACAAAGCAATAACAATCGATCTCTATTCGATAACACCTTCATTAACTTACAGGCGTTATCTGCAGACTTTTGCATTTCTTTTGGATTTATATCAGCAGACATTGATTTACCTCAAATTGCTTCAAGTGGAACAGGCTTAAAAACATTGGATTTTA
>CAIQFD010000016.1 GCA_903870995.1 uncultured Methylophilaceae bacterium | reverse complement strand
TTAGTCATGATCCCTAAACGCAAAAGCATTGCGTTTAAGCATTTGGAATTTTTGCCCTTATCTGAAAAACGCATTTTAGTGATTATCGTCACCACCGATGGCAATGTGCAGAACCGCATTATTCTCACTGACAAACCTTACACAGCATCTGAACTCGTGCAAGCCACTAATTTCTTTAATCAGCACTACACAGGCTTTACTTTTGAGCAGGCGCAGCAAAAACTGCATGAAGAGCTCAAGCAAATGCAATCTGATATGACGCGCCTCATGGCCGCAGCACTTGATGCAAGTGGCAAGGCACTCGATGAAGATAAAGATAATGTAGTGATTTCAGGCGAGCGCAACTTATTACAGGTGGACGATTTGTCCACCAACGTCACTTCATTGCGTAAGCTTTTTGAGATATTCGAGCGTCGCACTTCGCTCATGCAATTACTTGATAACAGCCAGCGCGCCGAAGGCATTCAGATTTTCATTGGCGGCGAAAGCGGCTATTTACCTCTAGACGAATGCAGCATGGTGACCGCCCCTTACGAAGCAGACGGCCAAGTGGTTGGCACACTAGGCGTGATAGGCCCAACCCGCATGGCTTACGAACGCGTTATCCCGATTGTGGATATCACTGCGAAACTTCTTTCAAACGCGCTATCTAATACTTAACGTTAATTTTATAAAGACCAACAAATGGCTTATTACAAAGCAGAACCTCCTTATCAACATGGCGACCAAGCAAAGGTCGGTATCTTATTGGCCAACCTTGGCACGCCAGATGCGCCAGATGCTAAATCACTTAAAAGATACTTAGGCCAGTTTTTAATGGACAGGCGCATTGTGGAAATTCCACGGTTTATTTGGTGCTGGATTTTGCATTGCATTATTTTGGTAGTGCGCCCAAAAAAATCAGCCGAAAAATACGCCATGGTGTGGACAAGCGAAGGTTCACCTTTAATGGTCAACGCGCTAAATCAAAAGAAACTACTCTCAGGTTTTTTAAGCCAACGCATTGCGTCGCCTTATGTAGTTGAGCTTGGCATGAGCTACGGCAACCCAAGTATGGCTTCCGCCATTGAGCGACTCAAAGCGCTGCACTGTAACAAGATTTTAGTGTTTCCACTTTACCCACAATACGCAGCAAGTAGCACGGCGGCCTCTTTAGATGCCATTTGGAAAGTCTTACTCAAAACGCGCAACGTCCCAGCGATTCGCACGATCCGCAATTACCACGACCACCCTGCTTATATTCAAGCATTGGCGAGTAGCGTTTTAGACCATTGGGCAACGCACGGCAAACCAAGCAAACTCGTCATGAGCTTTCATGGCGTGCCGAAGTTCCACTTGCTTAAAGGTGACCCTTATCACTGCGAATGTATGAAAACAGGCCGTTTATTAGCTGAAGCACTTAACCTTAGCAAAGACGTATATCAAATCGCGTTCCAATCGCGTTTTGGCAAACAAGAGTGGCTCAAGCCTTATTTGGCAAGCACCTTAGAAGACTTGGGCAAAGCCAAAACTGAGCGCATTGATGTCATCTGCCCTGGCTTTAGCAGCGACTGCCTAGAAACACTAGAAGAAATTGCCATGGAAGGTAAGCATATTTTCCAAAGCAATGGTGGTGGTGACTACCACTATATTCCATGCCTGAATGGCCGTGAAGCTTGGATCAACGCCATGTGCGATATTGCCATGGAAAACTTGCATGGCTGGGTAAGCACTGAATGGGATGCACAAGAGGCTGAGAAACAATCTAAGCTCACTGCACAACGCGCTCAGGCATTAAGCGAAAAGGCCTAAATCTAGGCTAAGCGTTTATAATGTTGGAATTAGTTTGCTTTAAGCAAAGTTAGCAACCAAAAACAGGTACGCAAAGATGATAGTTATAACTGGCGGCGCAGGCATGATAGGGAGCATGATTGCTTGGCATCTCAACAACCTAGGTCGAGATGACTTGGTGATTGTGGACGATATCCAGCACCCTGAACAATGGCAAAATCTTGTCAAGCGCCGTTACGCTAATTACTTAGACAAAAGCGAACTAGCTTGCTTTTTAACGGGCAAACCTAAAATCGACGCTATCATCCACATGGGCGCGATTAGCGCAACGACTGAGCGCGACTTCAATAAATTAGTCCAAAACAATATTCGCTACAGCCAGTTTTTATGGGATTGGTGTACTGAAAACAAAGTACCGTTTTTATATGCCAGCTCAGCAGCTACTTATGGCGCAGGCGAGCAAGGTTACGATGATGCTTGCGACATTAATACGCTTCGCCCACTCAATGGCTATGGGTATTCAAAACAATACTTTGACCAATGGGCCTTGCAACAAGGCGCGCACAACAGCCCTCCTCAATGGCAAGGCTTTAAGTTCTTCAATGTGTATGGCCCTAACGAATACCACAAGGA
>CAIQFD010000015.1 GCA_903870995.1 uncultured Methylophilaceae bacterium | reverse complement strand
GTTAGCAGATTATCGTTGGTTGATAGAAGAACTTCGCGTGTCTTTGTTTGCTCAAGAACTTAAAACACCATTTCCTGTATCGACTAAACGGCTGGATAAGATTTGGGATGATTTGAAATAGTACTAAATCCGCATCATTTCATTTCTAATCTCAACTTCATCTAAGCCTTTACCAATCAACACAAGCCGAGAAGTCGGCTTTTCTTCTTTCCAGCCCGTAAGCGTTGTTGGTGTGTAGAGTGTTTTATGCACGGCGTGGACAGCAATTGGGTCTGGCTGGTCTTCAGCATGGATAATGCCTTTAAGTCTAAGTAGTCGTTCGCCGTGAGTCTTGCATAGCCATTCGAGTTTAGGCTCTAGTTTGTCATAGCTGAGCGGCATGGGGAGCGCAATGGTGAAGTTGATGATGCCATCGTCGTGCGCCTCTTTAAATAGCCCTGTACTCTTTTTACTGGGTGCGCGTAACCACCGCTCTGGCCTAGCCTCTTGGCTGTTGCTATCAAACAAACCGATATCAATAATGTTAACTGGGTTGATTTGGCCTTGTACGACCTCGTATTGCGTGGCGCCGGCGTTGATTTCATTAAGCGAAGTTTTTAACGTGTCAATTTGCGAGGTGTTTGCCAAGTCAGATTTGGTGATGATTAAGACGTCGGCCACAGCGGCCTGTTTTCTCGCCTCAGTATGTGTCTTGAGCTGGTCTAGCCCATAAATAGCATCTACTGTCACCACTGCAGCATCCAATCGGTAAGTTGAGCTAATCACGGGTTCGTTGAGTAAGCTACCCATAATTGGCCCTGGATCTGCCATGCCTGTGGTTTCGATAATCAGGCGTTTAAACTCAGGAATGGCTGAAAGTGCGCGTTTGAAGAATAGATCGCGAAGCGTGTCTGCCATTTCGGTGGTGAGCGTACAACATAAGCACCCTGATTCTAATAAAACTGTATTGTCGGCAATGTGTTGGCTTTCAACGGTGCGTTCCAAATTTTTAGCAAGAATGTCATCTAGCCCTGTCGCACCAAGCTCGTTAATGATGACGGCGGTATCTTTCATGCCAGGGTGGTTGAGCAACTTGTTTAAAAGTGTCGTTTTTCCAGAACCAAGAAAACCCGTTAATAACGTAATCGGTATTCGATTATCCATTGATGAAAGCCGTTGTTTTGCAAATAAAGTGACATCTTAGCTGTGTTATCTCAAGCGCGGAACTGAAAGCACGGTAAAATGTGCGCAATTGAATTTTGATCGCAATGTGACTCCCAAGTAATGAATGTATTTTATGAAGAAGATGGTGGCTTTAAAGTCGCTTCCGTGATGTCTGAAACCGCAGGCGCTTTGCAGGTGGAATCGGCCAGCGGTAAGCGTTCTAAAATTAAAGCTGCGAATGTGCTCCTGAGATTTGAAAGCGCGTTGGCAAGCTTTATGGAAGCGGCAAACGCTGAGGCGGAAGGCTTGGAAGTGACTTTCTTATGGGAGTGTTGCGGCGAGCCTGAGTTCGGCTTTGAAGAGCTCGCTAAAGAATATTACGGTAAGGTACCAAGTGCAACTGAATCGGCTGCCGTTGCAATGCGTTTGCATAGCGCGCCAGTTTATTTTTACCGCAAGGGTAAGGGACGATATAAAGCAGCGCCACCAGATACGCTGAAAGCTGCTCTGGCTGCGCTTGAGAAAAAGCGCGTGCAGGCTGAAAAAATTCAATTATTCGTTGAGCAGTTAAAAGCGAAGCAAATGCCAGAAGAGTTGGCGCTTAAGCTAGATATGCTTCTTTACGAGCCAGACAAAAACAGCATGGAGTGGAAGTCTGTTGAACAAGCTTCTGCTGAACTTCATGTGAATCCTATCCAAGTGATTTCTTATGCTGGTGGCATTGCATCGAATCACGATTATCATCTGGGTGCATTTTTACGAGAGTACTTTCCTAAAGGCATTCAGTTTGCTGATGGTTTGTCATTGGCAGACATGCCTCAAGATTTACCGCGGGCGGAAGTTGAGGCCTTCAGTATTGATGACAGCACGACGACTGAAATTGATGATGCGTTTTCTATTCAGTCTTTGTCTGATGGCGCGCATCGAGTTGGTATCCATATTGCCGCTCCGGCACTTGGGATTACGCTACATAGTGCTTTGGATGAGTTGACGTTGCATCGACTTTCTACTGTGTATATGCCAGGCAACAAAATTACCATGTTGCCTGAGTTTGCGATTACGCCGTTTAGTTTAAACGAGGGGGAGTGGAAGCCTGCGCTCTCGATGTATTTAGATGTGGCCGCGGATTTAACAATTAGCAACCGCCATAGCAAAGTAGAGCTCGTTCATGTTGTGGATAATTTGCGCCATGATACTTTGGAACCTTACTTCAATGAAGATACTTTAGCTGCAGATAACGGTCATCCTTACTGGGCTAAGCTTTCTTTGTTATTTAATTTGGCTGAATCACTTGAAAAAGCCCGTGGCAAGCATGATCCAAACCGCCCAATTCAGATTGATTACAACTTTTATGTTGAGGATGGCAAAGTGCGCATCGTTGGTCGTCGTCGTGGCTCGCCTATGGATAAGCTCGTTGCTGAGCTCATGATTGAGGCTAACAGCCAGTGGGGCGCCTTGCTCGCTGAACATCAAGTACCAGGTATTTATCGTGCGCAAAATGGCGGCAAGGTTTATATGACGACGCAAGCTGATCCGCATCAAGGCTTGGGTGTGGCGCAATATGCTTGGAGTACTTCTCCACTGCGTCGTGCTGTGGATTTAGTTAATCAGCGCCAAATCATTGCTGTCGTGCAGGGTAATGACCCAAGCTATCCGAAAAATAGCGATGAACTTGCGATGATCATGCGGCATTTTGATTTGACCTATAACGCTTACGGTGACTTCCAAATGCGCATGGAGCGCTTCTGGTGCTTGCAGTATTTGGTACAAGAAAACGTTCAGGAGATTTCAGCCACGGTTTGGCGTGAAAACTTAGTGCGTTTTGATCATATGCCTTACATTACCAAGGTGCATAGCTTGCCTGAGTTGCCTGTAGGTACCCGTGTGAATTTAGAAATTAAGCGAATTGATACATTGATGATGGAAATTGACACGCGCTTCAAAGCTGCGGAAGAAGCGCCCGTGTTGACGGATGTGCTGATTGATGACAGCAAGGGTGTGGAGGAAGTACTTTAAATGCGAAGTTTCGGGCGAAGAATCTCTAGAGCCGTTCATAAAGGCATGACAGGTGAAGAGAGTGTTGATGTCAGCGAAATGGATGGTGTGCGCTCTTTATATCTTGGTTCAGAAACTGTGCAAAGTGCGATGCGTGTCAAAGCGCCTTATGAATTAGAGCTTGCTTACTCACGTGGCATGATGATGTTTTTGCTGTTCATGAAGCAGACTAAAGATGTGTTGATGATCGGTTTGGGCGGTGGTTCTATTCCAAAATACATTCACCACTTTTTACCTGAGATGCAAACCCGAGTTGTTGAGATTAATCCGCGTATTATTCAAGTTGCACGCAGCCATTTTTACTTGCCTGATGATGACGATAGGTTAGAAGTAATCGAAGGTGACGGTGTTGGTTATCTCCAAGAAAACAGTGGTACAGCAGATGTGCTGTTGCTTGATATCTTTGACAGCCAAGGGGTTCCGCCCGAGATGTACAATCAAGCTTTTTTTGATACTTGTGAAGCGTCCTTGCGATTAGATGGCATGATGGCTGTTAATCTGTGGGGTTCAGATAAGAATTTCGATATCTATTTGCAACGCATTGAGCAAAGTTTCCATGACCGTGTATTGGTTTTACGCACAGGACGCCCAGGCAATATTGTGGTATTAGGCTTTAAACGTCCTCCGCGTGATTTGAGATGGTCAACATTAAGAGTGCGTGCAAAAGCCCTCCAAGAACGTCACAAAATAGAGTTTCTTGAGTTTGTTGAGAAACTCAAAGATGAAAATTTAAGCACTAGCAATCGCCTCTTATTTGAAGCGTAAATTTAAAGAAAGTATTACACATGAGTCAGCACAATTTTTTCGCCACTTGCCCCCGCGGTCTTGAAGCCTTATTGGCGGATGAGCTCGCCAGTGTTGGCGCAAAAGCCATTCAAGCCACAGATGGTGGCGTGGGTTTTAGCGGTGATTTGGCTGTTTGCTACAAAGCTAATCTTGAAAGCCGTATTGCGACACGTATTATGTGGCGCGTGGCGAGCGGTAAATATGCGACTGAAGATGATTTGTTTAATGCTGCTTACAAGCTCGATTGGCCAAGCTGGTTTAAGGTAAGTAATAACTTTATGGTAAAGGTAACGGGTGTGAAGTGTCCGCTCAAGAGCCTAGAGTTTGCAACACTGCGTATTAAGGACGCGGTATGTGATAAGTTCCGTCAGGCTGTTAAAAGCCGCCCATATATTGATACCAAAGAGCCAGATGTGCGTATTCATGCTTATTTAGCGGCTGATAGCTATCAATTCTATTTGGATACATCAGGCAATGCGCTTTATCAGCGTGGTTTGCGTCGCGCTAGCATTGAAGCGCCTTTGCGTGAGAATTTAGCGGCTGGCATTATTAAGCTTTCTGGCTGGAAGCCGGGACAGCCGTTTTTAGACCCAATGTGCGGTAGCGGTACGTTCTTGTTAGAGGCGACGATGATGGCGCTTAATATTGCACCTGGTAGTCATCGTGGTTTTGGCTTTGAAAAGCTCCTGAATTTTGATGCTAAGCTTTGGAATGGCTTGCGTGAGGATGCTAGAAAAAAAGCTAAACCAGTGAAATTCTGTAAGATTTACGGTAGTGATATGGATTTGCGTGCTGTGCGTGTGGCCAACCAAAATTTAGAGCAAGCGGGATTGTTAGAGGCCGTGCAGATTGCGCAGTTAGAGTTTACCCAAGTGCCAGCGCCAGCAGGAGAGGGTGTGCTGGTGACGAATCCACCTTATGGGGTGCGTATCGGTGAAGACGAAGAATTAGCTGCGCTTTACCCGAAAATGGGTGAGACCTTGAAGCGCAACTTTGCTGGCTGGAATGCTTATTTTCTCACCAATGATATGCGTCTGCCTAAAATGATGCGTCTAGCGCCAACGAAACGTACACCGCTCTTTAACGGGCCTCTAGAGTGCCGTTTGTTTGAGATTAAGCTAGTGGCAGGATCGAACCGAAAGGAAAAATAATGGCTGATAGCTTAGTCGAATTACGCCAGAAAATTGATGCTTTTGTAAACGAGCGGGATTGGGCACAGTTCCACTCTCCTAAAAACCTGGCAATGGCGATGATTGTGGAGGCTGCTGAGCTAGTTGAACACTTTCAGTGGGATACGATCGCGGAAAGTTACGAGTTAAGCTCCGAAAAGCGTCAAGAAGTGGCGCATGAATTAGCAGATACTTTGGTGTATTTGCTGCGACTAGCCGAGGTGACTGGGATTGATTTGATTCAAGCCGCTAATGACAAGATTGTATTGAATGCGATTAAATATCCAGTGGACAAAGCAAAGGGTAGTAACGCTAAATATACGGTTTACCAGGAAATGAGCGAGAAGTAATGATCGCTTAAGCGATAAATACAAAAGCCCGCAATTGCGGGCTTTTGTATTTGATTCGTCGAAGTTTAAAGAACTGCTAAAGCGGCATCATAGTTTGGTTCATTAGCGATTTCTGATACTAGCTCACTATGTAATACCTTGTTTTTTTCATCTAATACAATCACTGCACGTGCTGTTAAGCCAGCTAAGCTGCTGTCTAGAATAGCCACGCCGTAGTTTGTTGCAAATTGTGCGTTGTTGCGGAAACTGGAAAGTGTCACAACGTTTTCAATGCCTTCAGCACCGCAGAAGCGGCTTTGTGCGAAAGGAAGATCCGCTGAAATACAAAGCACAACGGTATTGTTAAGCGCTGCTGCTTTTTTGTTGAATTCACGTACTGAAGTCGCACAAGTTGGCGTGTCGATACTTGGGAAAATATTCAAAATTTTACGTTTTCCTGCATATGTTTCTAGTGTGACAGTTTCACGTTTTGCGTTCGCAAGTTCAAAGTCGCGAGCAGTTTGGCCTGCTGTTGGAATATTGCCGCCGATAGCGATAGGGTTGCCTTTTAGGGTGACTGCGTTTGTCATGATCGTTCTCCTTGTTCAAGCTATGAAATATTTACTTGAGTATTTTAGTCTATTATTGATGTCTGTGGCATCAATAAAACATTGTTTGTATAAGTTTAGACTTCGGTTAAGTAACCGATTGTCATGGTTTGATTGTGAAGCACGTTGTCTTTGGTATTTGGGCGTGGTGCAAACTCTCCATATGAATAAAATCCGGTGATTGTCGTTTGCAAGCCGAGTATGTTTTGAACTGCTTTGATTTCATCCGAAACATTCTCAGCCATCACTAGTTTGCGCCCTACGCAGCTGACACATAAGGCAAGGCCTGTTTGTGATGTGCTCATCTCTGTCAGATTGCCAGTCACTAATTGCGCCGCGCCACTGGCGCCTTCTACTAGTCTATCGTGGGTGGTTTGACATAAACGTACTGTTTCGCCTTCTTCTACATTGCCAGCAAAGGTGAGGCTGCCTGTCGTGCTGTCTACAGCAAGTAGGGTGCGGATTTTTTCTATATCACGTTTACCATCTTCAATAATCGCGAGCGGGAATTTCAATCCACTTCCCGGTAGTCCTTTTGCGTAGGCTTCACCGATGTATAGCTTGTATAAAGATAAGGCGGGTTTGCCATCCATCTCATAGACGACGTTTTTGATGGACTTGGTAATCTTTCTTGGTGGGCCATAAGGTTTCCAGCCGCCTAGGGCGCCGTTGGCAGTGACCAAATGATTGCCATAAACTCCAACGGCAATCACTAAGTTCTCTGAAATGGTCTCATTAATCATTTGTAGTGTTTTAACAAAAGCGGCGTGATCGCCCGCCATGCCCCCCACAACAGGAGTGTCGCCTAATACGCTTTGAAAGCCATCTAATAATTCAGAGCCATTGACGTGCAGGCCGTCCGAAAAAAGAATGACGGTTTTTAAGCTATCCGCTTTGAGTTGCTTGGCTAGACCAACAGCCACTTCAAATGAGCTTTGCATATCATGCATTTTGGTATGTAAAACTTTTTGTTGAGACTTTTCCCACATGATGGCTGTGATTTGCAGACTGTCATCAAACACACCTTCTGCGTTGATTTCACCCGACGTTGTGCAGCCCACAATTTGCGCAATTGGATAACGCTCTTTGAGTTGTTTTTGCAAATTGTTATCTGAAAATCGTTTAACAGACCCAAAAGCTAAAACCAAGTTTGCGGTTGGCAGGGGTGATTTTGCCGGTAAATCTTTGAGCCCCATTTTTGGAGTAACGGCTTCTTGTTTGATAATCATTTTTTAATGATGCTCCGGTATTTAAGATTGTTTAATATTTTATTAACATTATTTAACAACTTGCTGAATATAAATAATAAAACTAGTGACAAATTTTTACTAATAGTGACATAATTTGAAAGAAATGCGGTAAGAAAATCTAAGAAAGTTTAAAAAATTAAGCCATTTGAGAATGGTGTTTTTTGGTGAAAATTACCTAGGATGAAGGAGTTATCAAGTGGATCTGATTGATTTGACGGGACTTAAAATCATGGTGATTGATGACAGCAACACGATAAGAAGAAGTGCTGAGATGTTTTTAAAGCCTTCTGGATGCGATGTTATTTTGGCGCAAGATGGCTTTGACGCCTTATCCAAGATTGTCGACTATCAGCCCAACCTTATTTTCGTTGACATCATGATGCCAAGACTTGATGGCTATCAAACCTGTTCTCTCATTAAACGTAATCCCCGTTATCAGGCAACCCCCGTCATTATGCTATCTAGTAAAGATGGCCTGTTTGATAGGGCGCGTGGTCGTATGGTGGGCTCAGATCAGTATCTAACAAAGCCATTTACTAGAGATACGTTGATGCAGGCCATTGATACATATCTCATCCATCAAAAAAATGCATACATGCTTGAAAAGCTTACGGCTTAGGAGATAAGAATGACGATTAATCGAGTTTTGATCGTGGATGATTCGGCAACCGATCGATTAGTAATGACTGAACTGCTAGAAGGGATGGGCTATACAGTGATTGCTGCAGAGAGTGGTGAAGACGGGATTATGATGGCAGAGCGTGATATGCCAGATTTGATTCTGATGGATGTTGTGATGCCAGGCATGACTGGATTTCAGGCAACGCGAACATTAACAAAAAATCCTTTGACAGCACATATCCCAGTCTTTGTTTGCACGGGGAAATCTCAAGCGACAGATCAGGCGTGGGCTTTAAAAATGGGTGCTAAAGCCTGCTTGTTAAAACCGCTTGCTCAGTCAAGTTTTATTGAGCAAGTTGAATTGCTGGGTTAAATACCTTTATGGCTAGCAGCTTAAATCTACGACAGTATCAAGAAAGCATTCTCGCTAAGCTTGACTCAGCTTTGCAGGCGAATGCTTCCTCACATAAAAGCTTTTTGGGGATGCGTGTTGGTGGCTTGGATGTGTTGGTGGATATGTCGCAGGTTAGTGAAGTTTTGCCAGTGCCTACAATTTTCCCTGTGCCCAATGCGCAAGCTTGGTTTTTAGGCACAGCCAATGTGCGCGGCAATTTATATGCAATCACGAATTTAGCTGGTTTTTTAGATGTGCTAGATATCAAGCGAACCTCTGGAGTAAATGCAGTAAGCGCTAAAAAGAGTGACGCTCGTATTCTGCTAATCAGTAAAAGTATAGCGCCGCACACGGCTGTGTTGATTGAGCGGTTGATTGGGTTGCGGAGTTTAGAGCATTTTAAAAAAATAGACACAAGTTCCTTAGAAGGCGAAAAGTCTGCTGAAGATCATCAGTCTTTATGTTTTTCCGGCGATGAGTTTGAGGATGAGTACGGTAATGCTTGGCGCATTTTAGATTGCCAAGCTTTAGTTAATTTGAATGCCTTTATGCAAGCAGGGCATGGGTAAAGGGGTAAAGGAAAGAATATGGCGATGAACTTTAATAAAATCACATCTTTTTTGAGTCGGCTATCCAAGATGGATAGTCAGGGTTTTAGTGTTGATCGTTTTTTAGGCGCGCATAAGCAAATGCTCGTGCAAATTTTTACGTTTTCAGTATTTATTGTGCTGACGTTTGCTGCAGTAAGTTACATTCGTGTGGATGGGCCGGTTTATCAAGCGATAGTTGAGCGCCAGGACTTGCACGCAGAGGTTGTGCCGCCAACCATTTATCCTGTAGAGGCCTTTTCTTTGCTCAATCAAGCGTATGTTGCTTCATTAAAGGGCGATGAAGCGTCTTTGACTAAAAAGCTTAAAGAATTTGAGGTCCATCATCAAGCATTTAAAAAGCAGATAAGTGTTTGGCAAGCTCGATTGAAAAACTCTGATATGCAGGGCGAATTGGATGCCCTTGCTAAGACTGGTGAAAACTTTTTTAGCCTAGCAAATAAGACGTATATCCCAGCGCTAAAAGTAGGTCCTGAATCTGCGGCAACAGCTTTACCTGAGCTGATGGCAAGTTATGAGTTAAATCAATCCTCGGTTAATCGTTTCTTAGCCACATCAGAGAAAAACACTCAAGCGTTAATGGCTTCGCAAAGAAAAACGGTTTCGAGTATTTTGGTCGCACTTGGGTTGCTTGCACTAGTGGTGATTGTGTTTATGGCTGAGTTTGGTAGGCGCCAGGTGAATGACGTCCATTCAGGTGTTGAGCGCTTAGAAGTTGAGAGTGAACAAAATCAACAGGCGGTCCTTAAATTGCTTGATGAAATGGGAGACTTGGCAGACGGCGATTTGACAGTAAAGGCGGAAGTGACGGAAAGTATTACTGGAGCGATTGCAGATTCCATAAACTATACGATTGAAAGTTTACGAGATTTAGTTGTAGAAATTAACCGTGCAACAGCACAAGTTAATCAAGCGACAGCGCAAGCACAACAGACCTCTGAATCTCTTTTATTGGCTGCCGAAGAGCAGTCCAAGCAGATCGCAGAAACAGGGCAGGCTGTTGACCACATGACAAATTCAATGGCGCAGGTATCAGTCAGCGCTAGCGAAGCTTCGGAAGTGGCAAAGCGATCATTGCAAGCGGCTACACAAGGCTCACAGGCTGTGCAAAATACCATTTCTGGTATGAATGAAATTCGCACGCAAATTCAAGAGACGTCAAAGCGTATCAAGCGATTGGGTGAGAGCTCCCAAGAGATTAGTGAAATTGTTGAACTGATTTCAGACATTACTGAGCAAACAAACATTTTGGCATTGAATGCTGCTATTCAGGCAGCTTCAGCCGGTGAAGCTGGGCGAGGTTTTACTGTGGTTGCGGAGGAAGTTCAGCGGCTGGCTGAGCGATCCTCAGAAGCGACCAAGCAAATTAGTGTCATTGTAAAAACCATTCAAGCCGATACCAATAGCGCGGTGGTTGCAATGGAAAAGAGTACTGAGGGTGTGGTTGATGGGGCAAGACTTTCTGATGCTGCAGGACAGGCGTTGAATGAAATTGAAACGGTAACCAATAGCTTGGCGAGTTTGATTGCGTCTATTTCTCAAGCGACGGCTACGCAAACACACTCTGCCGCGACCGTCACTCGTAATATGCAGTTGATTCAAAATATTACCTCTCAAACAACTGAGGGCACAAAGCTGACTGCAGAGTCTGTTGGACAATTGAGTGGCTTGGCTGTTGAGCTGAGTGAGTCTGTTGCAGGCTTTAAGCTTGCTTAGCTGAGTGGATTGAACGTGTCAGAAGCCTTCGATATAGGTCCGCTCACTTGGGTGCATGATGAGATCAAACTGGCGCTTGATCAAGTGGTTAGTCAGCTTGAGGCTTTTGAAACTCACCCTGAAAATACATCCACATTAAAACACGCACTAACGCATTTGAATCAAGTGAGAGGTGCGCTGGATATGGTTGGTCTTGAAGGGTGTAAGCGATTTTGTTTTGAGATTGAAACGCTGATTAGCGTAATTGAAAAACAAGTGTTGGCGGCTACCCAAGATGTTTTGGCGACGATTAAGCAGGCTTTGTTTGAGCTCACGCATTACCTTCAAACTTTACTGAATGGCGAGCCTGATCAGGCGCTTAAGTTGTTCGACGGTTTGGAAAAAATGGCCAATTGCCGTGGAGAGGTGCTTGAGCCTTCTGTGCTATTTTTTCCCACACTTAATCAGAGACCGCCTCAAGAAATTCAGTCACAAGCTTTCTTTTTGCCTGAAGATTCATCAGCTTTTCTTAACACGCAAAGAAATATCTTTCAGCGCGCCTTGCTTGAGTGGTTAAAGTCCCCATTGGACGCTAACTTGCAAGACATGATTGATGTGTTAGAGCAAGTCCAGTTAGTGCAAGAGCAAGCGAGTCAAAGATTGTTTTGGTGGGTTGCTAGTGCATTTGTTCATACCTTAGCGCAAGCTCCAATTGCTCAGCATCCATATGTTAAAAAAACGTTACGACGCATCGATCAGCAATTACGCGCTTTGGAGTCTGGTAATAGCCGCGCCAATCAGTTGTTGTTAAAAGACATGCTTTACTTTATCGCCGTCGCTGAAGTGACTGCAGAAAAAATATCCCAAGTTAAATCCCTGTTTTTATTAGAAGACTTGATGCCTAAGGCCGATCCAAAACGTCGCTTGGCAGTCGCATTGCGTGGTTCAGAACGGCTGGTTGAGTCTCAATCAATCGCGCCTGTAGTGAATGAGCTCGAGATGATTGAGCCGATACTGATTGAAGTTGAGCATTTGAAATCAATTTGGATGGATGTGTCTCAAGATAAGGCAGGTGCTTTTGCAAGCTTTGTTGATAAAACGCAAACTTTGCTAGATCTTTCGGGAGATTGGGGTCAGCAAGGCGTGATTAAATTACTTGTGTCCATGAATGTTTTTGCGCAAGTATGGGATGAGAGCGGGCTTAAGCCGACTGAGGATGCTTTGGTTGAGGTCGCTGCGGGATTAGCGTTGCTTGATGATGCTTTGCGTCACTATTCGCAGATTAATCACGATGACTTGGCGCACTTGATGACTCAGGCGCAGCGCATACAGAATATCTCTCAACTGATCATGGGTGATGTGGCGAATGTAAACGGCGCACAGCATGGTTTGGCCGACGATGTGTTGAATGCATTAGCAACGCAGATTAAAGATGCGCTGTCTGTTTGTGAGCAGATTTTGGATGGGGTTTTTAGAAGCCCGGAGAAAACGGATGATCTCAATGCTTTAAAAGAACCTTTTAAGCAACTGCTCGCTGCATTCGATATGCTTAATATGCCAACACCAATGCAGGTCATTAGTGTGAGTCAGCAGATAACACAGCAGTTTGGCTTACAAGCTGTGCAAACTAATCAATTTGAACGCTTGGCTGACGCATTGAGTTTGCTCAGGTTGTTTGTAGAGGATTTGCCGCGCATCAATGCTAGCCGTTTAAACGCGCTGGATCTTTCACTTTCAGCATTGAGGCTTAGTTTGGAGGTTCAGACTAGCTCAGAAGACCCATTGTTATCCCCAAGTGATTTGGCGGATGCTGCGATTAAAATGGCTCAAGAGGATGTCGTTGAAGATGACGAAATGCAGGATGTCTTTTTGCAAGAGGCAGAAGAGGTGATCGCTTCTATTGCAGTCAGCATTCAATCTTTAAAGGAAAATCTAATCGACTCTGAGCATTTAATAGCCCTTAGACGAGGCTTTCATACCTTGAAAGGGAGTGGGCGTATGGTTGGCCTAACCTCTCTAGGTGAGCTTGCATGGCTGGCAGAGGGCTTATTTAATCAAGTGATTGATCAGAATATCACGCTAAAGTCCGAGTTAATTGATTTTGCAGAGCGTGTGGCGGAGTTTGTTGCTGATGCTTTAGTGATGTTAAGTGCCAAAAAATCATTCCATTTGGATTTAAGCGTATGGCGGCAAGAAGCAGACAAGCTGCAACTGAGTTTGCTCAATAACCTAGTCGACACTAAAAACGAGCAGCTTCTGATTGGTGGTACGCAAAAAATTAGTCGGGCATTATTTGAGATTTTTATTGAGGAAGCGCATCAGCATTTGCACGTGCTTAATGTTGCGCAAACGTCGCTTAGTAAAGTTGGAACACTGTCATCTTTAGACGCTGTGCGCCGTGCAGCACATACTTTGGCAAGTAATTCCGGTGCTGCTGGATTTCCAGCAATAGAGTCGCTATCTAGGCATTTGGAGTATTGGCTGGATGAAGAGCTGATCAATTGGTCTGCGCGAGACGTTAAGCTTTTTACTCAATGTGTTACTGCAATAGGGCGGATGCTGGAAAAAGCGAAGGCTTTAACTCCGCCGAAACGAGCAACCAAGCTAATTAAAGAAATTAAAGACGCAATTGCATTGGTGAGTCAAACGGCTTTAACAGTGGTTGATGCGGAGGACTTCACTAATGAGCAAGAGGTTGTAGATGATGGCTTGTTGGAGATGTTTGCTGAAGAGTCAATTGATTTGCTTAGGCAATCAGGCGAGGGTTTGAGAGCTTGGCACAGCTTGCCTGACGCTAGGTCTCATGCTGAAAACTTACAGCGTGCATTGCATACTTTAAAAGGCAGTGCTCGCATGGTGGGTAAGATGGCGTTGGGCGAAGCCGTGCATGCCTTAGAAGATGTGGTAACGACTGCATTGACTGAAGAGCCTGATCGCATTGATTTTGATGGGTTGTTTGAACATTTAGATTTAATTGCAAATCAGCTTGAGCGCAAACATGCAACTGTTGCTCAGCCAGCATTGGATATCTCAAAGCACGACACTGACTCAGTCGATGGGGCGTTAACATCATTCATCGACGCTGGAGCACAGCAGCTGCGACTGCGTGCTGATGTGCTCGATAGGCTCGTTAATGATGCGGGTGAAATTAGTATTGCTCGTTCCAGAATGGAACGGGAAATGCAAAGCTTTAAGCATTATTCACATGACTTAACGGATACGTTGGTGCGTTTAAAAGCGCAGTTGCGTGAAATGGAAATTGAAGCGGAAAGTACATTGCAGTCACGCATGGCACATTTGCAAGAGGTGCATGAGTCCTTTGATCCTTTAGAGTTTGATCGATTTACTCGACTTCAAGAGCTAACGAGATTGATGGCTGAAACGGTGAATGACGTGGCAACAGTCCAGCAGTCGCTCACCCAAAACCTTGATGAAACAGAATCTGCTTTGTCTCAACAAAGCCGTATGAACCGCGAATTGCAATACACCTTAATTGGCATTCGGATGGTGCCGTTCTTTAGTATTTCTGAGCGCTTGCATCGTATTGTGAGGCAAACCGCTCGTGAACTTGGTAAGCGCGCTCAACTTGTGATTGATGGTGAGCACGTGGATATTGATCGAAGTATGCTTGAGCATATTGCTGGAGCCTTAGAGCATTTGTTGCGTAATGCTGTCGCGCATGGATTGGAAGTTCCTGAAGGTAGGGCTAAGGCACGCAAAGATTTGCTGGGTCATGTGTCCATCAAGGTCAAGCGAGAAAACGATGAGATATCGATTGTGGTGACTGATGATGGGGCAGGCGTTCGCTTAGATAAAATTCGTCATAAAGCGGTAGAGCAGGGAAGAATGCTTCCTGATCAAGAAGTCAGCGATCCAGCTTTATTGGCCATGATGTTTGAGCCAGGATTTAGTACAGCATCAGCGGTGTCACAGATTTCTGGCCGAGGCGTGGGTTTGGACGCAGTACGTAGCGAAGTCAGTGCTTTGGGTGGCCGAATTGATGTTGCTAACAATGAAGGGGTTGGTGCCGCATTTAGTCTCTACTTGCCTGTCACATTGTCTGTTGCGCAGGTTGTCATGGTGCGAGTTGGAAGTCTTAAGATTGCATTGCCTGCGGTGATGGTTGAACAGGTGCATAAGATTAAATTAACTGCGTTGACTGAAGCTCAAACATTGGGAGCTTTTGCTTGGAATACATGCGCTTATCCACTCCATTACTTAGGACGTTTGATTGGCGCGGAGCATGAAGCTGAGTCGCAGGTTTATACGCCGATTATTTTGTTAAGAAGCGGCCAGCATTTAATCGCATTGCAAGTGGATGAGGTGGTGGGTAATCAAGAGTTGGTGATGAAGCCGCTTGGACCGCAGCTGGCGCGCATGGCTGGTGTCGTTGGTGCTTCCGTGTTGGGAGATGGCCAAATTGTTTATGTGCTAAATCCGCTTCAAATTGCACACAGGGAAAGACTGGTTGCCGGCGGCGTGAGTGTGAGTCATAAACAATCCCGGGATAGTCGGCCTATGGTCTTGGTGGTTGATGACTCCTTAACGATGCGTAAAGTGATGTCCCGGCTGCTGGAGAGAGCAAATTATCGTGTCGTCACGGCAATTAACGGTATCGATGCTTTGCAGGCACTTCAGGAGCTTAGGCCTGATATTATTTTGACGGATATCGAAATGCCGCACATGGACGGCTTTGACTTAGTGCGCCATCTTAGAAATGATGCGCTCACTGCGACAATTCCGATTGTTGTTATTAGCTCTCGCACGGCCGAAAAGCATCAAACCTTAGCTGCAAACCTCGGTGTAAATGGGTTTATGGGTAAGCCAATTCATGAGGATGCTTTATTGACGCATCTCTCAAGTCTGCTTGCATAAGTCTTTTTTCGGCAATTATTAAAGCCGATTATCAAAAAAATCTCCTGTGTTATAATCTTTCGCTTAAATAATTAAGAGAAACAGCTGTTTTAGCGTTTCGTAAACGAATCAAACAGTTTGCTTCAAATTTACATACCCACTTCTTGAATTAAGGAACACAGCACATGTCAGCAACCGTTGAAATCATCAGCAAACTAGAACGCCGTATGACGGTAACCGTGCCGATGAAACCAATTGAGGATGAAATTAATCAACGTATCGGTCAATTGATGCGCACTGCTAAATTGCCTGGTTTCCGTCCAGGTAAAGTGCCAGCAAAATTGGTACAACAACAATACGGTGCACAAGCCCGTGATGAGGCTTTGACTAACGCTGTTGAGCGCTCATTCTCTGAAGGTGTTGAATCAAACAAGCTACGTGTTGCTGGATACCCAAATATTGAGCACAAGCCATTTGCTGAAGCTGATAAAGAGTTTGAATATGTCGCTACTTTTGAAGTATTCCCAGAAGTTGAAATTGGCGACTTAAGTAAAGTTAAAGTTGAGCGTCCTTCGCTAGAAGTGTCTGAAGCAGACGTTCAAAGAACATTGGATGTGCTTGTTAAACAACGCGCTACCTTTGAACCAGTTAAACGTGCGGCCAAAAAAGGCGACAAAGTGAAGCTTGGTCTTAGCGCCTCTATTGATGGTAACGAAGTGGAAAGCACTGGTAGCCAAACTATCGATTTGGTGATTGGTGAAGGTGGCCGCGTTCCTCAGTTTGATGACAATTTGGTTGGTGCTAAAGCGGGTGCTGAAGCTACTTTTGACATTACTTATCCAGCGGATCATCAACCAGAGCAATTGGCTGGTAAAACAGTTTCATACAAAGTAAATTTTGTTGAAGTTGCACAAGTGAAATTGCCAGAAATTGATGCTGAATTTGCTAAAACATTGGGCGTTGACGACGGCGATGTTGCAAAAATGAAAGCTGAAATTAAAGAAAGCTTGTCACAAGAAGTGACTAAGCGCGTTCGTCAAAATGTGAAAGAACAAGTGTTTGATGCGCTAGTTGCGAATGCTAAATTTGATTTACCTAATGCGTTGCTTGGTATGGAAATCGATCGCTTGATGCAAATGTCACGTCACAACTTGCAACAACGTGGTGTTGATTTGGCTAACGTTACGCTTGAGCCTTCAATGTTTGAAGAGCAAGCAAGGCGCGGCGCGACATTGCGCTTAGTGTTGATGCATTTGGTAAATGAGAACTCATTACAAGCCAATGCTGACCAAGTGCGTGCGATGGTTGATCAATTCTCAGTGAGCTTTGAGCGTCCTGAAGATGTTGTGCGTTGGTACTACGATGACGTTAAGCGTCTTGATGAGCCAGCAGCGTTGGCAACTGAAGAAAATGTTGTGAACTGGGTATTGGCTACTGCAAAAGTAACAGACAAAAAAGTTAAATTTGACGATTTAATGGGTAACGCTTAATGCATACACCTAGTCGCCACGAGATGAAGGACATGATGAATACCATGGATACGCAAGGTCTTGGTTATATCCCTATGGTCGTTGAACAAAGCGGCCGTGGTGAGCGCTCTTATGACATTTACTCACGCCTACTTAAAGAACGCGTGATTTTCTTGGTTGGTCCAGTGAATGACATGACGGCCAACTTAGTTGTGGCCCAGCTATTGTTTTTGGAAGCCGAAAATCCAGATAAGGATATTTCGCTTTACATCAATTCACCTGGAGGCTCAGTGACTGCAGGGATGTCTATTTATGACACCATGCAATTCATCAAGCCTGACGTGAGCACTTTGTGTATTGGTCAAGCGGCGAGCATGGGCGCTTTCTTATTGGCGGCTGGTGCTAAAGATAAGCGTTTTAGCTTGCCAAACTCTCGCATTATGATTCACCAACCATCTGGCGGCTTCCAAGGTCAGTCAACGGATATTGAGATTCACGCGAAAGAGATTTTGTATTTGCGTGCGAAGCTCAATGAAATTTTGGCGCACCACACGGGCCGTACAGCTGATGAAATTGACCGCGATACAGAGCGTGATAATTTCATGAGCGCTGAGCAATCAGTAGCTTATGGCTTGATTGATAAAGTGATTGAAAATCGTCCTGAAGCTGCTTAAGTGGCTTTGCAGCAAATAAGCATCAAATTCATATAGAGATATTTAGGAATAGTTAATGACTACAAACGCATCAGACGAAAAACTACTTTATTGTTCGTTTTGCGGTAAAAGTCAGCATGAAGTTAAAAAACTGATTGCTGGCCCATCTGTATTCATTTGTGATGAGTGCGTTGACCTTTGTAACGACATTATTCGTGAAGAAGCGCAAACCGCTGATGGCGAAAAAGTTGGCGACAAAAAGCTTCCAACGCCGAAAGAGATCTGTGCGAATCTTGATCAGTATGTCATTGGTCAGGTGCAAGCTAAGAAAAGCTTGGCTGTGGCGGTTTACAACCATTACAAGCGTTTAGATCAACCAACTGCAAAAGATGATGTGGAAATTGCTAAGAGTAACATTTTAGTGATTGGCCCTACTGGCTCAGGTAAGACCTTGCTTGCACAAACGCTAGCGCGTCTTTTAGATGTGCCATTCGTTATGGCGGATGCAACCACATTGACTGAGGCTGGTTATGTCGGTGAAGACGTTGAAAATATCATGCAAAAGTTGCTTCAAAAATGTGACTATGACATTGATAAAGCGCAGCGTGGCATTGTTTATATCGATGAAATCGACAAGATTTCACGTAAGTCAGAGAATCCATCCATTACTCGTGATGTTTCTGGAGAGGGCGTGCAACAAGCCTTGCTTAAGTTAATCGAGGGTACTGTGGCTTCTGTGCCGCCTCAAGGTGGTCGTAAGCATCCAAACCAAGAGTTCGTTCAGTTAGATACGACCAATATTCTTTTCATTTGCGGTGGTGCATTTGATGGCTTGGATAAGGTAATTCGCCGACGTTCCGAAAAAGGTGGTATTGGCTTTGGTGCTGAAGTAAAGAGCAAAGAAGACTCGCGTGCGATCGGTGAAGTGTTACGCGACGTTGAGCCAGAGGACTTAATTAAATTTGGTTTGATCCCTGAGTTCGTGGGTCGTTTGCCTGCGATTGCAACGTTAGAGTCGCTAGATGAAAACGCGCTCATGACAATTTTGGTTGAGCCAAAGAATGCCCTAACTAAACAGTTCGCTAAGCTCTTCAAGATGGAAGGTGTTGAGTTGGAGTTCCGTGAAGATGCACTTCGCTTGATCTCCAAAAAAGCACTTGAACGTAAGACAGGTGCGCGTGGCTTGCGCTCTATTATGGAGCACGCTTTGCTTGAAATCATGTTTGATTTGCCTTCCATGACCAACCTGAGCAAGGTTGTGGTCGATGAGGGCACGATCAAAGGTGATAATCCACCCATCTTGATTTACTCAGAAGAGCCGCGCACGGCCGAATCAGCTAGCTAAATAAGTTCTTTTGGTATTTAATTTAACCGAAATCTAAATACTAAAAATAATTAACGCTGGCACTTGAAGCGCCAGCGTTAATCCCCAACTAGATTGCATACACGTTTGGTATATCGCCGAACGAAGCTAACGCTAAAGGCTTTCTCATGACAGAACAAACATTGCCAACTTTTACCCCAGACGCAGGATTTTTGCCGCTATTGCCATTGCGCGATGTGGTCGTTTACCCGCATCTGGTTATTCCACTTTTTGTGGGGCGTGCTAAATCAGTAAAAGCCCTAGAAATTGCTTCTGAAGGTAACAAGCAAATCTTTTTGGTGGCGCAAAAATCCGCAAATAAAGACGAACCTGACGCATCTGACCTCTATGAAGTCGGCACGATTGCCACCGTGCTGCAGATGCTTAAGTTGCCTGATGGCACGGTAAAGGTGTTGGTTGAGGGGGTTAGTCGCGCTAAATTGGTTGAGTTTCAAGATACGGAAGAGTGTTTTACAGCGAAAGCTGAAGTCATTGTTGATGCACCAGAAGATGATCATGAAGTGCAAGCCTTGATGCGCACTGTTTTTACGCAGTTTGACCAATACGTAAAACTCAATAAAAAAATCCCACCTGAGATTTTGACTTCACTTGCAACGATCGAAGATGCAAGTCGTTTGGCTGACACTATCACAGCGCACCTCACGTTGAAGTTGGAAGAAAAGCAAAGCATTCTTGAGATGTTTAGCGTCTCTCAACGTCTTGAGCATTTACTTGGCGTGATGGAAGGCGAGATTGATATCTTGCAGGTAGAGAAACGCATCCGCGGGCGAGTAAAACGCCAAATGGAAAAGAGTCAGCGTGAGTACTATTTGAATGAGCAAGTGAAAGCAATTCAGAAAGAGCTTGGCGAGCAGGACGAGAATGCGGATATCGACGAGTTAGCTAAGAAAATTGATGCCGCAAAAATGCCAAAAGAGGCGTTGGATAAAGCTAATTCGGAAATGAAGAAGCTAAGAATGATGTCGCCGATGTCAGCGGAAGCTAGCGTGGTACGTAACTACATTGAAACATTGGTTAATCTGCCTTGGAAGAAGAAAACCAAAATCCATAAAGACTTGGTTGAGGCGCAACGTATCCTTGATGAAGACCATTACGGTCTTGAGAAAGTGAAAGAGCGTATTGTTGAGTATCTTGCTGTTCAACAACGCGTTGATAAATCAAAAGCGCCAATCTTATGTTTGGTTGGTCCTCCTGGCGTGGGTAAGACTTCGCTTGGTCAAAGCATCGCTAAAGCAATTAACCGTAAATTTGTGCGCGTTGCTTTAGGTGGTGTGCGTGATGAGTCTGAGATTCGTGGTCATCGTCGCACTTACATTGGCTCTATGCCAGGTAAGATTTTGCAAAGCATGGCAAAAGTATCCGTGAAGAATCCTTTATTCCTATTGGATGAGGTGGATAAGATGGGTCAAGACATGCGTGGTGACCCTTCATCTGCATTGCTTGAGGTGCTTGATCCAGAACAAAACCATACTTTTGTCGATCATTACGTTGAAGTTGAATACGATTTGTCCGATGTGATGTTTGTGGCAACGTCTAACTCACTCAATATTCCAGAGGCCTTGATGGATCGTATGGAGATTATTCGTCTTGCTGGATATACAGAAGATGAAAAACTCAATATTGCGATGCGTTACTTGGTGCCTAAGCAGTTAAAAGCGCATGGTTTAAAAGCGACTGAGATTGAAATTTCTGAAGCATCTGTACAGGAAATTATTCGTTACTACACACGTGAAGCGGGTGTTCGTAGCCTTGATAGGGAAATTTCAAAAATTTGTCGTAAGGTTGTGAAAGATATTTTAACGGCAAAATTAAGCTTGGCTAAAGATAGCAAGGTTGAGCAGATTGTCGTGACGCCGGAAATCGTAGAGAAGTACCTTGGTGTTCAGCGTTTTGATTACGGCCTTGCCGCAAAAGAAAATCAAGTAGGTCAAGTAACAGGCTTAGCTTGGACACAAGTGGGTGGTGATTTGTTAACGATTGAGTCAGTGGCGATGCCAGGTAAAGGCAAGACAATCACTACGGGCAAGCTTGGCGACGTGATGCAAGAGTCGATTCAAGCGGCAATGAGCGTCGTGCGAAGCCGTGCTAAACGTCTAGGTATTCCTCAGGACTTTTATGAAAAGAATGACATTCATATCCACTTCCCTGAGGGAGCAACGCCTAAGGATGGCCCAAGTGCTGGTATTGGCATTACGACAGCACTGGTTTCAGTGCTAACGAATATTCCAGTTCGTGCTGATGTCGCGATGACCGGTGAAATCACCTTGCGAGGCGAGGTGTTACCAATTGGTGGTTTGAAAGAAAAGCTTTTAGCAGCGCATCGTGGTGGCATCAAGACTGTTTTGATTCCTGACCAAAACGTGAAAGATTTGACAGAGATTCCTGAGAATGTAAAAAATGGATTAGAAATCCATCCTGTAAAATGGATTGATGAGGTCTTGGAATATGCTTTAGAGCGTATGCCTGAGGTTGTAGAAGAGGTTGTGGCTGTTGCAGATGTTGTGAATGAGGTAAAAGAGGTCGAAGTTTCAACCATAACCAAACATTAATGCAATATTTGGTGTTAAAGGCTTGACACAGGCTTTTGACACTTGATATAAAGTAAGGTAGCAGGGCTTTTACCTAGCCTGTTCTATAATTAAAACCGAAAGGGGATACAAGTGAATAAATCAGAGCTAATCGACCAAATCGCTAAAGCCGCTGGAATCTCGAAAGCTGCAGCGGGTCGTGCATTGGACGCAACAACATCAGCAGTAACTGGCGCATTGAAAAAAGGTGATTTAGTCACACTTATCGGCTTCGGTACATTTTATGTAGGTAAACGTGCTGCTCGTAACGGCCGTAACCCACGTACTGGCGCAACAATTTCTATCAAGGCAGCAAATTCTCCTAAATTTAGGGCTGGTAAAGCACTTAAAGATGCTGTAAACTAGCGGTCTTCGTTGGTTAACGAATGGGTGATTAGCTCAGTTGGTAGAGCGTCGCCCTTACAAGGCGAATGTCGGCGGTTCGACCCCGTCATCACCCACCATTCAACCAGCGGAAAAAGTCGTTAGACCTTTTTATTGAGGTGTAGCGCAAAGTTTTGGAGTGGTAGTTCAGTTGGTTAGAATACCGGCCTGTCACGCCGGGGGTCGCGGGTTCGAGTCCCGTCCACTCCGCCAAGAAAAAAGCGAATCGAAAGATTCGCTTTTTTGCTTTCTACGGTTCAAATCCTCTCGCTTATGCTTTTATAAACTTAGTCATTTCTTTCGCGAGTTTCTTAATGCGCTTAAGCCTGTCAAGCCTTACTCTAGTGTGGTATATTTACCAATTATTTACAATTTAGCATCATACAAATTTGAGTCTTTTTTGAGAACTTTCCAGTTCCAATATTGACTTAAAGATGGTGTACTTACTTTATTAAATCGAAGGTGTAATCGTTATGTTGGAAGCTATTCGCGCGCATTCTAAAGGTTGGTTGGCAAAGCTAATTTTGACTTTAATTACAGTGCCATTTGCTTTATTTGGTATTGATGCTTATTTAAAAGACGCTGGCGCTGGTGCTTCGGTTGCTAAAGTTGATGGTGCAACGATTTCTGTCCAAGAATATCGTAATGCCATGCAAAGTCTAAGAGACCGTCTGCAGAAAGAAAATCCAAAAGATATTGGTGCCTTAGACTCTCCAGAGGTTAAACAGTCTGTACTTGATCGTTTAATTAATACACGGTTATTAAATGCCGAGGTGGCACACAGTCACTTTAAAGTGACAAACGAACAGTTGGCCCAGTTTATTACGACGCTTCCTGAATTCCAGCAAGGTGGGAAATTTTCACAAGAGGTGTATGACAAGCTATTAAGTCAAAATCAAATGACGCCATCTCAGTTTGAAGGCAAGATGCGTAATGAACTGTTGTTACAACAAGTTCGTGATGGTATTCCGGGTTTGGCTTTTACATCGAAGGCTGTTGAGAATGCAGTATTGAATGTTGAACATCAGCAACGTGAAGTGACAATTGCTGAAGTCAAATCAGCAGATTTTATTTCTCAAGTGAAAGTTGAGCCTTCAGAAGTTCAAGCTTATTACGACAAGCATAAAGATAAATTCAAGGTGCCTGAGCAAGTGAAGCTTGAGTTCGTGATGATGTCGGCCAACACCCTAATTCCTAAGATGCAAACGACAGAAGAAGAAGCTAAAAAATTCTATGATGAAAATGCATCTAAATTCCAAGGGAATGAGCAACGCCAAGCCAGCCACATCTTAATCGGTGTATCTGCAACGGCTACGCCAGAAGCAAAAGCTGAAGCGAAGAAAAAAGCTGAGCAAGTGTTAGCGGAAGTTAAAAAGAACCCAGCAAAATTTGCTGAACTTGCTAAAAAATACTCACAAGATCCAGGCTCGGCTGAAAAGGGCGGTGACCTTGGTACATTCGCTCGCGGTGCAATGGTGAAGCCTTTTGAAGATGCTGCATTCTCAATGAAGCAGGGTGATATTAGTGGCTTGGTTCAGTCTGACTTTGGGTACCATATTATTAAGCTGACGAATATTGTTGGCCAGGGTCAGGGTTTTGATGCTTTAAAGCCTCAAATTCGTGCAGAGTTGATGTATCAAAAAGCTTTAGCTAAATTCTCTGAACAAGCAGAAGCTTTTAGCGCGACAGTGTATGAACAGTCGAACAGCTTGCAACCTGCGGCTGATACTTATGGATTGACCGTTCAAAAAACTGAGTGGTTGAGTTTCGCTGATGGCGCTAAGTTCTTTAAGAATGATAAGTTAATGACACTTGTATTTACGGATGAGGTTCTTAAAGACAAGCGCAATACTGAAGCGGTTGAAGTATCTAACAATACTTTAGTTTCAGCGCGTGTTGTTGATTACAAGCCGTCTGCCCCACGTAGCTTTGATGAGGTTAAGGGTGGTATTGAAGATTTGTTGAAGATTGAAAAGGCAACTAAATTAGCGATTGATAAAGGTACGACGTCTTTAGCGAGCCTAAAAGCAGGGAAAGACGCTGCTGGTCTTGATTGGATTGCGCCAGTCTTGGTGGATCGTAAAAACGCTCAGGGGTTAACCGACTTGACGATGTCTAACGTCTTTAAGATCGATACAAAAACCCTTCCAGCTTATGCGGGCATTGCTGACAGTAAAAAAGGGTATTTATTGATTAAAGTAACGGCTGTTCAAAATAAACTCGCAGATGATGATGCTAAGAAAACAGCATTGCTTGATTTAAGAACCGCAGTGGCTTCTGAATACGCGTCAGCTTATATCGGCTCTCTTAAAGCGAATAAGAAGGTTTTTGTGAATACGCGCTTGATGATGAGCGACAGTGCTCAAGGTCAATAACTGATTAGTATCAATAGATGCGATGAATAACAAAAAAGCCGTTCAGATGAACGGCTTTTTTGTTTTGTGTTGCCTAATGTGATTTAGTCTACGATACCAGCTGCAGTAATATTCATACCGCCATCAACGTAAGTAATTTCACCCGTCACGCCTGAAGCTAAATCGCTACATAAGAAGGCTGATACATTGCCGACTTCTTCAATGGTAACGTTACGACGTAGCGGCGCATGTTTCTCGTTAAAGCCTTGCATCTTGTCGAAATCAGCAATGCCTGAAGCTGCAAGTGTTTTAATTGGGCCAGCAGAGACAGCATTTACGCGAATGCCTTTAGGGCCTAAGCTTTGTGCCATGTAGCGCACATTAGCTTCCAAGCTGGCTTTTGCTACGCCCATCACGTTGTAATTAGGTAATGTGCGTTCTGCACCTAAATAGCTGATGGTGAGCAGGCTACCATTGCGGCCTTCCATCATTGGCATCGCTGCTTTTGCAAGCGCTGCGAAGCTGTAAGAGCTGATGTCATGGGCGATACGGAAGTATTCGCGTGTTACTTTTTCTAAGTAATCGCCATCCAAAGCATCTTTAGGTACAAAAGCGACTGAGTGAACAATCACGTCAATACCATCCCAATGTTTTGCCAATGCTGGGAATAGCGCATCGATTTGCTCATCGCTACCAACGTCACAAGGCAATACGATAGATGAATCAAATTCCGCAGCTAATTTTTTAACGCGATCTTCAAATTTATCGATTTGATAGGTAAAGGCAAGTTCTGCACCTTCGCGTTTCATCGCTTCTGCAATGCCGTAAGCAATGGAACGATTACTTAATAGACCAACGATTAATACACGTTTTCCAGTGAGGAATCCCATGAGTAGCTTTCCTTAAAAGTCAAAATTTCTATTTGTTATTCGATGTTCTTGGGTCTAGCGCATCGCGCAAACCTTCACCAAGCAAATTATAACCCATCACGGTAATTAATATGGCAAGGCCAGGAAAGAGAGATAGCCACCAAGCAAACTCGATATATTCTTTACCATCGGTGAGGATGTTGCCCCAAGAGGCCTGCGGAGCCTGTACCCCTAGTCCCAAAAAGCTTAATCCTGATTCAACCAATACTGCACTGGCAACTCCCAATACAGAGCTAACGATGATGGGGGTTAGGCTATTTGGTAAGAGCTGTTTGAAAATGAGACGACTATCTTGAGCGCCCAATGTTTGTGATGCAAGGACGAACTCACGATTTCTTAGGCTTAAGAACTCTGCGCGCACTAAGCGCGTGACGCCCATCCAAGACGTGAGGCCAATCACAATCATAATGTTCCATATAGAGGGGGTGAGGAAGGCAATCACGGCGAGAATTAAGAAGAATGTAGGGATGGAAAGCATGACATCCACCAATCGCATGATGACAGTGTCTGCCCATCCACGATAGAAGCCTGCTAAGGCCCCTAGGACAATGCCAATAATTGTGGCAATACCAACAGCTACGATTCCGACTAAAAGCGATATGCGAGCACCAAATAGCATGCGTGAGTATACGTCGCGGCCCAGACCGTCTGTCCCCATCCAATGGGATGATGAAGGCGCAAGTAAAATGCTTTTGACGTTAATCGCATCGGGGTCGAAAGGCGCGATCAGTGGCGCAAATACTGCCATAAAGGAGATGATGGCAATAATAATGAGGCCAGCAAGTGCTAGCGGATTTTTCAGAATAGCGTTCATTGCGCCACTCCTTTACGCACGCGAGGGTCAGCCCAAGCGTAGGCCAAGTCGGCTAATAAGTTGCCAACAAGTGTGAGTGCGGAACCGATAGTAAGAATGCCCATGATGACCGGAAAATCACGCATCAACACTGCATCATAAAAGAGCTTGCCCATGCCAGGAATAGCAAAGATAGACTCTGCAATCACTGAGCCGCCAATGAGCCCAGGGATAGAAAGTCCAAAAATAGTAATGAGCGGAAGTAGGGCATTACGCAGTGCGTGTTTATAAATCACTGTATTTTCAGGCAAGCCTTTGGCGCGCGCTGTGGTTATATAGTCCTGGTGAAGTACATCCAACATGCCATTTCTCACAAATAGAGAGATGCCAGCAAGTCCAGTCAGCCCAGAAATTAGAATAGGTAAAGTGAGGTGTTTTAGCGTGTCTAATGCTTGAGAAAACCAAGAAAGCTTGTCTGCACCTAAGCTGTGAAGCCCTGAAATAGGCAGCCAATTGTGACTAACGCCAGTCCAATACATCAGCATTAATGCCAACCAAAAACTTGGGATGGCAAATCCGATAAAGACGAAGATGGTAATCGATCGATCGGGGAGTTTGTTTTGAGTGAGCGCAGAAATGACGCCTAGTGGCAGAGCAATGCCAATAATGAGAATTAGACTCAGCACATTAATGAGCAAGGTGATCGGCAGTGCTTCTTGAATCATTCCTTTGGTCACGTTGCCGTCCTTGTCGGTTTCTTGCCAAAAAACTGGGCTTTGGTGGCTGGCGAAGGAGTGCCCAAAATCAAGTGTGGACATACGTTTTAGCCATAGACCGTATTGCACGATGACAGGTTTATCCAAGTTGTATAGTTCGCGGAGTTTTTGCCGAGATTCTTCGCTTGTTTTAGGGTTGAAGCTCGCTTCAGTAGAAGTGATATCTCCAGGGGCTAGATGCATAATCAAAAACGAGATTAGACTGATACCAACAAGGAGTGGCACCATCCAGAACAAGCGGTTTAATAAGTATTTAAGCATGATTACTCCGCACTCATTTCATTGCGTCTAAGTGGTGTTGGGATATACCACTCATAAGCGTTATGGCCTATACCGGCAGGCGGCGCAGGATCATCAATCCCTTTGACGCGTTTGTGCATGGCTGGCAAGCCATAACCAGCAAACAAGTAAACAACGGGGCTATCTTCTAATAGTATTTCTGCAAACTGATGATAAATTTTCATACGTTTATCAGGATTAAGCTCTGTGCGGCCTGTTTCCAGCAGCATGTCGACTTTTGGATTGTTGTAACCAATGAAGTTGAATTGACCTGGAGCCTGCTGGGATGAATGCCATATGTTGAATTGGTCTGGCTCAAGCCCTAAACCCCAGCCAAGCAGGACGACATTAAAGTCACCGGTTTTAATAAAGCGGCTAATGAATGTTGCCCATTCTACGACGCGAATCTTCACATCAATACCAATCTCTTTCAATCGACGTTGAACTAATACCGCGCTCATTTCGCGCTCTTTATTTTGATTGGTTAAAATCTCAAAGCTGAGTGGTTGGCCATCTCTATCTAAAATCCCATCGTGGTCGTGATCCTCAAAACCGGCCGCTTTAAGTAAGGTAATCGCCTTTTGTGGATTGTAAGGGTAGGGCTGTAATTTTGGGTTGCTCCATCTTGTGCCTGGTTTGTATGGTGAGGCAACAGGAAGACCTAAGCCAAGTAGTACACCATCAATAATTTCTTGTTTATCAATCGCATAGTTAATCGCTTGCCTAACGCGCACATCATTAAAAGGTTTGCGTTTGAGGTTAAAGCCAAGGTAAGTGTAGCTATTGCCAAGCTCTTTATATTGCGCGATTTTGTTGGTTAAGTCTGGGCGAGCCGGAAAAATGCGCGCGTATTGAATTGAATTGAGACTCATCGAGTCGATATTGTCAGCCATCAGCTCTAGAAACTGCGCTGCACGGTCTGGAATGATGCGAGAAACGAGGCGGTCAATCTTTGCTTGGCCTTGGGATGCATTCGGATTGCGCTTGAGACTGATGCTTTCTCCTTTTTTCCACTGATCAAGTTGGTAGTAATGGCTACCCACAGGATGACGCGAAAATGGCGTGTTGTTGATGTCTTGGTCCTCCAATAAGTGTTTAGGCAAGACATGCAGGCCAGACCAAGAGTCTAAGGCGGGTGCATAAGGTTGGGCGTAGGTGACCTTAAATGTATTAGCGTCAGGCGCCTCAGCCTTTTTTACGAGCTTGTAGTCTGCACCATATGGTGAGCGTGTGTTGTCGTTCGTGACAGTTTGCCAAGTGAATAAAACGTCAGCGCTAGTGAGTGGCTTGCCATCTGCCCATTTTAAATTGGGCTTGAGGTGAAAGGTGATGGTTTTTTGATCGGCCGACACATCCCATGACTTGGCTAGTTCGCCTGTTAATTCTAGATTTTTGTCGTATTTTAATAGGCTGTTGAATATATTGGATGCAATGGCCGATGCTGAAGATTCGCCTGCCATCATGGCGATTAAACCACTAGGTTCACCTGACATGGCATCGACTAGTGTGCCGCCAGATTCAGGAGGGTACTCTTGATTGAGTTTTGAAGAGGCTTCATTTTTTTGTTCACTGCAACTGATGAGTGATGTTGCGATGAATATGCTCAATAGGCAGGGTAGTATTTTTTTAATAATTTGATGCCTGTTTTGCATTCGCTTGTGTTGCCTTCAAAGAGGAAGGTTGAGTTTACTTGCCAGCCCCATGCTTGTTTGTTTTTTTGCTGGAAGACGATTTTGTCACATTATCTATATTTTTATCGGATGCTTTTTTATTGCTTTTGTCTGTGACAGTACTTTTCGTGTTTTGTTTCTCTTTAGTCGTTTTGTTTTCACTCTCAGCATTTGGAATGTTGATGATTTGACCTGCTTTAACGTTAGGGCTTTTCAAATGGTTATAAGTCGTCAGTTTGTTTATGCTGACATTATATTGACGGCCAATAGCGGCAAGCGTTTCTTTGTTTTTGACTATATGCGTTTTGTCATCATGATTGCTTGCAGGCTTGTCAGCCAATGTGTTTGATTGTGAGCTGATGGTGTCTACAGGCGACATGTCAATATTTCCCCCACTATTTGGGACGAGAATAGGTTGCGCTCCATTAAGTTTTGATCCGCTAGGAATATCGTTGACATCACGTAATTGGCTGACGTTGATACCAAACCTTTGTGCAATTTTATCCATACGCTCACCGCGTTTGGCATGGTAGGTTTGCCAGCTAACGAGAGGCTTGGTGTAGTTTGCTAAATTTTCTTTGAAAATATTGGCTGCTGAAACTGGTAACAAAATCTCATGTGCATTTCCTGTTTCAGTAATGACTGGGCGATTATATTCAGGATTCAGTAATATAAACTCTTCGAACGATATTTCAGCAAGGCTTGCTGCCAGCTTAGCGTCAATCTGCTCGGGTGCGATGATTTTTGTAAAGTATGGGCGATTCGGAATTTTTTCAATATTAAGCCCATAGTTTTCAGGTTGTTTCATAATGTTTTTAATTGCCTGTAGCTTGGGCACGTAATTTTTTGTTTCTTCAGGGAGTTGTAGGCTAGCGTAATCCGTTGGCAGGCCTTTTTTGCGATTGCGGTCAATCGCTCTTTGAACTGTACCTTCACCTGCATTATAGGCCGCAAGCGCTAAATCCCAGTTGCCGAACATGCCATGCAATTTTTGCAAGTAGGTAAGTGCTGCACTAGTCGCGGCGGTTACATCTCGGCGATTATCTACCCACCAATCCTGTTTAAGACCAAAGTTTTTCCCGGTGGCAGGCATGAATTGCCAAATGCCAGACGCTTTGCTTCGTGAAGTTGCAACTGGATTAAACGCGCTTTCTACCATCGGTAAAAGCGCGATTTCGCTAGGCATTCCTCGTTTTTCCACTTCGACTACGATATGGTACAAATAGCGCTGACTGCGACCTATCATGCGCTTTACGTAGTCAGGACGGGATGCGTACCAAGCTTCGTGGGTCCCAGTATATGTTGAGTTAATGTCCGGCATTGTATAACCACTAATAATACGCTGACGCAGGTCTGCAGCGTTCTTATCAATGCTTGCTGGGGACTGGTCATTCGCTGAGTCAGGCAAGTAGCTTAATACTGGATCTATTTGTGAATTTGGGGTGATATTAAAGCTTGGATCTAGTGCTTCACGGTTAGGCGTGTTGTTGTCTAGGATAACAATGTAATCACCTTCAAGATTTGTTTCGGCGTTTGCATTTGTGACCAAAAGCAGTAGCGAAAACAACATGATATTGATTGGGGATTTAATGAGCATGAAGGCTTTCTAGATGACAAAAAATAAACCTAAAACGGCCTGTGATAGTAGCTAAACAGCAGGGGAGCAGTCAAGCAAAAATAAGCCAACTTTACTTTGTAAAGCATCCCATTAAAAGAGGTTTCGCATTTGACGGAGTTTGGTAAAAACTTCAATCGGATTAACGTGTTGCATGCCTAGTGTTTGAATGATTTCTTTTGAGTCGCATCTTAAAAAAGGGTTGGTCTTAAGCTCAAGTTCAATTGAGCTAGGGATGGTGGGCAATCCAGAAGCTCTCATCGTGTGTGCAGTGCTCACTCTTTCATTTAAGGCCTGATTGTTTTGTTCTACTGACATTGCAAATTGCAAATTATGCTCAGTGTATTCATGTGCACAATAAACAGCTGTTTTAGCAGGAAGTTGAGCAATCTTTTGGAGTGAGGCAAACATTTGTTCTGGCGTGCCTTCAAATAGCCGGCCACATCCACCACCAAATAGGGTGTCGCCACAGAAGAGTGAATTTGCGCCATAATAAGCGACATGCCCAAGAGTATGGCCGCCCACATCTATGACTTTGAGCGAGAGGTTTAAATCTGAAATGTTGATAGATTGTTGATCAACAACTGCAATATGCGGGAAAGTATATTGTTCTTTTTGCGGGGCATAGACTTGGGGTGAAAACTCACGAATAAGTGTTTCAACGCCGCCAATATGATCTGCATGATGGTGCGTAATTAAAATGTTGGTGAGTTTAAGTTTTCGTTTTTCTAAAGTGGCGATAACAGGCGCTGAATCGCCTGGATCGATAACAGTGGCGTGATTGCCGTTATCAATGAGCCAGATGTAATTATCTTGAAACGCTGGAATAGATATGATGTTAAGCATAATAGTGAATAGCGTAACATTTTCTGAGTGATTAATGGATGGTGAATATGCGTTATGAGTAAAACCAGCATTGAACCTGACTTGCAGCATTGGCTTGATACGCCTATAGGTGCGTATCTGTTGGCGCAGGAGCAAGGAGTTTTTGACGAAGTTGTCAGTGATGTCTTCGGATTTAATGCGCTTCAGTTAGGGTTTCTTCAAGCAGATTTGTTGCGTGACTCAAGGATTCCATTTGCAGTTAAGGCTGGCGAAACAAGAGGGGATTTCTTTTGTGAAACCCAGCAGCTACCTATTGCAAGCAACACTATGGACTTGGTTTTATTACCACACACGCTAGATTTTAGTGCTAACCCACAGCAAACCTTGCGTGAGGTTGAGCGTGTTTTAATGCCTGAAGGGCATGTTGTGATTACAGGATTTAACCCATTGAGTGCATGGGGAGTGCGTCGGTTTCTGAGTAAACGATGTGCTTCATCAAGTGCGCTTTGGTATGCTCATTTTTTATCCGCACTGCGAATTAAAGATTGGTTGAATTTACTGGGGTTTGAGGTGGTTAGCACGCGAATGGCTTGTTATAAAATTCCAGTGCAAAATACATCATGGATGCAACGATTTGATGGATTAGATAGGTTAGGCAGTCGATGTTGGCCGATGCTCGGTGGCGTGTACTGTATTGTGGCTAAAAAGCGTGTGTTAGGGATGCGTGTTATTAAGCCTAATTGGAATCGAGCGAAGTTGAAACGAGGCCTAGCGATTTCACCTTCTCAAAAAGATGATGCATCTAGCCCTGCTTCAAAAAATAAATAAAAATAGAAAGTGTTGAGTGTGTCAGAAAAACAATCAGAATTTGTCATTATTTATGCGGATGGAGCCTGCAAAGGCAATCCTGGTCCTGGGGGTTGGGGGGCTTGGATTAGTATGGGTGGCCATTCCAAAGAGTTGTGTGGTGGGGAATTAATTACCACGAACAATAGGATGGAGCTCATGGCGGTTATCCGCGCATTGCAGGCACTTAAGCGTGCATGTGATGTGAAAGTTTATACGGACTCTGTCTATGTGCAAAAGGGCATGACCGAATGGATTGCTAGCTGGAAAAAAAGAGGCTGGCGCACTGCGGACAAAAAACCTGTGAAGAATGATGATTTGTGGCAAGAGTTAGACGCAATCGCACAACAACACACTATCGAATGGCTCTGGGTAAAAGGCCATGCTGGAGACGCTGGCAATGAAAGAGCTGATGCGCTTGCCAATCAGGGTGTTGCGCAAGTCATGCATGGCTAAGTAAAAATAATAGTTAAAAAATTAATTGAGAATAAACAAATGAGACAAGTTTTTTTAGATACTGAAACGACAGGCTTATACCCAGCGCAGGGGCATCGGATTATTGAAATTGCTGCAGTTGAGGCGATTAATCGCCGTGTTACCAACAACCATTTCCACGTGTATCTTAATCCTGATCGAGAGATTGATGCAGCGGCACAAGAGGTGCATGGGATTACCTTGGAATTTTTGCAAGATAAGCCGCGTTTCGCAGATGTGGTCAGTGAGTTTTTAGATTTTGTGGCAGATGCTGAGTTAGTGATTCATAACGCGCCATTTGACATGGGCTTTTTGAATTCGGAGCTAGGTAAGATAGACCGTGAAAATTTAGAAAAAACAGCTGGCAATATCATCGACACACTCAAAATGGCTAAAGATATGCGGCCAGGTCAGCGTAATAATTTGGATGCATTGTGTCGCCATTTTGGCATTGATAATTCGAAACGTACCTTGCACGGTGCTTTGCTGGATGCGGAGCTGCTCGCTGAAGTTTATATGGCGATGACGCGTGGACAAGAGAGCCTAATGATGGACATGCTTGAGGAAGTCTCAGCTCAACATGAAGATGGTGAAGCGGCAGTTCCTATTCATCTTAAAGTGTTAAGTGCTTCTGAAGAAGAGCTTAGTGAGCATGATGCTTATGTTAAGGCGCTCAACAAAGGTGAAAATCTTTGGGCGAAGGCGGTCGAAGAGACTAGCCGCGACTAGTTAGCTTTAACTAAGTGCGTCTGCCCAGCTGTTTGGTGTTTCGTAAAGGCGAACGCGCTCTAACTTTAAGTGGTTGCCATAAACGTCTGTGTATTGGCTTTTCAATATCCGAAAAGCTTCAGCCGCCATATTTTCAGCAGTTGGCACGCTGTTCATGACGACTGTTTTGTGGTTTTGTAAGGTGTTTAAGAAGTTTAAGATTTCAGCATCTCCTTTATAAACCAAAAAGGCATGATCCCAGACATCAACGACTGATTTTTTGGCAATGGCTTTAACATCAGAAAAGTCCATGACCATGCCATTATCAGAAGCATTTTCTTGCTGAATGATATCGCCCGATAGTGTAATTTCCATGGCGTAGCGGTGGCCATGAAGGTTTTTACATTGGCTTTTATGGCACGGAATGCGGTGCCCAGCGTCAAACTCTAGTCGTGTGGTAATTTGCATAGGCGGGATTATATCAGTAATCTGGTTTGCCTATTTCTTGGGTAAGCCCTTGGTAATAAGCTAGCCTGACTGGAGAGACTTTTCCGTCCTCAACTGCGCCAATAATTGCGCAATCTGGCTCATGCGTATGCTTGCAATTATTGAATCGGCACTTCCCTAAGTAAGGCCTAAACTCAATAAAGGCATGTTCAAGTTGCTCTATATTCAGGTGGTTTAAGCCAAATTCTTGCAGCCCAGGGGAATCAATTAAATCGCTAGTTTCATCTAAGTGATATAAATGCGTCGCGGTAGTCGTGTGCTTGCCGCTATCCAATACATCAGAAACTTCTTGTGTACGCACTGCAGACTCAGGAAGTAGGGCATTTACAATCGTTGATTTCCCCATGCCTGATTGACCGACCAATACGCTCACTTGGCCTGAAAGCCACTGTTTAAGGGGGCTGATATCTTGTTTTGCTGATAAAGGCTGAACTTGGTAGCCTAAGTCTTGGTATACCTTGAGTAGCTTCATTGCCTCGGTGTTATCGGCCAAATCACATTTGTTGAGTACGATCACGGGTTTGATGCCGGCGGCTTCGGCGGCGATTAAACAGCGGTTAAGTAGGGCTTCGTAAAAGCTGGGGGTGGTTGCCAACACAATAATGACTTGTGTGACATTGGATGCCAATGTTTTGGTTTTGTAAGCATTACTACGAAATAGTAGGCTGGTCCGGGGATGTAGCTTTTCGACAACCCCTTCAAGCGTGTCCGTCATTTTGACTTCTACTTGATCGCCACACGCTAAATCATTTTTTTTGCCACGTGTAACGCAGCTGATTTGCTTGCCATCTTTAAGCTCGACGCCGTAGCGCTTGCCGTAAGAGGCGATGACCTGACCCTGTTGAAGTTTGTTTTGTGGCGAGTTTGGCTGTGTCAAAAGACTACTTTTCGAAGTGGTAATAAGTTTGATTAAGGTAACTTGTCACGCTTAACTCTTCGTCTTCAAACCACTTTAAGCCGAGCATGGTATTGCAATTTCGGACCTGTGCTTTAAGCCCGCGAGAAGTTTTGACTAAGCGATTTTCACGCGTATAAATTGCTGAGCCATCACCACCAAAGCTACTAGCATGGCATTGAATACAATTTTTTTCCAACAAAACTTTGCCAGCGACAGGGTCGCCACCTGGGTATAGCGCTGAATATTGATCTGCATAAGCTAAATTGGCGCTTACGAGCAATATTAGTAAGATGATGCGCAAAAATTTAAACACAGTTATCCAGTCAACTTTGCTAGTTTTTCGATGCGAATGCTAGCCGGTGGATGTGAGTCATAGAATGCTGAGTGTAACGGGTCTGGCGTTAAGGTTGAAGCATTATCGCGATAAAGCTTTACCAACGAACTCACCAAATGGTTAGCGCTTGCGTGCGTTGCAGCGTAGGCATCAGCCTCAAATTCATTTTTACGTGAGTAATTGGCCATAATAGGGCGAAGAACGAACAAGAAAACAGGACTCACTAGTAAGAATAAAATAAGTGCCATGTAGCTACTCATGTCGTTAACACCCAGACCCAAGAAGAACCAGTTTTGATCTTTAAGCCAACCTAGTAATGCGAGACCTACAAAACTCACAAAGAACATCATGGCGATTCGCTTAATCACGTGTTTGTGCTTGAAGTGACCAAGTTCATGTGCAAGAACTGCTTCGATTTCATCAGCGTTTAAACGTTCTAAAAGAGTGTCAAAAAACACGACGCGTTTACTTTTGCCAAAACCTGTGAAGTATGCATTGCCATGGCTGCTTCGTGCAGAGCCATCCATCACGAATAAGCCTTGTGATTTGAAGCCACATTTAGCCAATAAAGCCTCAATCCGTGTTTTTAATGTTTCATCGGTCAAAGGGGTGAACTTGTTAAATATTGGCGCAATGAATGTTGGATAGATGGCTAGTACCAATAAGTTGAACACGCTCCAAACCGCCCAAAGATAAAGCCACCAGTATTCGTCTGCGCCCTCCATCAGCCATAATGCGGCAAATAAAATAGGGGCACCAAGCACGATGCCTAAAATACTTTGTTTAACCATGTCACCAAAAAACATGCTGCGCGTCATCTTGTTAAAGCCAAAGTGTGCATCGATCACAAACGTTTTGTAGTAATCAAAAGGCATATCGATGATGCCGCTAATGATGAGTGCACTTAATATCACCAAAGCACCTCTCAACATTTCATGCTCTGGCATCAGGTCACGCCAAACGTAGTCTATCCACTGTAATCCTGTGCCGAGTGTAAATGTAAGAAGTAAAGCTGCTTGTACGATGCCTTCAGCGATAACGAGTTTTGTTTTGGCTGAAGTGTAGTCGGCAGCCTTTTGGTGAGACTCCAGGCTTATATCTTTACTAAACGCTGGTGGCACTTGATTGCGGTGTTTTTGCACGAAACCAATATGCCGATTGCCAAGCCAGATGCGGGTAAGCGTGGTCAATACCACTAAACTAATGAAGAGAATGCTAAGCGTGTAACTATGGGTAGATGCCATGATTTTTATGTTTTTCAGTTAAACTAACGACATTATAGAAGCTTCAATCGACCGAAGGTTCACCAATTGCAATTTATTCAACAAAATTAATGGAAATCATGATGGCTAATCCGAACGACAATTTAATCTGGCTTGATATGGAGATGACAGGCTTATTACCTGATTCCGATCGTATTATAGAGCTGGCTGTTGTTGTGACCGATGCGGATTTAAATGTGATTGCCGAATCTCCTGTGATTGTGGTGCATCAATCAGACGAAGTGTTAGATGGCATGGATGCATGGAATAAAGGCACGCATGGCCGCTCTGGCTTGATTGAAAAGGTGAAGGCATCAACTACTAACGAAGAACAAGCAACAGCGCAAATGCTGGCGTTTTTGAAGGAACATGTGCCTGCGGGAAAGTCGCCAATGTGTGGTAACTCTATTTGCCAAGACAGACGATTTATGGCGCGTTACATGCCAGAGCTCGAAAAATATTTCCATTATCGTAATTTGGATGTCAGCACGTTTAAAGAGTTAGCGCGACGCTGGAAACCGACGATTTACTCGGGTTTTAAAAAGGCAAGCAAGCACGAGGCTTTGGCAGATATTTACGAGTCTATCGATGAACTCAAATATTACCGCGAGCACTTTATCAAGCTCGACTAAAGCAATAGGCAAAAAAGTGGGTGCGACTAGCGCACCCAAAAGGAGGAGAAAAGCAGCTTAGGAGTAAGCTCGCTATTACATAAGCAGTTTACGTGCCAATTTTCTCGCTTCCTTTGTTATTTCTTCAAAAAACCTTCGTACATTGTCATATAGGCCTGGGCGCTTTTTGTCCAATCTAGTTGTTGGCGCATGCCATTTTTCTGTATTTCTTCCCAGGTTTTTTCATCTCGGTAATACCTTAAAGCTCGCTCTGTGGCGCTTAGCAGTTCCTCCGGAGTGGCTTTTGGCATGACAAAGCCAGTCGCTGATTTGTCTTTAATGCTCTCATCGTTGCTATCTTGAACTGAGTCGGCAAGCCCGCCAGTATTCGTCACAACAGGTGGTGTGCCATAGCGCAAACCGTACATCTGGTTCAGCCCGCAAGGTTCGAAACGGGACGGCATGATGAAAATGTCACAGCCCGCCATAATCTGGTGCGATAGTGCTTCGTTATAGCCAATTGTCACGCTGACTTTGCCTGGAAAGCGCATCGCCAAATCGCAAAATCCCTCTTCAAACGCAGTCTCTCCGCTACCGAGCACCGCTAATTGGCAGTCGTTTCCATTGATGATCGTTTCAGCGCATGCGAGTAGCATGTCCAACCCTTTTTGGTGGGTAAGTCTACTCACAACGCCTAGTAATGGCGCTTTCGCATCGATGTTTAATTTTAGCTTTGCTTGTAAATCAGCCTTGACCGCTTGTTTGCCTGTGATCTTTTTGACGTCGTAATGCGCTGCAAGGTAAGGGTCGGTAGCAGGATTCCATTCGTTGGTGTCTAGGCCGTTTAATATGCCATGTATCTCTTTGCCACGTGCTTTTAGTAGGCCTTGCATACCGAATCCGTAAGCTTCAGTTTGGATTTCTTTGGCGTAAGTTGGGCTGACTGTTGAAAGCCCATCTGCATAAAATACGCCTGCTTTTAAGAATGAAAGCTGGCCGTAATACTCAAGCCCATTCATTTGATAACTTTCGGCAGGTAAGCCTAAGCGCGCTACCCAATCTGCGTGATAGCAGCCTTGAAAAGCAAGATTGTGGATGCTCAATACCGATTTAGCCTGTTTCATTTGGGTGCGAGCCGCACTCATAAAGTGCATGAAGGCGGGCGTGAGTCCCGATTGCCAATCATTGCAGTGGGTGATCTCGGGAATCCAGTCTTTTAAAGGACTTTGTTCATTACTTAATATGGCTGCAACCAAGGAAAGGGTGCCGAAGCGCGTGGGGTTGTCTTCCCATTCCTTACCTGTTGCATCAACATAAGGTCCGCCATCCCGCTGATATAAGCCCGTTGATTCAATTGCTATGACGGGGACTTTTGTCTCTGGCATTTCGCCTTGAATCAGGTTGATAGAGCCAATATTGGGTAGGTTGGAAATTGTCGTCAGAAATTTAGGGTTCACCAATTTCTCTAATACAGCAGGATATCCAGGAATTAAGATGCGTACGTCAGCATCAAGGGTTTGGAGTGCTGCGGGGAGTGAACCGCTTACATCGGCGAGGCCGCCAGTTTTAATCAGTGGGAATGCTTCAGATGTGACGAATAAAATGCGCAATTTGTATTGCTCTCGGTTGAATCAATTGATGCAGTCCATCATACTGACGGTATGATGCCAAATCAAGGCGCAAAGTTTGATTGAAGGGAAATAAACATGGGCATGACAGCCTTTTTTGCAGTAGGTGTAGGCGCCGCACTCGGAGCGTGGGGAAGGTGGGGGTTAAGCTTGGCGCTTAATGCCATGTTCCCTTTATTACCGCTTGGTACATTGGGGGCTAACTTGATTGGTGGCTACTTGATGGGGATTAGTATGGGTTTAGTCGCCTTGGGTGGTTTGCTTAGTCCTGAATTGAGGCTGTTAATCACGACCGGTTTTCTTGGTGGCTTGACCACTTTCTCTACATTTTCCGCTGAATCTGTGACGTTATTCTCAAGGGGTGAATATGGCTGGGCATCATTACATCTGCTCGGCCATGTGCTTGGCTCTTTATTCATGACCGCGCTTGGTTTAATGACCGTGCAACTTTTAAAACAATAAGCGTTCATACGATTGCCATGAGTTTACGATTACGACTTAACTTATTAATTACCGCTTTGTCGCTAGCTTTTATGTTGGCGGCGGGCTGGGCTATTGTGAATGATGCAAAGGTATCTATTCGTGAACGGGTAGAAGCTGCGTCTCGAGTGACAGTTCAATTGCTTGATAACGTGATTGTGACTTCGGTGATGAACCCAAGTTTGGGTGACACGACAGATGTGCTTAATGTATTTTTGCGCTCGCTTGGCTATGTTCGTAGTAGCAGGATCACACTGTATGACTATCGTGGGAATGTGCTTTATGAATCGCCCCAATCTTCTTACCGAAGTGATGTGCATCCTCCTGAATGGTTTGTGAAGATGGTCGAACCTAAAAAAGAGGCGGTGCAACGTCGAGTCCGCTTCGGTACCCTGGTGGTGACCTCTAGCGCTGCTGGCTCAATTCGTGAGGCATGGCGTGGTGTTGAGCAGCTCATGTGGATGGGGCTTGGCTTTTTTCTTTTACTGAATATTATGGTCTATGCACTGTTAAGCCATTCATTGAGGCCAGTTCGACATATTCTTGGTGCGATTAACCGCATGGAGCATGGCGATTTAACCGTGCGCCTTGAGCCTTTTAAATTGCCTGAGTTTGACACGATTGGGCATAGCCTTAATCGTATGGCAGAATCGTTAGAAGCAGAGCGCCAGCTCGAAGAAAATCGTCAGTTAACAGCCTTAATCCAAACCCATATTGAAGATGAGCGCCGCAGTCTTGCGCGTGAATTGCACGATGAGCTCGGTCAATATGTGACAGCGATTAAAACCTTTGCAGTTGGTATCGCGAATAAAACCACAGAGAAAATGCCTGATGTTTCATCCAATGCTCAAACCATTGTGGCCGCGGCAAACCATATCTATGACGGTATGCATAATATTATTCGCCATTTGCGGCCTGGTGCGCTTGATAACTTAGGGTTGTCTGAAACGCTTAAAGATGCGATCAATCACTTACAAAAACAACATCCTGATATTGAGTTTAAGCTCGATTTGGCAGGCGATTTGGATTCGCTAGGTGAAAATCTCAATATTAATTTTTACCGTATCGTGCAGGAGTCCTTAAATAACGCAGTGAAACATGCAAAAGCCAGTATGATTCAGGTCAGTTTAAAGCAAGATCGCCAAAGGAATTTAAGGTTAACGATACAAGACAATGGCCTCGGTATGGATGTGAACAGTGTTGATCAAACCCAGCACTTTGGTTTGCTTGGTATGCGGGAACGAACACAGGGTTTTCATGGTCAATTCAACATCGAGTCTGCGCCCAAGCAGGGCACGACTATTTCTATCTATATCCCTAAGGAGTCTTTTGCATGAGTGCACCCATTAATGTATTGCTAGTGGATGACCACGCAGTCGTTCGCATGGGCTTTAAAATGCTATTGGAGTCAGATTCAGACATCAAGGTCATTGCAGAGGCAGATAGTGGTGAAAATGCTGTAAAGATGTATATGGAACACAAGCCAGATGTGGTGGTCATGGATATCACCATGCCAGGCATTGGTGGCCTTGAAGCTACGGATCGCATAATGGCCAAAGACAACGCTGCACGAATTCTTGTACTTTCAGCACATGAAGACTCTGTGCATCCTAAGCGTGTGCTTAATGCGGGAGCGATGGGTTATTTGACAAAACGAAGTGCGGCGGAAGAGTTGATTAAAGCGATTCGTATGGTCGCCAGTCGTAAAATGTATCTTGAAGCGAGTATTGCTCAGCAAATGGCAATTCAGCAATTGAACGGTGAAAAGAACCCTGTGGATGTCCTATCAGACCGTGAGTTTGAAGTGTTTATGGCGCTTGCTAAAGGGGAAACAACCAATCAGATTGCTGAGATTTTGAGTTTATCGCCGCGAACAGTGGGTACCCATTTGTATAACATTAAACAAAAGCTCAATGCTGGTAACTCAGCTGAAATCGCGTTAATTGCGATGCGATCAGGATTGATTGACCCTTAAGTATTATTTCTTAGCGCTTGCATTGGCGCTAACGCTCATCACTCCGCTGCTGATAATAATTGCAATAGCCAGCCAGCGGTCCATCGAGAGCATTTCATTCCAAAGTAATATTCCAAACAGACTTGCCAGCACGACGGTGCTGTAGGCGAGGCTGCCTACCACAAGTGGATTCCCTGTTCGATAAGCGCGTGTCATGGCGAGCTGGGCAATGGTGGCACAGGTGCCGAGACCAGCAAGTATTGGCAAATCGTTTAATTCGATGGGGTTGAAATGATGAATCAGCATCCATGCCCCGCCGCCTGCTGTGCAAACTAGCGAGAAGTAAAAAACTGTTCGCCAGTCAGGCTCGCCAGCGCGGCCTAACTGCGCTACATGTACGTAAACCCATCCTGCTAATAAGCCTGAAAGTAAGCCTAAGCCCCCAGCCAGTAGTTCGCCATAGTGAATGCTAGGTTTTAGTAGGAAGGTGACACCCATAAAGCCTGTGACAATAGCAACAAGCAGAATTTTCTTTGGTTTTTCGTGAAGGGCAATCGTTAATATTGCTGCCATGGCGAGGGGGGATGTGTAGTTAAGCGTAATCGCGGTGGCAAGAGGTAGTTCGCTAATGGCATAGAAAAACATGACCATGGAGATGAATCCAATGATGGAGCGCGACATCTGCTTTTTGATGAGATGGGTTTTAAGTGAAAGGCGGTTGGTGACAACGTAGCTGGAAATAAATATCAACCCAACCAATGAGCGGTAAAAAACAAGTTCTGCACTCGAAAATTTATGTGAGGCGATTTTAACCAGAACGCCCATCACGGCGAAAAAGAATGCTGCGACCAGCATCCATAAACTACCCCATTTGAATGGCTTCACAGATGCGGCTCTAGTTGCGTGCGCAACCAGTAATGAAAGTGCTCTAGGCCTGTTTCCATTGGGTGTTGATAAGGGCCGCGTTCATCAGTGCTTTGAGCAAAAAGGGCGCGACGGCCATCGTGCATGCGTTGGCAAATTTCTTTATCTTCTACGGCTGTTTCTTCATAAGCGGCTTGCTGTGCTGCAACGTACTCACGCTCAAACAGGGCGATGTCTTCAGGGTAGTAAAACTCTACTACGTTGGTACAAGCGTCAACACCGCGAGGGATAATGTGTGAAACTACAAGCACGTTTGGATACCATTCAATCATGAGGAATGGGTAATATACCATCCAAATTGCACCATGCTTAGGTAAGCCTTTTTTTCCTTGATATTGCTTCACCTTTGTCTGCCATTGTTGATAGACGGGCGAGCCCGCTTTCTCATGGGATGGCTTGTAGCCGACAGTTTGTACGCTGTAGTGTTGACCGAACTCCCAATGGAGCTCGTCGCAATCCACAAAACGATCTAAGCCTGGGTGAAATGGACCTACGTGATAGTCTTCTAGGTAGACTTCAATAAAAGTTTTCCAGTTGAAGTTGTATTCATCGACTGTGACTCGATCTAGCATGTAGTGAGTGAAGTCGAAATCTTGCTTGCAACCAAGCGCGCTTAACTCTTCAGCGATGTTGTTTTTGCTATCGAAAAGCAGCCCTTGCCAATTAATGAGTGGTGTGTGGTCTAAGTGTAGGCAAGGGTTTTCATTGAAATGAGGCGCGCCTAAAAGCTCACCATTGAGGTTGTATGTCCACCGGTGAAGTGGGCAAACGATATGTTTGGTGTTGCCTTGACCATTGAGCATTAGTGCTTGGCGATGTCTGCAAACATTGCTCATTAAGCTGATGCCTTGATGATTGTGAACGAGTGCTTTGCCGTCTTGCATCCATCCTAGCGTATAAAAATCTCCTTGATTGGGCACCATCAATTCATGACCAAAGTATCGTGGTGCTTGAACAAATAAGTGCTTGGCCTCTAGCGCATAAATTGCAGGATCGGCATACCATGCCACAGGCAATTGGGCTGTGGTTTTTGTTTGAATGTGATTGCTAGGTACAAGAGAAATCATGTTGCTTGTTCGTGTTTGATTAAGGGTAATTTTTACCAGATTCTAAGCGTCAACTAGCTTGTTTTAATACGGTTAATTATTCCGAGGGATGCGATTTTGCCCGAACCCCATTTTTTTTCAAGTTTTTTCCAAATGACTTTCATCTCATTGGATTTAAGTCAGCTGAATTTAGAATAAGTTTCAGCCACTTACAATACGCAATAATCGGGTTCAAATCGCCGCCAATTCTTGCCTAAAAGCCTGTTTTGAGATAATCTCGATACCTTAGATGTAAAACAATTTTCAAAGCTAAGGAGCAGGAGAATGAAAAATCCACTGGATTCAGTTTTAGGTACCATCATTTCAGGCTTGATTCTGACGTTTGTATTGTATGCATTTGTAAAACATTTTGTATTGGCGGGGGTGTAAATCATGGAATATTCAATGGGCATTTTCCGCTGGTTACACATCATGGCAGGCATCACTTGGATTGGTCTGCTTTATTATTTTAATTTGGTACAAGTCCCTGCAATGAAAGACGCTGCTGCTGACGGCACTGCGGCAGGCATTTCTAAACACGTAGCACCTCGCGCTTTGCTTTGGTTCCGCTGGGCTGCTGTGGCGACTTGGTTGATGGGTGCGGCGTTGCTTGGCCCTAGTTTTAGCGCTGCTTTTGGTTTGCAGGCTGGCTACACTGGCATTGGGATTGGTGCTTGGTTAGGCACGATTATGTTATTCAATGTTTGGGTGCTTATCTGGCCGAATCAACAAAAGATTTTGGGCATGGTTTCTGCGACTGATGATGAAAAATCCAAGGCGCGTCGCGTGGCATTTTTGGCATCACGTACCAACATGATGCTCTCAGTGCCGATGTTATTTTTTATGGCAAACGGTCTGTCGCATAAGGCGCTTATCGGTCTGTAAATTTTATATTTAAGCTGGAATCGGCGGCTTAAGCCGCCTTTTTCATTTTTATACGGCAACGATAGTTGCTTCTTTTTTTTGAAGTATTGAGTAAGGTGATATGTCACAACATTTGATGAATACCTATGCGCGCCAACCCATTAGCTTTGTAAAAGGTGAGGGCGTTTGGCTGTTTGACGCAGAGGGCAATCGTTATCTAGATGCGCTTGCTGGTGTAGCGGTGAATGGACTGGGCCACGCCCATCCTAAGCTTGTGAAGGCGATTAGCGAACAAGCAGCAAAGTTAATTCATGTTTCTAACGTCTATAACATCAATGAGCAAGAGCGTCTTGCTGACAAGCTTTGTGAAATCTCTGGTATGGACAGAGTGTTCTTCTGTAACTCTGGATGTGAAGCGAATGAAGCGTCTATTAAGCTGGCTAGGCTTTATGGGCATAACAAAGGCATTAAGAATCCTGAAATCATCGTCATGGAGAAGTCATTTCATGGACGTACCTTGGCAACGCTTTCAGCAACAGGTAACCGTAAAACGCAGGCTGGTTTTGAACCGCTTGTGAGCGGTTTTGTTCGTGTGCCATTTGATGATGTGGAAGCGGTCCGCCAAGTCGCTGCGCACAATAAAAACGTGGTGGCTATTTTGGTTGAGCCTGTGCAAGGTGAGGGTGGGATTAATATTCCTCATGATGCTTCTGGCTATTTAGAACAACTACGTCAGATTTGTAATGACAATGGCTGGTTGCTCATGCTGGATGAAGTGCAAACAGGCATTGGCCGTACAGGCACTTGGTTTGCATTCCAACACACGAATATTGTGCCTGATGTCATTTCGTTAGCTAAAGGCTTAGGTTCAGGGGTGCCAATTGGCGCTTGTGTAGCGAGAGGTGTTGCCGCAGAAACATTCACTTACGGTAAGCACGGATCAACTTTTGGTGGAAACCCATTGGCAACAGCTGCTGGATTGGCTACCTTGCAAATTATCGAAGAAGAAAACTTACGCAAGCATGCGCAAGAGATGGGCGATGTTATTTGCAATGGTTTACGTGCTGCGCTTAAAGATGTTGCTGGCGTCAATGTCATCCGAAATGCGGGTTTGATGATCGGCGTTGAGTTAAATCGTCCATGTGGCGATTTAGTAAAGCGCGCGCTAGCAGAAAAATTATTGATCAATGTCACTGCAGATAATGTGGTGCGTCTGTTGCCACCGCTTGTGATTAAACAAAGCGAGGCTGAACAATTAGTGGCAGTATTGGCTAAACTAATCAAGCAATTCCTCACTGAATAACATTTTTATATTAATGGTTTAAACGTCCAAACTTTTTGGTCAACATCATGACAATCAAACATTTTTTACAATTTAACGACTTAACCACAGACGAACTCAATTATATTTTTGAGCGTACTCGCTGGATTAAGGCGCAATTCAAAGCCTACCAACAATACTGGCCGCTTTCAGACCGCACTTTGGTGATGATTTTTGAAAAGGCCAGTACACGTACACGCCTCTCTTTTGAAGCGGGTATGCAGCAATTGGGCGGCTCAGCGATTTATTTGAATACGCGTGATTCGCAATTGGGTCGCGGTGAGCCTGTTGAGGACGCTGCGCAAGTTATCTCTCGCATGAGTGACTTGGTGATGATTCGTACTTTTGAACAAGACATTATCGAGAGGTTTGCTGCTAACTCTCGCGTTCCTGTGATTAATGGTTTAACGAATGAGTATCATCCTTGCCAAATTTTGGCGGATATCTTTACCTTCATTGAACACCGTGGACCAATTAAAGGTAAAACGGTGGCTTGGATTGGTGACTCTAACAATGTTTGCAACACTTGGTTGCAGGCTGCGGAAGTATTAGATTTTAATGTCCATGTTTCAACGCCGCCTGGCTACGAAGTTGAGCCTGAACGTGCTAATTTGTATGGTGACAGTCATTACGAAGAGTTCGCAGACCCGATGGAAGCTGCGCGTGATGCAGATTTGGTGACGACCGATGTTTGGACATCAATGGGTTTTGAAGCTGAAAATGAAGAACGTATGCGTGACTTTGCTGATTGGCAAGTGGATGCAGACATGATGCGTGTGGCAAAAGAAGATGCATTGTTTATGCATTGCTTGCCAGCACACCGCGGTGAAGAGGTTTCGGCTGATGTGATTGATGGTAAACACTCTGTGGTTTGGGATGAGGCTGAAAATAGATTGCATGTTCAAAAGGCACTCATGGAGTATCTTTTGTTAGGGCGTGTTAAGTAATTATTGAGATTGGGAACAGGTAATGAACGATATTAAAAAAGTAGTGCTGGCTTACTCAGGTGGCCTTGATACTTCGGTGATTTTGAAATGGCTTCAAGATGAGTACAAATGTGAGGTGGTGACTTTTACTGCTGATTTGGGTCAAGGCGAAGAGCTGGAGCCGGCGCGTGCTAAGGCTAAAGCAGCTGGTGTGAAAGAAATCTATATTGATGACGTGCGCGAAGAGTTTGTACGTGATTTTGTCTTCCCGATGTTCCGTGCCAACACGGTCTATGAAGGCGAGTATTTGCTCGGCACTTCTATTGCGCGTCCATTGATTGCTAAACGTTTGATTGAGATTGCTAATGAGACAGGTGCTGACGCAATTTCTCATGGTGCGACTGGTAAGGGTAACGACCAGGTACGTTTTGAGCTTGGTGCTTATGCATTGAAGCCAAATATTCATATTATTGCACCATGGCGTGAGTGGGATTTGCTCTCTCGTGAGAAGCTATTGGCTTATGCTGAAAAGCACGGTATTCCAGTTGAAATGAAGCATAAGCAAGGTGGCAGTCCATACAGCATGGATGCTAACTTGCTTCATATCTCTTACGAAGGCCGTCATTTGGAAAATCCAGCAGCGGAAGCTGAAGAGGATATGTGGCGCTGGACAGTCTCTCCAGAAAAAGCACCAGATGAAGCTGAGTATTTGGATATTGAGTACGTGAATGGCGACCCAGTTGCTTTGAACGGTCAAAAAATGAAAGCGCACGAAATCTTAGCGTTTTTGAACAAAGTGGGCGGTAAACACGGTATTGGTCGTTTGGATTTGGTTGAAAATCGTTACGTGGGTATGAAATCACGCGGTTGTTATGAAACGCCAGGCGGTACGATTTTGCTTAAAGCGCACCGTGCGATTGAGTCAATCACGTTAGATCGCGAAGTGGCACATTTGAAAGATGACTTGATGCCACGTTATGCAAGTATGATTTATAACGGTTACTGGTGGAGTCCGGAGCGTTTGGCGCTTCAAAGCCTCATTGACCACACACAAAAAACCGTCAATGGTTGGGTGCGTTTGAAACTTTATAAAGGTAACGTCATTGTTGCTGGTCGTGACTCCAAAACAGACTCGCTGTTTGATCCGACCATTGCAACGTTTGAAGATGACAAAGGCGCTTATGACCAAAAAGATGCAGCAGGCTTTATTAAGCTCAATGCATTGAGGTTGCGTATCGCTGCAAATTTAAAACAAAAGAAACATTAATCTCCAAAGGAAAAATCATGGCTCAATTTGATAATGTAAGCGTTAAGAAAAAAGCAAACGTCTATTTTGATGGAAAATGTGTTAGTCACACCGTGTTGTTCCCTAATGGCACACGAAGCACGATCGGCGTTATTTTCCCAGGCGCGTTGACATTCAATACTGCCGCGCCAGAGTTGATGGAAATCAATCTAGGTGTTTGTAAAGTGCGCCTTGCTGGCGAAACAGAGTGGAAAACTTACCGTGAAGGCGAAAAATTCACTGTGCCGGGTAACTCTTCATTCGATATTGAAGTGCTTGAAACACTCGATTACGTCTGTCATTTTGAATAATTAAGAGGTCGATATGCCATCTTTTGATATTACTTCTGAAGTTGATATGGTCGCGCTGAAAAATGCGATTGATGTTGTTAGCCGTAGCATTACCAACCGTTACGACTTTAAGGGCACAAGCGCTAACGTCGAGCTAAACGAAAAAGATAGTTTGATGACTTTGTTTGGTGATTCTGATTTTCAGTTAGATCAAATCAAAGACATTTTATTGCCGGCGATGGAAAAGAAAGAAGCCGACAGTGCTAAGCGTCTTGATCATCAAGATGTTCAGAAAATTTCTGGTAACAAAGTGAAGCAAGTGCTGAAAATTAAAGATGGCATTGATAGCGAGCTCGCTAAACGTATCGTGAAGCTGATTAAAGATAGTGGCGTTAAGGTCCAAGCAAGTATTCAGGGTGATACTGTCAGAGTGGTTGGGGCTAAACGTGACGTGCTACAAGACACGATTGCTCAGGTTAAAAAGTCTGTGACTGATTTCCCTTTGCAGTTTGGTAATTTTAGAGATTAATTTTTTATATAGTTAGAAGTTAAATGAGCGCTAAAACCCTTTACGACAAGTTGTTTGATTCGCATGTGGTGACTGAAGAAAACGGCACTGCCTTGATTTATATTGACCGTCATTTGGTACATGAAGTGACGAGCCCGCAAGCTTTTGAAGGCTTGCGCCTAGCAGGCCGTAAGCCATGGCGTAAGGATTCAATTGTCGCTACAGCAGACCACAATACCCCAACAAATGGCTGGGAAAAAGGCCTTGATGGGATCGCTGATCCTATTTCACGCATTCAAATCGAAACTTTAGATAGCAACATTAAAGAGTTTGGTGCGAAAGCTTACTTCCCGTTTATGGACAAAGGCCAAGGCATTGTTCACGTGATGGGACCAGAGCAGGGCGCTACCTTGCCAGGTATGACGGTGGTGTGTGGTGACTCTCATACAAGTACACACGGCGCATTCGGTGCGTTGGCGCATGGTATTGGCACGTCAGAAGTTGAGCATGTGATGGCGACGCAATGCTTGGTGCAGAAGAAATCTAAATCGATGCTCGTGCGTGTTGATGGTAAGTTAGGTGGCGGTGTGACTGCTAAAGATGTGGCATTGGCCATTATCGGCAAGATTGGTACTGCCGGCGGCACAGGGTATGCGATTGAATTTGGCGGTAGTGTGATTCGCGCCTTCAGCATGGAAGGTCGTATGACCTTGTGCAATATGGCGATTGAAGCGGGCGCGCGTGCTGGGATGGTGGCAGTTGATGACGCTACGATTAACTACGTAAAAGGCCGTCCTTATGCACCTAAAGCAGAGCAGTGGGATGCCGCAGTTAGTTATTGGCGCACATTGGTGAGTGACGATGATGCTCAGTTTGATGCAACAGTTGTGTTGAATGGGGATGATATCCAGCCTCAAGTCACTTGGGGTACTTCACCTGAAATGGTTGTGGGGATTAATGGCGTTGTGCCAGATCCTGCTAAAGAAGAGGATGCGACCAAAAAAGGTAGCATGGAGCGTGCCTTGCAATATATGGGTTTGGAAGCGAATACACCTATGAGTGCAATTAACATCGATAAGGTGTTTATTGGCTCTTGTACAAATTCACGGATTGAAGATTTGCGTGCGGCTGCAAACGTCGCTAAAGGCAAAAAAATTGCAACCAACGTGAAGTTGGCATTGGTCGTCCCTGGTTCAGGTTTGGTTAAAGCGCAAGCAGAAGCAGAAGGTTTAGATCAAGTGTTTAAGGATGCTGGTTTTGAATGGCGTGAGCCAGGCTGTTCGATGTGTTTGGCGATGAATGCTGACCGTTTAGAGCCGGGTGAGCGCTGTGCTTCTACTTCCAATCGTAATTTTGAAGGTCGTCAAGGCTTGGGTGGTAGAACCCATTTAGTCAGTCCTGAGATGGCTGCTGCCGCTGCGATTGCTGGACATTTCGTTGATGTCCGTACCTTTGCTACAAAATAAGAGATTAATACGATGCATGCATTTACCCAATTAAACGGTTTGGTTGTTCCGCTCGATAGAGCAAATGTCGACACGGATGCCATTATTCCTAAACAGTTTTTAAAGTCGATTAAGCGTAGCGGTTTTGGCCCCAATGCTTTTGACGAATGGCGTTACCTGGATCATGGTGAGCCTGGCATGGATAACAGCCATCGCAAAATCAACCCAGATTTCGTTCTTAATCAGCCACGCTATCAAGGCGCTTCTATTTTATTGGCGCGTGAAAACTTCGGTTGTGGTTCAAGTCGTGAGCATGCACCTTGGGCGTTAGAAGACTATGGCTTTCGTGTCATTATCGCGCCTAGCTTTGCCGATATTTTCTTTAATAACTGCTTTAAGAATGGCATGTTGCCTATCGTGTTATCTGCGGATGATGTGGATACGTTGTTTAAAGAAACAGAAGCGGCAGAAGGTTATCAATTGAATGTTGATTTAAGCGCGCAAGCCATCACTACGCAAAGTGGAAAAACGTTCAAGTTTGATGTAGATGCCTTCCGCAAGCACTGCTTGTTGAATGGTTTGGATGACATAGGTTTGACGATGCAGCATCAGGATGCGATTAAAACGTTTGAAGCAAAACATAAGCTTGCACAGCCTTGGTTATTCAACTAAAGACTGTTTAATTAAATATATTTTTCAATCACATATTTGTATTTGTTAGGATTTTAGATGAAGATTGCAGTTCTGCCAGGTGATGGCATCGGCCCAGAGATTGTTGCACAAGCTGTGAAGGTGTTGAATGCCTTAAACATCGGCCTTGAAATGAAAGAGGCGCCAATTGGTGGTGCTGGTTACGAGGCTGCTGGTGATCCGCTTCCTGCTGATACCTTGAAATTGGCGAAAGAGTCTGATGCCGTTCTCCTTGGTGCCGTTGGCGATTGGAAATACGACACATTGCCACGCGATATGCGTCCAGAGCGTGGTTTGCTCCGCATTCGTAAAGAACTTAACTTGTTTGCCAATCTTCGCCCAGCGTTGCTTTACCCAGAGTTGGCATCAGCATCGACCTTGAAGCCTGAAGTGGTGGCGGGGTTAGACATTATGATTGTGCGTGAGTTAACAGGTGATATTTACTTTGGACAGCCACGCGGCATCTCAACCTTGCCGAATGGTGAGCGTGAGGGTGTTAATACCATGCGTTACTCAGAGTCTGAAATTCGCCGAATCGGTCATGTGGCATTTAGTATCGCGATGAAACGTAATAAAAAAGTCTGTTCAGTGGATAAAGCGAACGTGCTTGAAACCACTGAATTATGGCGTCAGGTCATGATTGAAATCTCTAAAGAGTATCCAGAGGTTGAGCTTAGTCATATGTACGTGGATAACGCTGCGATGCAATTGATTCGCGCACCTAAGCAATTTGACGTGATGGTGACGGGCAATATTTTTGGTGACATCTTGTCTGATGAGGCTTCAATGTTGACAGGCTCCATCGGTATGTTGCCTTCAGCTTCTTTAGATGCGAATAATAAAGGCATGTACGAGCCTAGCCATGGCTCAGCACCCGATATCGCTAATCAAGATATTGCCAACCCTTTGGCCACCATCCTTTCAGCAGCCATGATGCTTCGTTATAGCTTTAATGATGAAACGAACGCAGTTAGAATTGAAAATGCAGTTAAAAAGGCATTGGCGCAGGGTTATCGCACTGCTGACATTTACACTGATGGTACCAAGAAGGTGAAATGTAGCGAAATGGGCGACGCTGTCGTTGCCGCTTTATAAGAGATTTAGGAAAAGAAAAATGTTAAAAGTAGGCTTTATTGGTTGGCGTGGAATGGTTGGCTCCGTGCTCATGCAACGTATGTTGGAAGAAAACGACTTTGCTCACATCGAACCACAGTTTTTTACAACATCACAAGTGGGTGGTGCTGGGCCGAAGGTTGGTAAAGAAACGCCCGCATTAAAAGACGCCAAAGATATTGCTGAATTAAAGCACATGGATGTGATTGTCTCTTGCCAAGGTGGCGATTACACCAGTGAAGTCTTTCCAAAACTACGGGGTGAAGGTTGGATTGGTCATTGGATTGATGCTGCATCTACATTGCGCATGGAAGATGACGCAGTGATTATTCTTGATCCAGTGAATATGCATGTAATTAAAGACGCAATGCAAAAAGGTGGTAAAAACTGGGTGGGTGGTAACTGTACCGTTTCATTGATGTTGATGGCATTGAACGGCCTCTTCAAAGAAAACTTGGTGGAATGGGCAACGTCCATGACTTATCAAGCCGCTTCAGGTGCTGGTGCACAAAACATGCGTGAATTGCTCAAGCAAATGGGCGCTGCAAACCAGTCTGTTTCAAGCTTATTAGCCGATCCAGCTTCAGCGATTTTGGATATCGATCGAACTGTTGCTGCAGCCCTGCGTGATGATGCATTCCCAACCGCACACTTTGGTGTCCCTTTGGCAGGCAGCCTAATTCCTTGGATTGATAAAGATTTAGGTAATGGTCAAAGCAAAGAAGAGTGGAAGGGCGGCGCCGAGACTAACAAAATTCTTGGTCTAGAAGCTAACCCTATTGTCATTGATGGCTTGTGCGTTCGTATTGGCGCTATGCGTTGCCATTCTCAAGCATTAACGATCAAGCTTAAAAAAGAGGTGCCTTTGGATGAAATTAACGACATGCTCGCTAAAGCCAATCAATGGGCGCAAGTTGTTCCGAATGAACGCGAAGCGAGTATGAAATTGCTGACACCTGCTGCGGTAACGGGCACGCTTAAAACGCCAGTTGGTCGTTTGCGTAAAATGGGGATGGGTGGAGAGTATCTGTCAGCATTTACTGTGGGCGATCAGCTCTTATGGGGCGCAGCAGAGCCGCTCCGCCGCATGTTAGATATTTTGGTGAAATCTTAAGGTTTACATTGGCTTTTGAAGATGAGGAGTTAAGTCAATATTTGCTTAACTTGTATCTTGCAAGGCATTGAATTCGATGTTATTTTGATTTTTAAATTCTTGTTGTTAGATGGTCAGCATAGGCTAGATTAATATGATTAAATTAGTAAAAAATACAAAAATCAAACAAATCTCATTAGCTTTGTGTTTTTCTCTACTTTCATTCAGTGTGAGTGCTGCTGGATTAGGTAAGTTAAATGTCTTTTCTGCGCTGGGTGAGCCACTGAGTGCTGAAATTGAGCTTACTTCAGTGAGTCCTGAAGAGTTGGCAGGCTTGAGTGCAAATCTTGCACCAGATGAATTCTACGTTGCACAAGGTGTCGAAAAAGCCGCCATTCAAAACAACATCAAAATCAGTGTCGTCAAAAAGCCTAATGGCGACCCAGTGATTCAATTGAGCTCCAGTCAAGCAGTGACTGATCCATTTTTGGATATGTTGATTCAGGTCGTTTGGGCTGATGGTCAACTATCTCGTGAATACACATTACTTCTGGATCCGCCTGACTATTCAGCGACGCGCGTTGCAGCGCCTACCATTGATTCTGCAAAGCCAATCACAGAGCAATCTAATGAGACTCATCAGCGACTAGCGCCGACACCAATCACTTCTAATCCAAAAACTAAGCGCGCGCATCACGCACATGCTAAAACGCCAAGTGTGGCTTCAGATGGGCAAGAAGTGACAACAGTAAAAGGTGATTCGTTAAGCGCCATTGCGCTGCGCCTCAATATTCAAGACGTTAACTTAGATCAACTTTTAGTTGGCCTTTACAAAGCAAATCCAGCTGCATTTGATGGGGATAACATTAATCGTCTTAAAGTTGGACAAATCATTCAAGTCCCAAGTCTAGAGACTTTACAAGCGATCGATAAGAAAGAAGCGAGCGCAGAGGTGCGCGCGCAAGTCGGTAATTGGCAGGCATACACCGCAAAGCTCGCTGATGCGGCGATGAGTGCGCCGGCTAACGATGCGACGTCAAACAATCAAACCAAAGGCAAGATTGTGACCGAAGATAAAGCGACGCCATCTTCAGTAGGCGCGCGTGATGTGGTGAAGTTGGCGAAAGTAGATGCGGATAAAACATCTAAATCTAGCGGGGATCAAGCAAGTTCAGAAAAGTCAGCGGCTGATAAAGCGATTGCCTTGCAAGATGATTTGGCTGCAAAGCAAAACGATATTAAAGAAACGGACGAGAAGTCTGAGGCGTTAGCTAAACAAATTGCCGATATGAAAAAATTGATGGCAGTCAAAAACAAAGCCATGGCTGAAGCGCAGCAACAAGCAGTTCAGGCTAAGGAAAAGCAAGTTGATGCGCCTAGTATATTTGAGGTGATTGACCCTGTTGTTCTGGCCGTTGTTGGCGCTTTATTAGCCGCTTTGGCTGGATTTGGTTTGTGGGTAAGACGCAAAAATAAAATCAAATTAAATCTTGATGATAATGGGACGGAAAGTCATCTTAGTCCATTTGCGGCAAGTGATAATGCTGATGTGACTTCTTTTTTAAGTGATTTTTCCGCTTCAAGTGGTGACATGATTGATACGCATGAGGTAGATCCGATTGCTGAAGCCGATGTTTATCTCGCTTATGGTCGTCATGCGCAGGCTGTAGATATTCTTAAAGAAGCGATTCAAAAGTCCCCTCATCGTTACGAATTGCATTTGAAGTTACTTGAAATTTATAGCGAATTAAAAAACATATCGGCATTTGAAGTCTTGGCAGGTGAGCTTTTTTCTCAGCTTGGTTCCTCAGACCCAATCTGGTCAACCGTGACAACGCTTGGTCTAAAAATAGACCCAGAGAATAAGCTTTATCAAGTCGCTTATGCAGATTCGCCTGTTGTAGGCGTTGAAGAGACTAAGCTTGCCGTTTCAGATTTTAATGATGCAAGCTTGATGGAAGATGACGTCATTAAGCCGATTGCTGAACCATTGAATTTTGTCATGGATGAAAGCGCTCAGACGCTAGCCGAATCTGGTGCTTTAACGCATGTTGAGCAGGGTGATGAAATGGTCGAAGAGATTAATTTTGATCTTCCACATGAAACGCCCGACTTAAACTTGTCTGGCATTACGCTTAACTTTGACTCTATTGAGCCTATCAATACACCTAGCGTGTCTGCAACACCTATCCCCGATGCTTTCAACGGTGATTTCTCTAACTTATTAAAAGTTGAAAAACCAAAGAAAGCAAAAGCTAGCCAGCCAGCAAAAAGCCAATCAGCAAAATCGAATGGTTCGGATTCTGCGGAAGTAGCAACGAAGCTTGAATTAGCCGTTGCTTACATCGATATGGCAGATAAAGAGGGGGCGCTGGAGTTGCTTGCTGAAGCGTTAAAGGATGGTAGCACTGGGCAGCGTGAGCGCGCTCAGGCATTGATTGATAGTCTAGCGTAATGAAATTCAATCTTAAATTGGCCGGGCTGTTTAGTCCGGCTTTTTTATTAAATCGCATTGGTTTGCATCCGGCGACTAAAATCTTTGCATTAGTATTAATGGCCGCCTGTATTCAAGGGCTCAAGCTTAATCAATTGTTACTCCTAGGTTTAATTCTCCTGAGTGGTTTAATTTATTTTGGTGGGCGCACATTTGCTTCAATGATATGGCGTATGCGCTGGCTCTTTCTCTCAATGACACTCATTTATGCCTTCGCAACCCCTGGCGAATACATACCGCATTGGCCCATGGACGTTGCACCCACTTATGAGGGTTTAAAGGGGGCTTTGTATCAAATCGCAAGAATGACGCTCGTACTCGCTGGGATTGAATTGTTGATTGTCACATCAAGCAGAGAGGCATTGATGGCGGGTATCTATTTTCTTATTCAGCCGCTACGTTTTATTGGGTTATCGCCGGCACGTTTCACTGCAAGGCTTTACCTCACATTACAATACATTGACGACCATCAAAAGACACAAGCAAAGCAAGTGACTGCAACGTCCAAATGGGCTCAAATCCTCACGCTTGATGTTGGTTCTGCTAAGCCAAGCGCTATCAACGAAAAGATTCGTTTGGATTTGCCTAGAATGCGCTTTCTTGATTATGTTTTGATGGCAATACTTTTTGCGCTAGTGGTGATCTACCGATGAGAATTGCACTTGGCATCGAATACGACGGTAATCACTTTTGTGGTTGGCAAACACAGCCTGAAGGTTGCGGCGTTCAAGATCGACTGGAATTGGCTTTGTCTGAAATGGCGGGGCATGAAGTTGGTGTTGTGGCTGCTGGGCGCACAGATACGGGTGTGCATGCATTGTGCCAAGTTGTACATTTTGATACTGAGACGGAACGGCCCATCAGCGCATGGGTGCGAGGTATTAATGCAAACTTACCAGTGAACGTGAGAGTGCTTTGGGCGCAAGTCGTGCCTGATGACTTTCATGCCCGCTTTTCTGCTAGGCGTCGAGATTATCAGTTTGTTTTATATAACGCTCCTGTGGCGCCAGCGGTGATGGCAAATAAGGCTAGCTGGTTTCACTTGCCGCTTGATGCAGAGAAAATGGCAGAGGGTGCGAAATTCTTGGAGGGGGAGCATGATTTCAGTGCTTTTCGTGCGTCTGAATGCCAAGCGAAATCACCTGTCAGAACGCTTTATCAAGCAGAAGTAAATAAGCATGGTGACTGCATCGTATTTAATTTCTCGGGGAATGCTTTTTTGCATCACCAAGTTCGTAATATGGTGGGTGCCTTGGTGTATGTCGGTAAGGGTAGTTTTGAGCCGCATTACATTCAAACCTTATTGCAGCAATGTGACCGCACTCAGTCGCCGCCAACTTTTTCGCCAGATGGCTTGTATTTGACTGGTGTCGGTTATGAAGCGCATTGGGGTTTGCCGCCAACCTGTCGAACCATTCAGTTTTTTACCTCAAGCGCCAACTAAGCTGTGACAGTTTTGCAGCTTTCGGTTACGCTATCGTCTTTATATTAAATTCTTTCATCTGTGCGAACTCGTGTAAAAATTTGTGGTATTACTCGCGTCGAAGATGCTCTTGAAGCTGTTAGGCAGGGGGCTGATGCGATTGGTTTGGTGTTTTACGCTAACAGTCCTCGCAACGTCACCCTAGCGCAAGCTGCTGAAATCGTATCTAACGTGCCTGCCTTTGTCACAGTGGTGGGTCTTTTTGTCGACGCTGAGCCTGCTTTTGTTCAAGAAGTGCTCTCGTCTGTGAAGCTGGATTTACTGCAATTTCATGGAGATGAAACGCCTTCTGCATGTCGTCAATATTCACGGCCTTATATGAAGGCAATTCGCGTTAAAAATGGTACAAATTTGGTACAATATGCAGCTGATTACGCTGATGCAAGAGCCTTATTGTTAGATGCCTTTGCTGAAGGTATCCCGGGCGGTACAGGCCTGGTGTTTGATTGGTCATTAATTCCACATAGTTTGACTATGCCAGTGGTATTGGCCGGTGGGCTAAATGCTGAAAATGTTGGTGTGGCAATTGAACAAGTGCGACCATATGCGGTCGATGTAAGCGGGGGCGTTGAAGCCAATAAAGGAATTAAGGATGCAGCGAAAATCGCTGCATTCATGCGAGGAGTCAGTAATGCAACTATATGATATGCCAGATGAACGCGGTCACTTTGGCCCTTACGGCGGAATTTTTGTCGCTGAAACATTGGTGGAGGCGCTTGAAGAGCTTCGCCAGATGTACGAGAAGTATCGTCATGATCCAGAATTCTTGGCTGAGTTTGCACATGATTTAAAACACTTTGTGGGTCGTCCAAGTCCTATTTACCATGCTAAACGCTGGTCAGATAAGGTTGGGGGCGCGCAAATTTACTTGAAGCGTGAAGACTTAAACCACACTGGGGCGCATAAAGTAAATAACACGGTAGGTCAGGCATTGTTGGCGAAGCGCATGGGCAAGCCGCGTGTGATTGCAGAAACTGGCGCAGGCCAACATGGTGTTGCAACGGCAACGATTGCTGCGCGTTTAGGTCTTGAGTGCGTTGTTTATATGGGCTCAGAAGATGTGAAGCGTCAAGCACCTAACGTTTATCGTATGAAGTTATTGGGCGCAACCGTTGTGCCGGTTGAAAGTGGCTCAAAAACACTCAAAGATGCGCTGAATGAAGCGATGCGTGATTGGGTGACTAATATTGAAAATACTTTTTACATTATTGGTACTGTGGCTGGTCCACATCCTTACCCAATGATGGTGCGTGACTTCCAGGCTGTGATTGGCGTGGAAGCAAAAATTCAAATGAATGAAATCGTGGGTCGTCAGCCAGATGCGGTAATTGCCTGTGTGGGTGGTGGCTCAAATGCCATGGGTATCTTCTATCCATATATTAACGAAGCGGGTGTGAAGTTAATTGGTGTTGAAGCGGCGGGGCATGGTCTGGAAACAGGCAAGCATGCGGCACCATTAACCGCTAACAGCGCTGTTGGTGTATTGCATGGCAATCGCACTTATTTAATGCAAGATGAAGATGGTCAAATCATTGAAACGCATTCAATTTCAGCGGGTTTGGATTATCCAGGTGTGGGTCCAGAGCATGCATGGTTGAAAGACATTAAACGTGCTGAGTATGTTGCAATTACTGATGATGAAGCGATGGCGGCATTTCATAGTTTGTGTCGTACTGAAGGGATTATCCCAGCATTAGAATCTAGCCATGCACTTGCTTATGCTGAAAAACTGGCTAAGACCATGTCACCAGACCAAATTATCTTGGTTAACCTTTCAGGTCGTGGTGATAAAGACATGAACACTGTTGCTCAACTTTCCGGAATTACTCTTTAAGCCTATGTCACGTATTCAAACTACTTTTGCAACACTTAAGCAATCTGGCAAAAAAGCCCTCATTCCATTTATTACTGCGGGTGACCCGCATCCAGACCAAACCGTTGCGATGTTGCATGGCTTGGTGAAAGCCGGTGCTGACTTGATTGAGTTGGGCGTGCCTTTTTCAGACCCAATGGCAGATGGCCCTGTGATTCAGCGCGCAAGTGAGCGTGCTTTAGTGCATAAGGTAGGATTGCGTAAAGTATTGGCTTTGGTTAAAGAATTTCGCCAGCAAGACAATAAAACACCTATCGTTTTGATGGGCTATGCGAATCCTATTGAGGCCATGGGCGTTGAGATGTTTGCAGATGCAGCCAAAGATGCTGGAATTGATGGTATTTTGACAGTTGATTATCCGCCTGAAGAATCGACAGCGTTTAATGCCCTGTTGAAGGCACGTGATATCGATCCTGTATTCTTGCTCTCACCAACGACAGACAAATCTCGCGTAGACATCATTGTGAATCAAGCAAGTGGCTTTATTTACTACGTTTCACTTAAAGGCGTGACTGGGTCAAAGAATCTAGATATTGTTGAAGTCGCTGATCGCGTCGCTGCGATCCGTACGCAAACAGATTTGCCTATCGGTGTAGGTTTTGGTGTGCGTGATGCTGAAACCGCAAAAGCGGTTGCGGGCGTTGCAGATGCCATCGTAGTTGGTAGCCGTATGGTGCAAGAAGTTGAAAAATCAACAGCGGACAATGTGGTTGTAAACTTAATGGCGCTCACAGCAGAGCTTCGTGCCGCGATTGACGCATAAAGATATTAATCACTCGTGTTAACGAGAAAAAGGAATAAGCGATGAGTTGGTTACAAAAGATACTCCCACCAAAAATCAATAGAGTGATTGGTCCAAGCAAGAAGAATGTGCCTGAAGGACTTTGGAGTAAGTGCCCTAAATGCGATTCAGTGTTGTATCGCACAGACTTAGAAGCTAACGCTGAAGTATGCCCTAAGTGTGATTATCACAACCGTATCTCTGCAAGAGATAGATTGAATGTCTTGCTCGATGAAGAAGGTCGTATTGAGATTGGTGCAGAAGTGCAGCCTATCGATCCTTTAAAATTCAAAGACACCAAGCGTTATGCAGATCGTATTAAAGCCTCACAAAGTGAAGTAGGTGAGACTGATGCGTTGCTCGTGATGCAAGGCAGCATTAAGCAAGTGCCTGTTGTTGCAGCCTCATTTGAATTCAAATTCATGGGTGGCTCTATGGGCTCTGTTGTGGGTGAACGTTTTGTGCGTGGTGTTCAAGCGGCGATTGATAGCAAGTCTGCATTTATTTGTGTGTCTGCTAGTGGCGGTGCACGTATGCAAGAAGGCTTGTTCTCTTTAATGCAAATGGCAAAAACCAGCGCTGCACTCACTAAGCTTAGCCAAGCAGGCTTGCCTTATATCTCAGTATTAACCGACCCAACCATGGGCGGTGTTTCAGCAAGTTTTGCGATGTTGGGTGATATCATCGTGGCTGAGCCACAAGCGCTTATTGGTTTTGCAGGTCCTCGCGTGATTGAGCAAACAGTCCGTGAAACCTTGCCTGATGGTTTCCAGCGTGCAGAGTTTTTAGTTGAGCACGGCGCCGTTGATATCATTATCGATCGTCGTGAGATGCGCGATAAGTTGTCTGTGTTGATTGCAAACCTAATGAAGTTGCCAGTTGCAGCTTAATTAATTGTTGTCGACGATTCACGGATACTGACCCTAAATTGCCTGAACACCCTGATTTGTCAGCGAGCATCCATGCTGATTTTGATTTAAACGACTGGCTGGCTTATATTGAGGCTTTGCACCCTAAAGATATTGAAATGGGGTTGGGGCGAGTCAATCAAGTCAAACAACGATTAAATCTTCAATACAATTTTCCGATCATTACAGTGGCTGGCACCAACGGCAAAGGTTCAACCTGCGCAATGTTGGAGCATATTTATCACGCTGCTGGCTACCGTGTTGCAAGTTATTCATCTCCCCATTTGTTGCGTTATAGCGAGCGAGTCCGTGTCGCCTGTCATGAAATTAGTGACGATGATTTAATACGCGCTTTTCAAGCGATTGAGTCTGCACGTCAAGAAATACAATTAACCTATTTTGAATATGGCACCTTGGCCGCCATGTGGCATTTTTGTGCTTCTGTTGTGGATGTTGCCATCCTTGAGGTGGGTTTAGGTGGCAGGCTAGATGCGGTTAATGTGTTTGAACCCAGTTGCACCATTGTGACCAGTGTTGATTTAGACCATATGGATTTTCTAGGCGACACGCGTGAGCTGATCGGTGCTGAAAAGGCTGGTATTTTTAGAGCGAATATCCCTGCGATTTGCGGAGACTTGTCTCCGCCACAATCTTTAATTGCGTATGCCGAAAAGATTGGCGCTGAACTCAAATGCATTCAACACGACTTTCAATTTGAGCGCCATCAAGACGATTGGAACTACTCAGGGAATCAATTCAGGTTGGATCAGTTACCCATGCCTGCGTTGATTGGTGATTTTCAGCTTTACAACGCTTCTTGTGTGATGGCGGCGATTGAATCATTGCAGTCATTATTGCCTGTGAGTAAAGAAGCAATTTCTGATGGCTTGCTGACGGTTTGCTTGCATGGCCGCTATCAATACCTATCATCAAAGCCGGATGTTATTTTAGATGTGGCGCATAATCCACACGCAGCTAAATCCCTTGCGGAAAATCTTAAAAACACAGACACCACAGGCAAAACAATCGCGGTATTCGCAATGCTGGCCGATAAAGATATTACTGGAGTAATACAAGCCATCGCTTCTGAGGTGGATGAATGGTACGTGTCGGGCATTTCTCACGTTCGCGGCGCTGATGGGACAATGATTCAGCAGCTAGTGCATGCGGAATTGCCTCATGCGGCCATTCGATTATTTAATGGGGTCGAAAATGCCTACGCGCAAGCCTGTATTGATGCTAATGAAAATGATAGAATTATCATATTAGGATCATTTTTCACAGTAGCTGAAGTGATGCGTGCTTTGCAAACAGCAACATTCAACAATAGGACGATCAACAATGGCGCAAGATAACCTGCAATCTCAAAACGAGCAGGAAATCCAATTCAAAAAGCGTGCTAGAAGACGCTTAGTTGGTGCGGTAGCGCTTGTTTTGCTCATGATTGTCTTGTTACCTATGTTGCTGGAAGATAAGGTTGGACAAGCACCTAAAGAAGATGTGGTGATCTCTATTCCTAGTCAAGACAATCAACTGGACGCCAAGCCGGAATCTGAGCCAATTAAACAAGTCGAGCCTGTGCAAGCGAATCCTGTTCCGGCGCCAATCGTGAATACACCTACTGTTGAGGATAAAGCACCAGAGACTCAAGCGCCAGTCAGTCAAGCTAAGCCTGTTGAGCCGCCAGCGCCAGTTGTGCCTGAGGTACAAACACCTAAAAAAGAAGAACCCAAGCTTAAGCCTGTTGCTAAAGTTGAGGATAAAGCCAAGCCAGAAGCAGCGCGTATCTTCGTTCAAATTGGCGTATTTTCAGACCCGGAAAATGTGAAGAAGATGCAAGGGCAGTTGTCTGATAAGGGGCTCAAATCGCAAAGTGAGTTGATTGACACTTCCAAAGGCAAGAAAACACGATTAAGGGTTGGTCCATATTCATCTAAAAAAGAGGCTGAGGCAGCGTTGGGTAAAGTTAAAGCGCTAGATTTAGCCGGTGTGGTGGTAGGTAATTAATGACGAGTTTTGATTACATTGTCTTAGCGGTTGTTGGCTTATCCATTTTTTTTAGTGTGATGCGTGGCTTTGTGCGTGAAGCACTTGCACTCATTGGCTGGGTAGCGGCTTTTTTTGTCGCAAAAACATACACGCTGGAATTAGCGCCTCTGTTGCCAAAAGCGATTCCTACAGAAACTTTGCAGTATTTGGCTGGTTTTATCATTTTATTCTTAGCGACCTTGTTGATCAGTAGTTTGCTGGCGATTGCACTTTCACAGGTTTTTAAAAAAGCGGGCTTGAGCTGGATTGATCGTGGCTTGGGAGCAATATTTGGTACATTGCGTGGCTTGATGATTGTTGGGGTTGTTGTCTTTTTGTGTGGCCTGACCGACCTGCCTAAAGACGCTGCATGGAGAAGCGCGATGTTTAGTGCGCCGCTGGAAGCGATGGTTTTCAGTGCGATGCCTTGGATGCCGAAAGCGATCGCTGATCGTGTGAAATTTGATTCGTAAATAATGTAGTATTTAGCAGCGATTCTCATTGTAGAATGTCCGCTTGAAGTGTGTCCCCAGTAGTACGTCAAAAATTGAATTTTTAGTTACAAAGGCAAAATAAACAATGTGCGGAATTATCGGTATTGTCGGTAAAAACCCAGTTAACCAGTTACTTTATGATGGTTTGTTGGTGCTGCAGCATCGAGGTCAAGATGCGGCAGGGATTGTCACCTGCGATCGCAATACTTTTTATATGCACAAAAATAATGGCCTTGTACAAGATGTGTTCCAAACGCGCCATATGCGCAGCCTCCAAGGCAATGCGGGTATCGCTCATGTGCGTTATCCTACTGCTGGCTCATCATCTGCAGCCGAAGCTCAGCCTTTTTACGTAAACTCTCCGTTTGGTATTGTGCTTGGTCACAATGGTAACTTGACCAACTCTGCACAATTAAAACAAGAGATGTTCCGTCAAGATTTGCGTCATATCAACACAAGTTCAGACTCTGAAGTCTTGTTAAACGTTTTGGCGCATGAGATTGAACAAACTGCACATAGTGCAGTTCTGAATTCAGACATGATCTTTGATGCGGTTGCTGGCGTTCATAAGCGTGTTAAAGGCGCTTACGCGGTTGTCGCGATGGTGGCTAATTTTGGCTTGCTTGCCTTCCGTGATCCGCATGGTATTCGTCCTTTGGTGATTGGTAAGTTAGAAACTGAAAAGGGCGTGGAGTATATCGTCGCATCTGAAAGTGTCGCGCTTGATGTGCTTGGCTTTAAGTTGGTACGTGATGTTGAGCCTGGTGAAGCGGTGTTTATTGATATGGATGGTAATTTCTACTCGCGTCAATGTGCTGAAAACGCAGCGTTGACCCCATGTATTTTCGAATATGTTTACCTCGCACGTCCAGATTCGTTAATTGATGGCGTGTCAGTCTATCAAACACGCTTGCATATGGGCGAAAGCCTAGCTGAGAAGATTAAACGTGAATGGAAAGACTTAAAGATTGATGTGGTGATTCCGATCCCGGATACTAGTCGTCCAAGTGCATTGCAATTGGCTAATGCACTCAATGTCACCTATCGTGAAGGCTTTATTAAGAATCGTTATATTGGCCGTACATTTATTATGCCTGGCCAAGCGCTCCGAAAAAAATCAGTGCGTCAAAAACTCAATCCAATTGGGATGGAGTTTAAGGGTAAGAACGTGTTGTTGGTCGATGACTCGATTGTGCGTGGAACGACTTCGCAACAAATCGTGCAAATGGCTCGCGACGCCGGTGCTAGCAAGGTTTATTTTGCCTCAGCTGCGCCACCTGTGCGTTTTCCAAATGTATACGGTATCGACATGCCTACGCGAAATGAGTTGCTTGCGACTGGACGTACCGATGAAGAGATTTGTAAAGAGATTGGCGCTGACGCCTTAATCTACCAAGACTTGGACGCTTTAGTATCTGCTGTTCAACTAAGCAATCCAAAGATTAAAGTGTTCGATTGCTCATGCTTTGATGGACAATACGTCACGGGCGATATTAATGAAGCTTATTTGACAGCAATCGAATCAGCACGCGGTGATGGTGAAAAGATTAAGAAGCCTGCTAATTCAATCACGCAAATGGACTTGAATCTGGTGAATGCCAAAGAACACGAGGAAGAGGCTGTTTAAGTGATTCTTAACCCTCTTGCTTGACGCTCGTTCGCTTGAGGGATAGTATGGAAATGCGCTGATTTGAGTTGCTAAGAAGCATAGCTCAGCTTGCGGGCGCTAAATAAATTCAGCTAAAGCGAGTGCTAGTATAAGCAAACCCGTTTTAGCCTAATCGCAAAACGGGTTTTTTTATGTCTCAGTTGAGACAAGTGAAGGTAATGAGATGGCAACAAATATTGATTTGAATAATTTTGATGAGAGCACATGGCATCCAGAAACATTGGGGGTGCGTGCGGGAAATCAAATGACCGAGTTTGGTGAGAATTCAGAGGCTTTGTTTCTTAATTCCAGTTTTCGCTTCAAGAGTGCTGCGCAAGCAGCAGCCCGCTTTGGTGGCACGGAACCTGGAAATATCTATTCGCGCTTTACCAACCCAACGGTCACCATGTTTCAGGATAAATTGGCGGCATTAGAGGGTGCAGAGCAGTGCGTAGCCACATCAAGTGGCATGTCTGCTATCTTGGCCTGCGTCATGGGTTTATGTAGCGCAGGTGATCATATTGTGGCCTCTCGCAGCATCTTTGGAACCAGTGTTCAGCTCTTTAGTAATATTCTCAAGCGTTGGGGGTTGGAGGTGACTTTTGTCTCGCTCACTGATGTGAAAGAGTGGCAGGGTGCGGTTAACCCTAAAACAAAATTATTCTTTGTGGAAACCCCATCGAATCCATTGACCGAGGTTTGCGATATCCCAGCGTTGGCTAAAATCGCTCATGAAGCGAATGCTTTATTGGTAGTCGATAATTGTTTTTGTACGCCAGCGATTCAGCGACCTTTGCAACTGGGCGCGGATATCATTATCCATTCAGCGACTAAGTACATTGATGGACAAGGACGTTGCTTGGGCGGCGCCGTGCTAGGTTCAAAGGTGCATATGGAGCCAGTGTATGGCTTCTTGCGGACTGCTGGCGTTACCATGAGTGCATTCAATGCTTGGGTGTTCTTGAAAGGGCTTGAGACTTTGTTTGTTCGCATGGAAGCCCATGCGAAAAATGCTTTGGCGCTGGCCACTTGGTTGGAAGCGCAGCCACAAGTGGCACGTGTTTTTTATCCAGGCCTTAAATCACACCCGCAGCATGCGCTTGCAATGAAGCAACAGGTGAGTGGTGGTGGAATTGTGAGTTTTGAAGTGAAGCCTAAAGTGGGGCAGTCTGCACAAGAAGCTGCTTGGGCCCTCATTGATGCGACTAAGCTTATTTCAATTACCGCTAATTTAGGTGATGCAAAAAGCACAATTACGCATCCAGCAACGACGACGCATAGTCGTGTCACTGCTGAGGCAAGAGCTGCGGCTGGCATTACGGATGGCTTGGTGCGAATTGCTGTAGGTCTAGAGCATGTGGAAGACTTGAAGGCGGACTTAGCTTTGTTGGCTAAGTAACGCTGTTTTTTTAAAAGAGTAGGGTGCAGTGCAAGCTTACTGCATCCTTTCTGTTTTATCTTTTTGTTGCGGCCAAATAAACCGCATTTTTATCTCGCTTGCCAACGGCAACCACCAAAACGACCACGGTGCTGTCATTCACTTCATAAACCAGACGGTAGCCTACTTGCCTAAGTTTTATCTTGTATCTGTCTTTGCTATTGCGGAGTTTGGCGCTATCTAACCTTGGATTTTCTAATCGCTCAGCTAGTTTTGTTTTAAATTGCTCCCTCACAGAGGCATCTAATTTTTTCCATTCTTTTAGTGCTTCTTCATAGAAATCTAGCTTATAGGTCATCTAGTGTGACTCGCACGGTTTTTTGTCCTTTACGGGCATCAGCCAGGGCATTCAATTCTAAGTCTTCTAGTTTATCCATTAAAGCCTCGTATGCTTTTCTTGGGACGCAATAAAAAACAGGCTCATTGCGATTTAAAATCGCAATGGGGAAGCCTTCACCTGCTGCTACGGTATTCATGGGGTCTTTTTTTAGCTCTGTCACGCTTGCAGAGGTGCTGGTCAAAATAGCGTGTGCCATATTGAACTCCTTATCTCATAAATTCTTAACAAGGCGCCAATATTAGCACTTTTAAAAGTGCTAATCAACGTGCTTTGAATGATAAAAAAGGCGCCTCACTGAAGCGCCTTTTTGCTGACCATCGTTTACTTAATTAGCGTAATGTTCGTCCGAACATTTGCAAGGCTAATTGATAGCCTGTAGAAGCTAATTGCGGATCATAACGATCACCTTCGTCACGCATAAAAGCGTGTTGACCGTTGAATTCGTGCCATGTGAACTTGAGGTCGGTTGCATTAAGGTCGCTATAAACCTGCGCACGACCTGCTGCTGGGATGTGTGGGTCTTGCTTGCCCCAAATCATCAGCAATTCACCTTTGATTTTATCTAGGTTCTCCATGCTGTGTTGACCAGGCTTGTTTGGAATCACTTGTGTGTGTAAGTCTGTTGCGTAGAAGCAGGCGGTTGATTTAACCTCTTTTTGTAACGCTGCACGGAAAGCTAAGTGGCCGCCGATACAAAAACCCATTGCCCCGATGTCACCGGTGCACCAAGCTTGTTTCTTTACAAACTCAATCATGGCTTGGTTGTCTGTGTCGTAGCCTTGAACGTCTTTAGCGGCTTTGTCTGCATTCCCTTTGTCACGGCCAGCATCATCGTAGCCAAGTACTGTGCCAATTGGGTTAAGTTCGTGGAATACTTCAGGGACAAGTACGGCATAACCGTGCCCCGCCATGAATCTTGCTGCACGTTCAATCGGACCAGTTTGTTGAAAAATTTCTGAATAAAATAATATCGCTGGGTAAGCGCCTTCGCCAGCAGGGCGGTGCACGTAAGTGCGCATCACGCCGGTTGGGGTCGGTAGATCAACGATATGACTTTGAATGTTCACGAAGGTATCCTCAAATTATTTTATTAGTGATGTTTCTTATTTTGTAGGATTTTACAATATTTCGGGATTGATTGATGCACCAAGTGAGAGAAGATTGCTTGGGGTATAATTGCACTATGCTAGAAATTCTCACACTCATCGTTTCTTTTGTCGCACTGATATTGGTCGTCGTACTGTTGCGTCAGTCCGCTAAAAAACCTGATGCAGACAATGTGCTACTTGCGCAATTAGAAGAAAAACATCGTGCCATGTTGCTTGATCTAAATGATGGTTTGAATAAATTAGGGGATAGGTTGGGTACATCTTCTCAAGAGTCCAGCGAACGTCTTCGGAACGCTGTTGCACAAGAGTTAGCGCAAACGCGTGAAGCGATGCAGGCTTTGCAAATGGCTCAAACTGCTAGCCTCGCGCAAACGCGTGAAAATGTCATCGAAAAACTCCATACCACATTAGCTGAGCAAGGCAAGGCCGAGCAAGAATTGATTCAAGCCACAATGCGTCATGCGACTTTGCAGTTAACTGCAAGTATTGAAAGCTTAAGTAAGGTTGTCGATGCGCGCTTGGAAGAGATTAGCGGCAAGGTGACTGAGCGCTTAGATGAAGGCTTTAAGAAAACAAATGACACGTTTGTGCGCGTGATGGAGCGCTTGGCGACCATTGATAAGGCACAAGAGAAAATTGATGGTTTAACCACCAATGTGGTGAGCTTACAAGCTTTGTTGGGAGATAAACGCTCACGTGGCGCTTTCGGCGAAGTCCAGCTTGAAGGTTTGGTGCGTAACGTTATGCCTAACGGTACTTACGAGATGCAATACACCATGGCGAATGGCACGCGTGTGGATTGTGCATTGTTCTTGCCTGAGCCAACGGGTTTAGTGGCAGTGGACTCTAAATTTCCGCTTGAAAACTATCACCGCATGTACGAAAACGGTGTGAGTGATCTTGAAAAAATTGCTGCACAGCGTCAGTTCAAAGCGGATGTTAAAAAACACGTAGACGATATTGCGAGTAAATACATTATTGCGGATGTGACTTCAGATGGCGCGGTGATGTTTATTCCAGCCGAGGCCGTGTTTGCAGAGATACACGCGAATCATCGCGATATCGTCGATTATGCGATGGCGAAAAATGTTTGGGTGGTTTCTCCAACGACATTAATGGCGGTGCTCAATACAGCACGTGCCGTCTTGAAAGATGTGGAGACGCGTAAGCAAGTCCATATTATCAAAGAAGAGCTTGGTAAATTAGGTAAAGAGTTTGGTCGCTTTGATACGCGGATGAAGAAGCTTGCCGATCATATTCGATTGGCACATGAAGATGCACTGGATGTGCAAACGACTAGCCAAAAGATTTCTCGTCGCTTTTCACAAATTGAGCGCGTTGAGCTTGTTGGTGACGTGGCTTCTTTGGCCTTGCCTATTGATGACATTGTTGAGGCCGATACTTTAGGCGGCAATTTAGAAGACTAGAAATTCAGAAGATCAGGGGCTCGAGATGAGTGAAGAAAATATGCAGGAGGATGGACCAAGCGAAACCGTTTTGATTATGCTCGTCCAGCAATATGCGGCAAAGTTTGGCATTACCTTTAGTTCAAGCCTCATGAATAATCCAGCCCATAAACAAAAGCTCATGCAATTAATGGGGCAGGCGTTGAGTGGGAAACGTGGCGCTGTGACAGATGCAGATGTGATGGGAGATGATCAGTTTGATTAAAGTACTTTATTTCGCTCGGTTGAAAGAGTCGCTTAATTACTCAACTGAAGAGATGGATTTGCCTGCGGACGTTCTTACTATTGCGCAGTTAAAGCAATACTTAGCCCTGCGTGGTGAGGCTTGGGCTAATTTGTTCAATGGTAAGCAGTCGATTCGAGCCGCGATTAACCATGCGCTTGTGGAGAATGATGCCGTGATTAAAAATGGTGATGAGGTCGCTTTCTTTCCACCAGTCACCGGCGGATAGCGCAAGATCATGACTGTTCGGGTACAAGCTCAAGATTTCGATGTGGGTGCCGAAATCAACGCCATGCGTCTTAGTAATCCTCATATTGGCGCCGTTGTATCTTTTGTAGGTCAGGTCAGAGACTTCAATGATGGGGATGGTGTTTCCTCGATGCTTTTGGAGCACTATCCGGGCATGACTGAGAAGTCTTTGGGAAGCATCATTGAACGTGCACGTGCTAAATGGGCGATTGTTGATGCGCTGATTGTGCATCGTGTCGGAGATCTAAAGCCGCTAGATCAGATTGTGTTAGTGCTGATCGCTTCTGCACATCGTCAAGACGCTTTTTCGGCTTGTGAATTTGTGATGGATTACTTAAAAACAGAAGCGCCATTTTGGAAAAAAGAGTCGACATCATCGGGCGAGCGCTGGGTTGAAGCAAAAGGTTCGGATGTTGATGCGCGCCAACGCTGGCAACAATAAACAAAATTAACGATTAGAAAATACTGAATGTCACCCTCATTAAAAGTAACGCAACTTAACATCCCATTGCAGGCGAGTGCGCTTGGTTTTGCCAATACGTCTTCGCTTAACTTAGATCATTTCCCTTCATGGATAGGGCAGGAGGATGCAGCGCAAGCGGCAAACTTTGGTTTAAGCATCTTTGAGCCAGGTTTCAATATGCTCGTGCTTGGTGAGTCTGGTAGTGGTCGAAAATCACTCACTTTGCAGGCTATTCAAGCCGCTTCCGCTAAACGAGCCAAACCACATGATTTAGTTTTGCTCTATCACTTTGAGACCCCAGAAAAGCCGCTTCCGCTTTATCTCAATGCGGGACATGCAGTGCGCCTGCGTATTGAGATGGATGTCTTCATTCGTCAGATGATTAAGGTCATTCCTGCATTAATTGCGCAGACGGCTGCTAAAGAAGAGGCGAAGCCTGAAAAAGTCTCGCCTCAAGCAGAGACTACTAAAGAAAGTGATCCCAAAAATAGCGTGGAAATTAAGCTCGCTGAGCAATTAAGACATGCGCTTGAAGACTTTTTTACCGAGCAGTTTGCGCGCTTGATCATGATTGTGAAGGGCGATGCGAGTCCTTTTGCAATGGCTGAACTGCTTAAATTTGATCTTTATCTTGCTGCTTTGATGCGTGACGTATGCGAGAACATTGAGATTTTCAATCAATCAGCAGGCAGTGATAATGAGGGATTGCTTGAGGGCTTCTTAGGACGGTTCCGTGTCAATGTGATGGTAGATAATGCCGCTTATCTTGATGATACGAACTTAGGATCACCAGTCATCTTTGATGAGGATCCTACGTTCAGTTCGCTGTTTGGCGGATTAGAAAGCGCTGACAGCACCAGTAATACTGCTGACTTTATGCGCCTTCGTGCGGGTAACTTGCTCAAAGCCCATGGTGGCACTTTGATGTTCTATTTACGCGATATCAATGCGGATCAGCAAGCTGGCGTTCAGATTTTAGAGAAGCTGCATCGCTTCTTACGTAACGGTTCGATCCAAATTGAAGAGGCAAGTGGTACCCCAGGTCAGAATGTGGGTATTCATTTTGCACCTGAGGCCTTAGCAGCGCATGTCAAGCTGGTGTTAATTGCGACGCGTGAAGAGTATTACGCCTTACAAGATGAGTTACCTGAGTTCGCGCGTTACTTCCAAATTAAAGTCGATTTTGTTGAGAGCATGCCGGCCAATCAGGCTTCATATACAGCGCTTGCTGGTTTGATTGCTAAGTTTTCTCATCAGCATGCATTGAAGCCCTTTGACGCGAACGCGGTGGTGAAATTAATTCGATTTATGCAGCGCACCATCGATGATCAAACGCGGATTGGTACACGTTTTTCTTTGTTAGAGCGGCTAGTGCTTGAAAGTGCTGTGATGGCCAATATTGCTGCTTCTGAGTTTGTCAGAGCCGATGATGTGCAAGCCGCATTAGATGCCCGTAGGAAGCGACACAATAGTCCAGAGCGTCAGCTTCGTGAGTCGATGATTGATGGCGAAGTCATGATCAATGTCACGGGAGCGCAGGTCGGTCAGATTAACGGTCTCACGCATATCGATTTAGGCGACATGAGTTTTGGCTCTCCAGTCCGTATCTCAGCCAGGTGTTATGCCGGTGCTGAAGGCGTCATTAATATCGACCGTGAGGTAGCGATGACGGGACCTAATCACGATAAAGGCTTGATGATCCTGCGTAGTTGGCTCTCTGCCAGTTTTAGCAGTCTGACGCCATTGTCACTTACCGCGTCCTTGGTGTTTGAGCAGGAGTATTACGGCGTAGAAGGGGATTCCGCTTCATGTGCTGAGCTCTATGCATTACTTTCTGCGCTGTCTGGCGTGCCGATTAAACAAGGCTTGGCTGTGACGGGTGCGATGAACCAGCACGGTGAAGTGATGGCGATTGGAGGCCTCAATGAAAAAATTGAAGGCTACTTCCGTATTTGTAAGGCCATCGGCTTGGATGGTAAGCAAGGGGTCTTAATCCCTAGCCGTAATCTAGCGCACTTGCTGCTTGATGATGAAGTCATCGAGGCCGTAAATGCGGGGCAGTTTCATATTTATCCTGTAACGAACGTACTCGAGGCGATTGAATTGCTGACCGATGTGCCAGCAGGCGTATTGTCTGGTGAGCGTTACCCTGAAAATAGCCTACTTGGTCGCGCACAGCACCACTTGGAAACTTTCCGCATGGCCCTGCAGCACAACCGTGCGATTCAGTTAAATCAACCACGTTAAAATTAAGTATGGCGCAAGATAATATTGCAGATGGTCAATGCCGGTTAGATAAGTGGCTTTGGGCAGCGCGGTTTTATAAAACACGTAGCTTGGCGACTGATGCGATTGATGGCGGCAAGATTCATGTGGATGGCGACCGCGTCAAGCCAGCAAAAGAAGTCCGTGTAGGGCAGGTGATTCAAATTCGCCGCAAAGAGCTCGATATGGAGGTCGTGGTAAGAGCGTTGTCCGTGACGCGAAGGGGTGCCCCAGAAGCGGCCTTGCTTTATGAAGAGACGTCGGAGAGTGCTGCCAGGCGAGCAAATGAAGCGGTGACTAAAGAAGCCGATCATGCCAAGCGAGAAAGAGGCGCTGGACGGCCAACTAAACGACAACTCAGGGACATTAAGAAGTTTACTGGGATCAGTAATTTTTAATTTTGTGATTACGGAAATACAAGCAATATTTTTCTAGATTTTGCTATTCAAAAATAGCTTGTAATCTAGCAAGTGCATCATCAATTACTGTTTGAGGTGCGGTCTCTATTTTCTTTGCTTCTCTTGCTTGAAGATCAACAGCGCGAATCATATTAACCAAAACAACCCCTTGGGTATCCATGCCAGTTCCTGTGAGAGTTACTGCAAATCCTGCAAAACGAGAAAAGTCACCACCTTGTGTAATTGGAGCGATAATCGCTGTTCCAAGGCTATTCATTTCGGCGGTTGATAGCACCAATGCGGGACGAAACTCCCCCTGAGTTTCTCGTCCCGCTGTCGGGTTCAGGCAGACGCGTACTACATCACCACGCTCAAAACGCGCCATTAAATAATCTCCAAGCCAGCAAATGAAGTGTCTTCCCATGCTGTGATGTCACTTGGCGGAGGCGCATGTTTATTGCATTGCGCTAAAAGATTCGCTAGTTTGTATTTGGGTTTAGCGATACGAAAGGCCTCCGGGTCGATTTCGACTGAGTCACCAATTTCTGCACCTATTTGATTTAGCATAGTAGCCGGCAATCTAATTGCTGCACTATTTCCCCACTTTTGAATGTTTAGTTTCATTTTGCTAACCTCAATGAATGTATCTTCATTGTATATACATGATGTGGTCAAATCAAGTTTTTTGTATATTCATTGTTTATACAATTCCTTGTGATTTTTTTAGTCCGAATGGTCGGTGTAAGGGAATTTCACGTGACCATATCGCACAATCAAAATCGCTAAGGCGATGAGTAAGATTGAGCCTGATAGGGCCCACATGCGGAATGCATCTAGTTCTTTAATCTCAAGGACCAAGAAACGCGCTAATGCAATGATGCCGATGTAAAGCGGGTAGCGTACTGGCAGGTTACCTGAGCCAAGGTAGTGGCCGAGCATCGACATCACCTCAAGGTAAAGGAACATGAGTAGCAAGTCGCCAACGGTCAGTGCTTTAGCTTCCCAGATGTGGGTGATTTCCTGAAACACGGCAAATATCGTTGCGATGGCAATGATGATTAATACCACTTGTCCAACTAGGCTGAGGCCGCGCTGTGTGAGTTTAGTGAAGTGATTGGGGGTCATGTTGGCAGTCTAACTAAAATAGTAATGCTGAATTATATCGTTCTTGTGATGAAATAAGGACGTCCTTATTTACTCTTTATTCAGTGATCTTAACCAAGCCGCCAACTCTACTTCAGTTTTTTGATCGGTGGCTACTTGAATAATCCAATCCCCAAGTGATAGATCAGAAAACTTCATTTTAATATTGTTGAGAGATAGGGCTAGAAACAGAACGGTTGCCGCAGTTCTCTTGTTTGCATCATTGAAGCAGTGGCCTTTTGCGATAAATGTTGCGTAGCAGGCAGCTAAATCATAGGCGTCGGCAATGAAACCATATTGTAGGCGATTATGAACCCGATCAATAACAGCTTCTAAGGATTTATCTTTAGCGAGCCCTTGTAGCTCATTCTTGCCGATGATGTGCTCATGCAATGAAATGACATGAATGGTTTCAATAATCACGTACTGCATGATTATTTATCTTTCAAGTATTCAAGGACATGATCTATTTGAGCCAATTCATTCTTGATGAAGTCATCCACCTGAGCGGTTGATGCGGGCATTAATTCAATTTCAGAGACGGCGCTCTTAGGTACAAAGTAACCAATCGCCTCATTGCGATTAAGGATGGCAACCGGTTGGTTGCCAGCTTTTGCGATCACTTTGTTGGGCTCACGAAGTTCGGTGAGGGATGCGGTGAGTGAACTTAATAACACTTCCATTTCAGGCTCCTTATTTAAATATACATTTAAATATACACTAAAATCAAACGGGAGAGTAGTGCCGCACTTAAAGAGACCGATAAATGGTATTAGCGTGCGTCTGCTCTCCACATTGGCATGGTGTTGCAGTAGGTTGCACCCTATGCCAATCGACTAATTTGCGTTGCTGTTTCCTCAATAGAGGCTCTTAAAGCAATCAGACAGGTAGTAAATGAATGATTAAAACCGTCTTCGTTCTCTAATCTGGTTAAGTAGCTCCTTGCTAGTGCCAAAGCTTTGTTCCAAGTGTTGCTGTCGATTCCTGCGTCCACTAAAGGCGCTATGATCGTGTTGGCAATGCCCCCTCCAGCTTTAGGTGAAAATGTCATTGGCAACATGTCGTATGCGGGTGCTAGATGGTAAGGTCTGCCATGCTCACTCATGAAAGAAATGTTCCCAAAATGCATATCGGTATTACCAATCAGCCTGCCAAATGCGTAAAGTAAGGAAGCGGAATGGAAGGCTTCAGCGGTAATCACTTGAGCCTGCAATAATCTTTTCGTTGCAATGTGCCATCCGCCGGTACCTAGACCAACAAACTCTGCATCTAGCGTGGAAAGTGAAAACAGTCCTCTGCGTCCAAGGAGTGTAACGCGGTCGAAACGATGTATCATCAAGAAACGTTGCAGGTCATGATCAACAATCTGTGTTTTTGTAGCAGAAATGCCAGCTTCCCTTAAGGTCTCTGATGCTAAGTGTTCAGCCAATAATAAGTCTTTCCAGCGCTCAGTAACCGGGTTTTTTTCGTCAGCGGTAAATTTAACCAATACGTGCTGAGCACCAAGATCAGTTTGTACGAAGGCTGTAAATTTGGGCTGCTCGCCTCCAGCAGAAGATCCTGGAGACTCGCCACTTGCAGCCTCTTTCGCGAGTCGTGCAAATAGCTGACCGCTTGGCGTTATTGGCACTGGATTAGGCATTTGTAAAAAGTGACCTCTGGCGACATCGCCTATCAACAGGTTCCCTACTGCATCGTGTCCATGTGCAATGAGTGCACGCATTGCATCTGAATCGTGCCATTCATTTAAGTTGGAAGGTAATCCAAGGTTTGCAGCATGTCGTGCTACATAAGCGCGACCTAAGTATCCTTGTGGACGCATATCGCTCAACCACCAAGGTAGACCATGGCTGTGAAGTGCCTCACCATTGTCTTGTAACATCACAAATCCATCAGGCATGACAGGAATGAGCATCCCTAGGGCGCGTATTTTCCCCTCCATATCAACACGGTAGATTGGTACCTCACGCATACCGCGTGTTGCATCTTTAAGTGCGTATTGAATAGATGGTCCTGAACCAATTCTGATAATTTCATCCCCTAACTTTGATAGCGAGCGAGAGATGGTTGGCTGGCTAATTCGAATAGATTCAGCTAGTTGTCTAGCAGTTGCTGGCCCGGAGTTGAGGCGTAGACGAATTAATTCAGTGTGTGTGCTCATTAATTTGAATAGATTTATGAATGGATAAGTGAATAGTTATTATATTCCTTTACTTTAGATAGCGCCAAACTAAATTTCTGTGAAGAAATTTGAGTATGTTTTAATGAGGCTACGATTCTGCATAAGTAAATCATCATGTCTATTATTAGTGCGAACGAATTAAGGGTCGGGGGTGTGGCAACCATTGAAGAGGGTTTGGCAGGGCTTTTGCCTCTTGATTAAGATTGGCGACCATGATCAGCGGTATTAATTGTTATAATCGTAAACAATGAACTTTGAGAGTGAAGTATGATTTTAGTGACGGGTGGTGCAGGCTTTATCGGATCTAACTTTGTTTTAGACTGGCTGGCTCAGTTAGATGAGCCAGTTTTGAATCTTGATCTGTTGACCTACGCGGGCAATCTAGAAAATCTTTCTAGTCTTGAACATGATCTAAGACATATCTTTGTTAAGGGGGGTATTGGCGACACCAAGCTAGTTCCCGAGCTCCTTCAGAAGCACAAGCCACGTGCCGTGATTAACTTCGCCGCCGAAAGTCATGTAGACCGTTCTATCCATGGACCTGAAGACTTTATCCAGACTAATGTGGTGGGGACATTTCACCTATTAGAGTCGGTGCGCGCCTATTGGGCTGGGCTTGATGAAAAAGCGCAATCGGACTTCCGGTTTTTGCATATTTCAACCGATGAGGTCTACGGGACCTTGGGCGCCAATGATCCTGCGTTCACCGAGGCAACGCCTTATGCCCCCAATAGCCCTTACTCAGCCTCTAAGGCGGCTTCAGATCACTTGGTGCGAGCCTATCATCACACCTATGGCTTGCCTGTATTAACAACGAATTGTTCTAATAACTATGGTCCTTATCATTTCCCTGAGAAGTTGATTCCATTATGTTTGCTCAACGCGATGAACGGCAAGCCGATTCCTATCTACGGTGACGGTCAGCAGATCAGAGACTGGCTCTTTGTGAAGGATCACTGCAGTGCTATTCGACGCGTGTTAGCTGACGGTAAGCTTGGTGAGACATACAATGTAGGCGGTTGGAATGAGAAGGCTAACCTAGATGTGGTGAATACGCTATGTGACATATTGGACGAGCTTAAGCCTCGTGCAGACGGCTTAAGTTATAAGGCACAGATTACGTTTGTGAAAGATAGGCCTGGCCACGACAGACGTTATGCGATTGACGCCACAAAGATCGAGCGTGAGTTGGGTTGGAAGCCTCAAGAGACCTTCGAGACGGGGATACGCAAGACGGTGATCTGGTACCTCGAAAATCAGCCTTGGGTAGCCAATGTGGCGAGTGGCGATTATCGCCAATGGCTCAATAAGCAATACGTCTGAGATATTAATGAAAATTTTGATTACAGGTAAGAATGGTCAGGTTGGCTTCGAGCTTATGCGAAGCTTAGCCCCCCTTGGGACGGTGATTGGCGTGGATGTGAAGGAGTGTGACCTCAGTGACCCAGCCGCGATAGAAAAGCTTCTAGAGAAAGTTAAGCCGGATTTGATTGTGAACCCTGCTGCCTACACGGCTGTAGACAAGGCTGAGAGTGAGCCCGTGATTGCGCATGCGATTAATGCTAAGGCGCCAGAGATCCTTGCGAAGTTTGCATCTAGACGCAATATCCCCATTATTCATTACTCAACAGACTATGTGTTCGACGGCCTCAAGGAGGGCGCTTATACCGAGACCGATAAAGTAAACCCTAAGTCTATGTATGGTAAGACTAAGGCGCTAGGAGAGGCGGCAGTTCGAAACAATGCCCCTAAACATATCATCCTTCGTACCAGCTGGGTGTTCGGGAGTCGTGGCGTAAATTTCTTGAAGACGATGCTAAAGCTCTCTCAAGAGAGAGATAAGCTGAGCATCGTTTCTGATCAGGTGGGCTCGCCAACCTCTGCAGCTTTGTTGGCGGATGTGACGGCGATCATTGCGAAACAGTTATTTGAGCCTGGTGCGAGTCAAAAGTACGGAACTTACCACCTGGTGACCGATGGTGAGACAAGCTGGCATGGCTATGCGCAGATGGTGGTGGCTACTGCGAACGGACTTGGCTTAAAAACCAAGATTGCAGCAGATGCAATCCAGCCTATTGCTACTAAAGAATATCCATTACCAGCACCTAGGCCGGCAAACTCAAGGTTGGATACTACGAAGATCAAAAGCACTTTTGGGGTTTTGTTACCAGCGTGGCAGGATGAAGTGGTAAAAGTATTGGAAGATATATTGAATGTTGCACATAACGATTGCATTATTAATAGTACGGTTTAGAATGCTGTTAATATAGTTTTGGTGAGGTGTTCCGATATGATTGCAGCGAATGATTTGAAAGTTAAAGGGGTGAAAGCAATAGAAGAAGCCCTAGCAACACATCCTGAAGCTACCTTGAGTGTGCGTGGCAAGATTAAGTATGTGGTGATGAATCAGCAGCAATACCAGTATTTAAGAGAGTGTGAGCTTGAAGCGGCGCTTGCAGAATCTAGATCGGATATAGAGGCAGGTCGGTTTGTAAAATGCTCGGTTGCTGATCATATTGCACATTTGCACAAACTCAATCAGTAATGCGTTGGACATTAATTTACACTGAGCAATACAACCGAAAAGCAGCCGCCTTCATTAAGCGACACGCCGATGTCGAGCGTCAGTATGCTAAAACGTTAGAATTGTTAGAGTTAAATCCTTACCACCCATCCTTGCGCTTGCATGCACTTAAAGGGAGACTCGATGGGCTACACAGCATCTCAGTTAATCTCAAATATAGAATCACGCTCGATATGATTGTGACGGATCATGAAATTATTTTAGTTAATTTAGGTGATCATGATCAGGTTTATTAGGAAATTTAATGGCTAAACATCGTAAGGGCATTATCCTCGCTGGTGGTTCTGGCACAAGGTTATATCCAGCAACACTAGCTGTGTCTAAGCAGTTGTTGCCAGTGTTTGATAAGCCGATGATCTACTATCCCTTGTCGACTTTGATGCTCGCAGGCATCCGAGACATCTTGGTGATTTCTACGCCACAAGACACCCCGCGATTTGAGCAGTTGCTCGGCGACGGAAGCCAGTGGGGCCTTAATATTGCTTATGAGGTTCAGGCGAATCCTGATGGCCTAGCGCAGGCCTTTATTATCGGTGAAAGGTTCATCGGTAATGATCTCTCTGCACTCGTCCTTGGCGACAATATTTTTTACGGACATGACTTCCATCATCTGCTTGCCAATGCAAAGGCAAAGGAGGAGGGCGCCTCCGTGTTTGCTTATCATGTGCAGGATCCTGAACGCTATGGCGTTGTGGAGTTTGATTGTAGTAATAAGGCTGTCAGTATTGAAGAGAAGCCAGCACAGCCTAAGTCTAACTATGCCGTCACGGGCCTTTATTTTTATGATGCAAACGTTGTTGAGATTGCTAAAGGTCTTAAGCCATCGAAGCGTGGTGAGTTAGAGATTACAGATCTTAATCGCGTGTATTTAGAACAAGGTATGCTTGACGTGGAGATCATGGGTCGTGGCTATGCGTGGCTCGATACTGGAACGCATGAGTCATTGCTCGAGGCGGGTCAATTTATTGCGACCATCGAGAATCGTCAGGGACTCAAGGTCGCCTGTCCTGAGGAAATTGCGTATCGCCAAGCCTGGATTAGTGCTGAGCATTTGCAGAAGCTTGCTCAGCCGCTTGCGAAGAATGGCTATGGTCAGTATCTCCAGAATATCCTAAAAGAAAAAATATTTTAATGAAGGCGACGGCACTCGCAATCCAAGATGTATTTTTAATTGAGCCGCTGGTCTTTGGTGACGAGCGAGGCTTCTTCTTTGAGAGCTTTAACCACGCTAAGTTTGAGCAGGCGATTGGTCGTCAGGTAAAGTTTGTGCAGGACAACCATTCAAAGTCAGCCAGGGGCGTTCTCCGTGGTTTGCATTACCAGGATCCTCAGCCACAAGGTAAGCTTGTAAGAGTTACTCAGGGCGAGGTGTTTGATGTCGCTGTCGACATTAGGCAGGATTCTCCAACTTTTGGTCAGTGGGTGGGAGAGGTTCTCTCGGCGGACAATAAAAAACAGCTCTGGATTCCGGAAGGTTTAGCACATGGGTTTTTAGTGCTTTCTGATACGGCAGAGTTTTTGTATAAGACCACGGACTACTATGCGCCAGAGTTTGATCATTGCATCCGTTGGGATGACCCGACACTTGCCATATCATGGCCGCTTGATGGAGAACCTGCGTTGTCATTAAAAGACCAAAATGGTCACTTATTTTCTGAGATTTGATTGAGGGGTTTGGATATGAAGTTGAGGCAGTTAGTCTTAATGTTTGGTTTGATGTGTCTGGTCATTTCGGGATCTGCCCGCTCTGCATCTAAGGCTGAAATCGATACTGACGTCCAATTCGCGTTGACGACATTTTATAACCTTAGTCCTGGCAATAAAGAACTGGCCTCTAAGGCTGCTGGAATACTAATTTTTCCTAGCATCATGAAGGCCGGTTTCTTTGTGGGTGGTGATTACGGCGAAGGGGTGCTCCAGGTAGATGGTAAGACGGTGGATTATTATTCAACGGCTGCCATATCCTTTGGCTTGCAATTAGGTGCGCAGTCACGCAGTGAAGTGATCCTGTTTATGGAAAAAGACGCCCTTGAGAACTTTCGTGTTCACGATGGGTGGGCTGCGGGGCTTGATGGAAGTGTTGCTGTGATGGATAGTGGTACAGGAAAAGGGATTGATACCGAGACTGCAAATCAGCCAATTATTGCTTATATATTTTCAAATAAGGGCTTAATGGGCAATCTAACATTGGAGGGGTCTAAGTTTTCTAAGATATATCGCTAACCAATTTCTGTATTAGTTAGATGATAATTTTTTGATAAAAATGCGTGTTTTTTTACCCTACTTTTTATTATTGATATTTGATTTTTCATATTGGTTAATATCTAAATCGCCACTTAGTCTTGTTTTTAACTATATGTACGTTATCGAACATACTTAATATTATGTTAAGCCTTACAATCATGAGGGTTTATGTTAAGATATTATTCAAATAGAAAAGTATATTTGATTGGTTCGCTAGGTGGTATTAGCGGGCCCATTAATGATGATGTCATCAGAATGACAACATTTGTTCATATAATAAAACCTTCACATTAAAGAAATAATTGATTATGTCCGAATATTTATTTACCTCAGAATCTGTTTCTGAAGGCCATCCAGACAAACTCGCTGATCAGGTGTCTGACAGCATTTTAGATGCGATCCTAGAACAAGACCCAACTGCGCGTGTGGCAGCTGAGACTTTAGCGAATAC
>CAIQFD010000014.1 GCA_903870995.1 uncultured Methylophilaceae bacterium | reverse complement strand
TTTTGGTATGCAGTATCAGGAGAGTAGTATGGCGCGCGTATGTCAAGTAACCGGCAAAAAGCCGATGGTGGGAAATAATGTTTCTCATGCAAATAACAAAACAAAGCGTCGTTTTTTACCTAACTTGCAAAATCGCAAGTTTTGGGTTGAGAGCGAAAATCGTTGGATCAGTATGCGTATTACTAACGCTGCACTTCGTACTATCGACAAAAATGGCATTGATGCTGTTTTAGCTGATATGCGTGCTGCTGGCGAGAAGATTTAAGGACTCATCATGCGTGAAAAAATCAAATTAGAATCAAGTGCTGGTACAGGTCATTTCTATACCACTACTAAAAACAAACGTACCATGCCAGAAAAAATGGAAATCAAGAAATTTGATCCAGTAGTTCGCAAGCATGTGATTTACAAAGAAACAAAATTAAAATAATTCGAAGTATCTTCGAGTTGTTTGCCCAATAAAAAACCCGCTCATCATAGCGGGTTTTTTATTGGCTATCACTTCATGACTTAAACTATCTATATCACATCATCCCAATTTCTGACTGACGGCTTAATTTCATTGCTGTGCGTTTGATTGATAACTGGTTCAACAGGCTCAGGCACTGAACCTATAGACGCCGCTAGCATACGCACTTCTCTTTGCGGATAAGGCACAACAATGCCATGCTTTTTGAACTGGCGCCAAATATCTAAGTAAACTTCCGATTGCAAAGATGAAGAGCCTTCCTCTGGATCGGGAATCCAAAAAACAAGACTCAGATCAATTCCGCTTTCACCAAAGCCCTTGATGTGGACGTCTGGCAAAGGCGTTTCTAGCACTCTAGGATGTGCATTTGCTGCGCCCTTCATCAGCGCCATAGCCAGATCCAAATCGCCCTCATAGCTCACTTGAATTGGCATGGCGATACGCGCTTTACGCTCCGTGTGTGTATGGTTAATCACGGCAGTCGTCATCAAGGTTTCATGAGGAATCACAACTTCCGTGCCATCAAGCTTACGGAGCACCATGTAACGGAAGCGAAGTTCGCTAACCACGCCATAATGCAGATCTACCGTGACAACATCCCCAATGTGCATAGAGTCATCAAGCAAGATGATAAAGCCGCTTAAGTAGTTACTCGCAATCTTCTGAAGACCAAAACCAAGACCTACACCTAACGCACCACCAAATACTGACAATAAAGTGATATCAATGCCCACGGCTGATAGCGCAAGCAACACGGCAATCACCGCAAACGCAATACGAATGAGTTTAGAGATCACAACGCGTACGTTAATATCAATCTTGTCCGCACGCATCATTTTATTTTCAATCATACGGCTCAATGAAAGCGAAACAAACAATGTGATTAATATTGTAAGCATGCCTTGAATTAGCATCAAAGCGTTTAGGTGCGCTTTGCCGACACTAAAACTGATCTCCTCTAAAAAGCTCAGGATAGGAGACCAAAAGCCACTTAAGTGTAGCGCTAGCACAACCCAAATCACTCTAGAAATGACATGCTCCATTGTGCGCATCCACCCACCTTCGGTAAAGATGTAGCGCATGCCGTAGACACATAATCGAATTGCAGCCATCGCCCATAGCAAATTAATACTCAATATCAATAAGCTGACGTGCTGCCATTGAATGAGTACATATTTACCAATATAAATGAACACAAGCGACGAAAGCGGGAATAACACACGATTGAAGCCACCAATGCCGACCTTCCAACCTTCTGGGGCATGCGACATCACATAAGCTCGTAGCAGGCCGCTTAGCAACCAAGCAGCTGCAATACTCGCCCCAATGACAACAAACTGCCAAAGCATAATCGCTTTAGGCAAATCATCAAGCAACTCACGCCATATCAATTGCATTTCTGTATTCATCGTAAGAATATCGCCGCTAAACCAAGAAAAATAAAGAAACCGCCACTATCTGTCATCGCGGTAATCAAGACGCTTGAACCAACTGCAGGATCTCGGCCAAATTTCGTCATCACCAATGGGATCATCACACCCATAATTGCCGCCAATAGTAAATTGAGTGTCATTGCAGCAGTCATCACAAGACTTAAGGTGGTATTTTGGTAAAGCGCAAAAGCAATTCCACCAAGCACACCACCCCAAATTAAACCATTCAACAAACTGACCCCAAGCTCTTTCTTTAGGAGCGATTGCATATTGTGAGATGCAATTTGACCAAGCGCCAAGCCACGCACAATCATGGTTGTCGTTTGGTTACCAGAGTTACCGCCAATCCCAGCCACAATCGGCATCAGCGCAGCCAATGCTACTGTTTTTTCAATAGAACCTTCAAAAAGTCCAATGACTCGGGAAGCAATCAGCGCTGTCACCAAATTAACCGCCAGCCAAGTCCAACGGTTTTGAACAGACTTCCAAACGGAGGAGAACAAATCTTCCTCTTCACGCAAACCTGCCATAGAAAGCATATCGCTCTCAGCTTCTTCACGAATATAATCCATCACGGTATCAACAGTTAAGCGGCCGACCAGCTTATTGTTCTCATCAACCACTGGCGCAGTTACCAAGTCGTAACGTTCAAACGCTTTAGAAGCATCATCCGCCAAATCCTCTGGATGAAATACAACTGGATCATCCGCCATAATTTCGGCGACGCCCAAGTCCAAATCTTTAACAACCAATCTTTTTAATGGCAAGACGCCACGCAAAATATCATGCCTATCCACAACGAACAATTTATCAGTATGGTCAGGCAATGTGCCAATTCGACGAAGATAACGTAGCGCAACCTCAAGTGTAATATCCTCACGAATCGTAACGATATCGAAGTCCATTAAAGCGCCTACAGCATCATCTGGATATGATAGCGCAGACTTTAAACGCTCTCGATTTTGGAAATCTAAACTATCCAGTAGCTCGTGTAGAACGTCTGTTGGAAGGTCTGGTGCTAAGTCTGCCAACTCATCTGTATCAAGTTGCTCGGCGGCGGCAAGCAGCTCTTCGCTGTCCATGTCCGCAATTAGGGTTTGACGAACGGCATCCGAAACTTCTAAGAGGATTTCACCGTCACGCTCTGCTTTGACCAATTCCCAAACATCTAAACGCTGCTCTAATGGTAGCGCCTCGAGTATATGTGCAACGTCAGCGGGGTGAAGAAGGTCAAGCTTTTTCTGAAGTAAGGTGAGATTTTGCTTGTGAACGATTGACTCTACCAGCGATTGCTTAGGCATATCTAATTCTTGCTTATGCACAAGGTCTTCAATAAGCTTGTGCTTATCCAACAAGTGAATCACTTGCTGTAGACTTTCTTGTAAGCTTTCTTTAATTTCTGGGGCTTCTGCCATTTCGTATACTCGCAGAGAATTAGTAATGCTTTAATAAATGCCTAAACGCTCATCGTTACAGCAACTTTTGATGTTATAACATAAGTCGCATCAAGATTTAATAAATCTCTACTACAAGCTTTTAAACATATGCAAAAAGAATATATTTTATATGGCACAAGCGCCTGTCACTTATGTGAAGAGGCTGAAGTCATCATGAGGATTGTTTTGCAAACCCATGACATTATCTACAGAAAAAAAGATATCGTCGAGGATGACCATCTACTTCACCAGTACGCCTTAACAATCCCAGTGCTCAAGAGCGTAGCAACGCAAAAAGAGCTTAATTGGCCATTTACTGAAGAGACAGTTAAAGCCTTCATCAGACAATAAAAAAGCCGGCTATTAACCGGCTTTTTTATTTGATTCACTAGATTTACTCAGCTACAACTGCTTCTGCTGATGTGTCTGGACGATCTACTAATTCAACTAATGCCATAGGTGCATTATCGCCATTGCGGAAACCGCACTTCAAAATACGTAGGTAACCACCTGGACGTGTTGAGTAACGTGGGCCAAGCTCATTGAATAACTTACCAACGATATCTCTGTCACGTAGACGGCTAAATGCCAAACGACGGTTTGCCAAAGTTGCATCTTTACCTAAAGTGATCAAAGGCTCCGCAATACGGCGAAGCTCTTTTGCTTTAGGCAAAGTTGTTTTAATGACTTCATGGCGCAACAATGAAGTTGCCATGTTACGCAACATTGCCTGACGATGGCTGCTGGTACGATTTAGTTTACGATTACTGTTGCGATGACGCATAGTGATATCCTCACACCTTTGCTATTATACTTTTTCCAGGCCAACTGGCGGCCAGTTCTCTAGTTTCATGCCTAAAGTAAGACCTTTAGACGCTAAAACATCTTTAATCTCGTTGAGTGATTTACGACCCAAGTTAGGGGCTTTCAACAACTCATTTTCACTACGTTGAATCAAATCACCAATGTAGTAAATGTTTTCAGCTTTTAAGCAATTCGCAGAACGAACTGTTAATTCTAAATCATCAACTGGACGCAACAAGATAGGATCAACTTGTGGTACTTGCTTAACTTCAACTTCAGTTGGAGCACCTTCAAGGTCAGCAAACACTGACAATTGACCGATCAAGATACGTGCAGCATCACGAATTGCTTGTTCTGGCTCCATCACGCCGTTTGTTTCAACGTCCATGATAAGTTTATCCAAGTCAGTTCTTTGTTCTACACGAGCACTTTCAACATGGTAACTAACCTTGTTGATTGGACTAAATGAAGCGTCAACCATAATGAAACCCAAAACACGGTCTTCATCTGTTTTTTGACGAACAGGCACTGGTTGATAACCACGACCCATTTCAACTTTAACTTCCAAATTCAACTTGCCACCTTTTGTAAGGTGCGCAATCACGTGATTTGGATTGAAGATCTCTGCATCATGGCCAGTTTCAAAGTCACCGGCAGTTACTACACCTTCAGATGACTTGCTCAACGTAAGCACTGTTTCGCTTTTATTGTTAAGCTTTAAAGCGACACCTTTAAGATTCAACAAAATATCAACAACGTCTTCTTGAACGCCGTCAATCGTTGAATATTCATGAACAACACCGTCAATCTTCACTTCTGTAATTGCAAAGCCAGGAATTGATGAAAGCAATACACGGCGTAAAGCGTTGCCAAGTGTATAGCCGAAACCACGTTCCATAGGCTCTAAAGTTACACGTGCTCGTAATGGTGAAATAACTTCAACATCCACAACACGTGGTTTCAAATATTCAGTCGGACTGTTTTGCATAAACTTTCCTTACGGTCCTAAATTAAATTACTTAGAGTAAAGCTCAACAACGAGTGATTCATTGATTGTTGCTGGCAACTCATCACGTTGTGGCTTAGCTTTAAATGTACCCTTAAGCGCTTTAACATCAACTTCAATCCACTCTGGGAAACCACGTTGTTCCGCAGCAGCCAGTGCGCCTTTAATACGCAACTGATTGATTGATGCTGGAGCAACTTGAACAGTATCACCAGGCTTAACTTGGTATGAAGGAATGTTCACACGCTTACCGTTTACCAAAATACTATTATGGCGAACGATTTGACGTGCTTCAGTGCGTGAAGCACCGATACCCATACGGTATGTAACGTTATCTAGGCGACATTCCAAAAGTTGTAACAAGTTTTCACCTGTAATACCCTTTTGACGATCAGCTTCAGCGTAGTAACTACGGAATTGCTTCTCTAGCACACCGTAAATACGACGTAATTTTTGTTTTTCACGCAACTGAACACCATAGTCTGATAAACGTTGATTACGACGTTGACCATGCTGACCAGGTGGGAAATTACGTTTTTCGATAGCGCATTTGTCTGTGAAACACTTTTCGCCTTTAAGGAAAAGTTTTTCGCCTTCACGGCGACACTGACGGCACTTAGGATCGAGATTTCTAGCCAAGGTATTTCTCCTATTAAATCTTGCTGCTTAATTGCGGCGTATTAAATACGGCGCTTTTTAGGTGGACGGCAACCGTTGTGTGGAACTGGCGTCACATCTGAAATGCTAGTAATTTTAAAACCAACAGCGTTCAATGCACGAACTGCTGATTCGCGGCCTGGACCAGGTCCTTTAATACGAACCTCAAGGTTTTTTACACCACATTCTTGAGCAGCTTTACCAGCTGCTTCTGCTGCAACCTGAGCAGCGAATGGCGTACTCTTACGAGAGCCTTTGAAACCAGCACCACCAGATGTTGCCCATGAAAGCGCATTACCTTGGCGATCTGTGATCGTAATGATTGTATTGTTAAATGAAGCATGAACGTGGGCGATGCCCTCGGCAATGTTCTTTTTAACTTTCTTGCGTACACGTACGTTAGCTTTAGCCATGTCTACTTATTCCTTACTTGGATTGCTTAATAGGCTTCACTGGACCCTTACGTGTTCGCGCATTTGTTTTTGTGCGCTGACCACGAACTGGCAAACCGCGGCGATGACGTACACCACGATAGCAACCTAAGTCCATTAATCGCTTGATATTCATTGAAACTTCACGACGCAAGTCACCTTCAACTTGAAGCTTTGCAACTTCGTCACGCAACTTTTCAACTTCCGCATCGTTAAGATCCTTAACTTTTGCAGTCGTCAATACGCCAGCTGCAGCACAAATTTGCTTTGCAGTATTGCGTCCTACACCGTAAATCGAAGTTAATGCGATTTCAGTGTGCTTATGATTTGGGATGTTTACCCCTGCTATCCGAGCCATGTATCTACTCCAAAATTATGGCGTTGAATTTTCAATTTCGCCAAAAAAGCCCTAAATTTTAACACCTAAGCCAACTTATAACAATTAGCAAAGGATTATTCTCTACTACCCTACAACCACCAATTAACCTTGGCGTTGTTTATGTCTAGGATCTGTGCAAATAACACGCACAACACCACGACGACGAACAACTTTACAATGACGGCATAAAGCCTTTACTGATGCACGAACTCTCATTTTTGCCTCACAAAATCCAAATAATTATGGCTAATACTATTTAGCGCGGAAAATAATCCGTGCTCGC
>CAIQFD010000013.1 GCA_903870995.1 uncultured Methylophilaceae bacterium | reverse complement strand
TAAATGGCAAGGTCAATGCCCGAGCTGTATGGCTTGGAATACGTTGGTTGAGACGGTCGCTGAAACCTCAAGCGCAAGTCGTTTTGCACCTTTGGCTGCGGCAAGCACCATCCAAAAATTACAAGAGGTTGAAGCTGCTGAGACGCCGCGCCAAGCCACAGGGATTGCTGAGTTTGACCGCGTGTTGGGAGGTGGCTTAGTGCCAGGTGGCGTTGTCTTGATTGGTGGTGACCCTGGTATTGGTAAATCGACTTTATTGCTTCAAACGCTTTGCCATTTAGGCAATAAAAGCAAAACGCTTTATATCAGTGGTGAAGAGTCCGCTCAGCAGATTGCTATGCGAGCCAAGCGCTTAGGTTTAGATGCTTCACCTTTGGACTTGCTTGCTGAGATTAATTTAGAAAAAATAGTCGCCACTTTACAAGCGCACAAACCTGATGTTGCTGTAATTGATTCTATTCAAACCGTTTATTCGGAAGCTCTTCAGTCTGCCCCAGGCTCTGTCGCTCAAGTGCGTGAATGTTCTGCGCAGCTTACACGTGCGGCAAAACAACTTGGCATTAGTGTGATATTGGTTGGCCATGTGACCAAAGAGGGTGCGCTGGCTGGTCCGCGAGTGCTTGAGCATATTGTCGATACGGTGCTTTATTTTGAGGGCGACCCTAATTCAAGCTTTAGATTGATTCGAGCTTTCAAAAACCGCTTTGGTGCAGTGAATGAGCTTGGTGTGTTCGCAATGACCGAAAAGGGCTTGCGTGAAGTGAGCAATCCATCGGCATTATTCTTGTCACATCACGCTGAAGAGGTGGCAGGTTCTTGCATTACCGTTACTCAAGAAGGGACGCGGCCTTTGCTGGTTGAAGTGCAGGCTTTGGTTGATGAGGCGCATGCGCCCAATCCTAAACGCTTATGTGTGGGCTTAGAGCAAAATCGATTGGCAATGTTATTGGCTGTGTTGCACCGCCATGCCGGCGTGGCTTGCTTTGATCAAGATGTGTTCGTGAATGCGGTGGGTGGTGTCAAAATTAGTGAGCCCGCAGTCGATCTTGCGGTATTGCTATCTATTGTTTCCTCATTAAAAAACAAAGCATTAAATAACAAACTGATTGTTTTTGGTGAGGTTGGGTTGGCAGGAGAAGTGCGACCTGTTCAGCGCGGTCAAGAGCGCTTAAAAGAAGCGGCTAAGCTCGGATTTACCCATGCAATTGTGCCTAAAGCGAATACACCCAAACAGCCGATTAAAGGCATGCAAGTGTTTGGTGTGGAGCGGCTTGAGCAAGCCCTTATTAAAGTACGTGAGCTCTAGCCGAGCAATTGGATTAAAAAAGTTTTTCGGGCGTATATCTTAGCCCAAATGAAATCCATTTCAATTCCGAATCCCCATTAATTTGCTGGCCATAGGTGCTATCAATTTGAAAAAGATTAGGAATCACAGAATAGCGAAATCCAACTTGAAGATAGGGGTTGCTCCTATTGTCACCATAAAATTCTGCCACGCCTAATAAATTGGGTTTTAATTTGATTTCGCTGCCTAAGCCCCAAGTCATATTGTTTTGTTTACTTTGTTTGTCATGTAGCACTCCGATGTTGGCATGCAAAATGACATCATCATCCAAAAGTGACACTGAGGCAGGGATATAGCCGTAGGTATTTCCGTACTGATTGGGACCGGGATTAAGATCGCCGTGGCTTATTCTGCCGAGTGCCATGCCTATCCCCCAATCATTAGTTTTTAGCGCTTTAAACAGTGTTTTCGCTTGAATGGCTGAATCTAATGTAGCGCTTTGAGCATCGACTTTTGCTAAAGAACCACCAAAGGTTAATTCGAAATTTCCCCAAGGATTGCACGCTGGCAAAGCCCATAACTCTTGGCTATGTTGATATAAGCGTGTCCATGCTTCTAGCTGACAACTTCCAGCATTCGTTAGTCGTGCGTCATCGGTGACGAAAGGCCTCGCTGCAAAAGCATGTTGAGCCATTAGAAATGGTAGGCAAAGTAAAAGTTTTTTCATGAGGCGTATGATAATTCTACGGGATGACAAAATAATGACAGATCGCTAAATCTCGTGAACTTTGCCTGTAATGTCTCTACTGTCATCACCCATTAAATACAAATAAAGCGGCATAGCGCTCTCTATCGTTGGCAGTTCGGTATGAACTTCACCTGGATGTGTTTTTTTACGTTGTGGGCTTTGTAATGCGCCTGGCACAATACTGTTGAGGCGGATGTTCGGATGACTCTCCAATTCTTGCGCCCACATTTGCATCATAAAATCTGATGCTGCTTTGCTGATGCCATGGCTACCCCAATAAGCTTTGGGGGATTGCGCTGAGCTGTTAGAGGTGAAAACCACAGAAGCGCTTTCTGAGCGCTCCAACAAGGGCAGGCACGCTTTGGTAAGCGCAAATGGTGCAATGATATTGACACGGAACATCTCTTCAAACTGTTCGGCGGTCTGGATTTCTAAAGGGCTTAGATTATTAAAATCTGTTGCGTTATGCAAGATGCCATCTAAGCGACCTAACTGTTGGTAGATGCCTTCGGCCATCGACTTGAAATCATCTTCCGTGGCTTTGTTTAAATCCATCGGAAAAATCAGCGCTTCTGGTAAGCCTTGGGTTTGAATCCTGTCATAAGTGAGCTCTAGTTTGGTCTGCGTACGGCCAACTAAAATAACGGTTGCCCCTTGTTTCGCAAACGCAATCGCTGCTGTTTGGCCGATGCCTTGGCCTGCGCCTGTGACAATAATAACGCGGTCTTTTAGGTGTTGGCTTGGCGTTTGGTAGTTTTTCATAATGCTTACTTGCTGAATAAGATAAAAATTGGGTGAGATTGTCTCACGATTGCATGACTAATTGGGCAGCAGATAAGCCGCTTCGAATCGCACCCTCTATGGTGGCTGGGTAGTTGCCTTCAGTAT
>CAIQFD010000012.1 GCA_903870995.1 uncultured Methylophilaceae bacterium | reverse complement strand
CTAGCCAAACGGCCTAGCACTAAATCCGTAGCATCAACTACGAACCAGTCGCGCTTTACTTCGTGCGCTTTAGCTGAAAAGGTTTTCATTGGTAAGCCAATAATCACAAAAAAAATCAAGAGGCGGATTTTATGTCAGCGCAGAGCCCTTTGTCAAACGGTATCTGTGATTCTTTTTATCTTTTTTGTATAAAAAAACTAATATAGGCACAACTCATGCCAAATTATCGATTAGAGATAGTAATTCATTAGGATACCAGCAAATATTAATGCCCCTATCCAATTGTTATGCAAAAAAGCCTTAAAGCATTTACTTTCTTCACGGTTTTTAATTAACTGGTAATGGTATAGCGCCACACCCAATGCCGCTGCTAGCCCCACATAGTATGGCCAAGCAAGACTCAATCTATGCCCAACACATGCCATCAAAGCCAACATCGTTAAATAAAAAAACATGATGAACGCCACATCAAATCGACCAAACGTGATTGCTGAAGAGCGTATTCCGATCTTTACATCCTCTTTTCTATCAACCATTGCATATTCGGTGTCATACGCCAGAGACCAGCAAATATTAGCAAGCAACATGAGCCAAGCCTCAACAGGCACCAAGCCTTGAATTGCTGCGAAGGCCATTGGGATGCCGAAACCAAAAGCCACCCCTAAATAAGCCTGCGGAAGCGCAAAAAAGCGTTTCGTTAGCGGATAACTAGCCGCTAAAAATAAAGCGGGAATAGAAAGTAAAATAGTCGGTCGGTTAAGCGCCAGCACAAAACCAAACGCAATCAAACTTAATATCACGACTAGCACCAAGGCTTCTTTGACGCCCACCTCGCCTGAGACTAAAGGTCGCTGGTTAGTTCTTGCGACATGCCCGTCAAAATTTCTATCCGCAACATCATTCATCACACATCCAGCGGAGCGCATTAATATCGTTCCCAGTGTAAAAATACCTACGAATATCCAGTGAGGATGACCTTCCGCGGCAAGCCACAGTGCCCATAACGTCGGCCACAGCAATAACAAAATACCAATCGGCTTATCTAAGCGCATTAAGCGTTCATAAGCATTGATTTTATTGATGAGCTGATTTTTATTCATTTAATTTAGATTCAACACAACCGGCAAGAAAACCTCTGTCACCATAATCGACTGCCGTTTATAGGCGCTATTCAACTGAAATATAGAACGTCTTGCCCATAGCGATGGGGGTAATGACGCGAGATTTTTTGCTGCCCGCAAATATAAAGCGTGGTGCTTACTAATTTTCTTGTATTGCAACGGGGTTCTTATCACGCGCGGGTCAGCAAACAAAGCTGCGCCCAATGGTCTATTGCCTAAACGGCCCAAGCCGCGCCAAACCCCTCGTAAGCTTTTATGGGGTAGCACGCTATGTGCAAAGACCAACGGCTGCTGCTGATCCATCAACATCACTTCCCGCAATAATGCGTGCTGATGTGAAACCAAACCTAATAAATGCGCCTCATCTCGACAAGGCAAATCATTGTGCACAGTCAAGGCCTGCACATGAAAACCTTTCGTTTTAGCTTGCAATCGCGCAGTCAAGGAACCGCGCTCAATCAGCCACGGCCGATAGGCGCCACTGTGCATTGGTTTAGCAAGCCAGCGAGAACGCTGATAAAGAGATTGAGAGCGAATTTTCACAGACAAATTATCGCACGGTTAAAATCGTATCGTTAAATCGTAGATTCATGGCTACACCTTCACCAACTCATCACCACGGCTTAGCCATCTGTCCAGATGCTTTTGTGCTTCAACTGGATGTTGCTTGAGCAATTCATCTGCAACGGCTTGGGCTTCCGCTAGCAAGTCTGCATCACGCTCTAAATCAGCGATTTTAAGCATAGGCGTCCCGCTTTGACGAATCCCCAAAAACTCTCCGGGGCCGCGCAAGTGCAAATCCGCCTGTGCAATTTCAAAGCCATCACTACTTTCATAAATAATTTTAAGTCGCGCGCGCGCAGTTTCAGAAAGCGGGGTTTGGTAGATTAGGATACAAGCACTCTTTGCAGCGCCACGACCGACGCGTCCACGCAGTTGATGGAGTTGACTCAGTCCCATGCGTTCGGCGTGCTCAATGACCATTAAACTCGCATTAGGCACATCCACGCCCACCTCAATGACCGTCGTTGCCACTAACAGCTGAATATCTCCCGCGCTAAACTCCGCCATCACACTTTGCTTCTCAGCTGATTTCATGCGGCCATGTACCAAACCTACCCGCAAATCTGGGAAGGTTTGTTGTAAATGCTCAAAAGTATCCAAAGCCGTTTGAAGCTGCAACACTTCGGACTCTTCAATAAGCGGGCAGACCCAATAAGCCTGTGCGCCTTTGCTGCAAGCGGCTCTGACCCGCTCAACTATTTCATCGCGCCTCGCATCAGAAACTAATTTAGTAGCAATCGGGGTGCGCCCTGGCGGCAACTCATCAATGACAGACACATCCAAATCCGCAAAATAGCTCATCGACAAAGTACGGGGAATAGGCGTGGCAGACATCATGAGCTGATGCGGCGCACTCACTTCATCACTCTGCCCTTTTTGACGCAAGGAGAGTCGCTGCTCTACACCGAAGCGATGTTGCTCATCCACCACCACCAACCCTAATTTATTAAATTGCACTTGTGCTTGAAATAACGCATGGGTCCCAATCGCTAAGCGGGCATCGCCACTTGCAATAGCCTCCAAAGAAGCTGTTCTATCTTTCTTACCTTGGCTACCAGAAAGCCACGCCACTTGGATGTCTAAAGGCGCAAGCCAATGCAGCATTTTTTGATAATGCTGCTCCGCTAAAATTTCAGTCGGCGCCATGATGGCAACTTGATATCCATTCTCAATCGCCTGCAAAGCCGCCAACATCGCAACAATCGTTTTACCACTGCCCACATCGCCTTGTAACAAGCGTTGCATTGGGTAAGGACGACTCAGGTCTTGGCTAATCTCTTTGACGACTCTTTGCTGTGCGCCCGTTAGACCAAAAGGCAATGTGCTGAGCAATTCTGGAATTAAATTGGTCGATAATTTCAACACTGGTGCACCAAGCTCACGCCTTTTGGCGTAATGCTGTCGCATAGAAAGCTGCTGCGAAATCAACTCATCAAAGGCTAAACGACGCCACTCAAGATTTGAGCGATTTTCCATCGCCTGTAAATTAGCTTCTGGTGGTGGATTATGGAGGTACTGCAAACTTGCCTGAAAACTTGGCGTTTGTTTGGCATACGTCTCTTTTGGCAGCGTTTCACTGACGTCGCCGTTATTCAATGCCCAAGTCACCCATTTACGAATGCTGGGCTGACTTAGGCCAGCTGTTGTCGGATAAACCGGGGTGAGTGTTTGTTTAACGGCGGTTGTCTCACGCACGGCGCGCGTTTGCGGATGCACCATCTCATAGCCGAAGTAGCCATGACGCACCTCACCTAAAGCACGAACACGCGTACCCTCTTTAAGGGCAGCAATTTGGCTTGGATAAAAATTCAGAAACCGTAAAAAGATATCGCCCGTGCCATCAGACAAACGAGCGATTAAAGACTTGCGTGGTTTATAACTCACTTCAAGATGAATAATTTCACCTTCCACTTGCGCTTGCTCGCCCATGCGTAGCTCGCGCACTTCACTAATATGGGTTTCATCCACATATCGTAACGGCATATGGAGCAACAACCCCTGCACATCGTGTATACCTAGCTTATGCAAGCCCGATAGCACGGGCTTGGTAATGCCTTTGATGTCAGCGAGTTTGGTCAAGCCAGCTTGCGTTAGTTAAGCGTTAAGCTCAATCACGCCGTCCGCCTCAACCAAGGCGCCACGAGGCAATGAAGCAACACCAACTGCCGCACGGGCAGGGTAAGGCTGCGTAAAGTATTCAGCCATGATGGTGTTCACTAAAGCGAAATTTGAAAGGTCAATTAAGAAAACATTCAATTTCACCACATCCGCTAGCGAGCCGCCTGAAGCTTCAGCAACCGCTTTCAGATTAGTAAATACACGATGCACTTGCGCTTCAATACCATCCACCATTTCCATAGAAGTTGGATCCAAGCCAATTTGGCCAGATAGGTATACGGTATTACCTACTTTAACCGCTTGTGAATAAGTCCCAATTGCTTGAGGTGCGCCATCGGTATGAATAATTTGCTTGCTCATTACTTTTTCCTAAATATCAGTGATTAAAAATGATGGTTAATTTCTATTGATGGCAGCCAGCACGTCTTGCTCATTGCTCGCCAAATGCGCATCTTTAGGTGGCAACACATCCGCCACAATTTCCAATTTCTTCCATGGGGCATCTGGTGTTGCACATTGTGCTTTTGGCACAAAAGCGGACTCTTCAACCAAGGCCATTTTATGAATATATCGTGGGCAATTTGGGAACGTCTCACGGACGGCAACACGAACCACCAACACAGCCTCTGGCCAATGAGAAAGCAAAGGATCATTTTGCGTGATGCTTGCAACACCGTTCACGCGGACACGGGCTTGTTTATTAAAGTCCACAAACAACAAACCAACTTGACCATTCACCAGCACATTACCAGCGGACATAAACATACCGTTACCGTCATAAATTGGAAATGCGAGCGTCGTTGGATCAACTACTTTAACGAGGCCTTTTTGACCGCCCTTATAAGAACAGTTCGCTTGGCCTTTATCATCAACCGTTGCGAGGAAGAACATGTTTTGTGCTTCAATAAACTCTGCATCTAGCGGATTGATTTCTGGAGCAATAATCCCTGCTTGCAATCTATCTGCCAAAGGCACGGTTTCAAATGTCTCTTGAAGCTGACGCTGACCTTGATTGAAATACTCACTCATGACTTTCCCTTTCACTTTGCATTGATGGGGCAAACATTAACGATATGCTTATTGCGCTCTTTGTTCAGCGCCTGTTCCTTTGGTTCGATTCATGCGGACAACATCTGGAATCTTACGTAATCGGCGCATCAAATCTGCCAAATGCACACGATCTTGCACCTGTACGGTAAATAAAATATTGGTATAAGTGCTGTTGTCTGACTCTTCCATACTGATGTTATCAATATTAGAGTTTGCATCTGCAATCGCAGAAGCAATGGTCGCCAACATCCCAGGCTTATTCGCCGCTGCGATTTTCAAATTAACCTTAAAGAGACGCTTACTGTCTGGATCCCATTCGACATCCAGCCATTTGTCCGGGTCTACACGGAATTTACGAATAGATGGACAGTCATGTGTATGAATAACCAAACCCTTGTCTTTATTAATAAAACCTAAAATCGGATCGCCAGGAATCGGACGGCAACATTGCGCAAACTGCACCGCCATGCCTTCTGAACCGCGAATCGTAATAGTACCCAATGGTTTATTAGGATGTTTTGCATGGCGCTCGCCGTGCTCCTCACCCATTGCAATCAGCTGGTGGGCAACCATCACATTTAGACGTTTGCCTAAGCCAATGTCAGTCAAAATTTCTTCTTTGTTTTTCGCACCATAATCTCGCAATAGCTTTTGCCATTGCGATTCATCAATTTTGCTCGCATCCGTGTGCAATGCACGAAGTGCTTGGTTAAGCATACGCTCACCCAAATGCGCTGATTCTGTTGATTGCATAGACTTCAAGAAATGACGAATATGCGCACGCGCTTTTCCAGATACTACGTAGTTAAGCCAAGCTGGGTTCGGATGAGCGTGTGCTGCGGTAATAATCTCAACATGGTCACCATTTCTAAGCTCTGACCTTAACGGTGCTAACTCTTGATTGATTTTCACCGCGACACAGCGATTGCCAATATCAGTATGGACCGCATAAGCAAAGTCCACCGCTGTTGCCCCCTTAGAAAGGGCAAGAATCTTGCCTTTCGGGGTAAATACATAAACTTCATCTGGGAATAAATCGACTTTGAGATGCTCTAAAAACTCTAATGAGTCGGCGCTTTCTGACTGAATATCAAGCAAGCGTTGTAACCACTGATGGGTTTGTTGTTGCATTGCAGTAAAGTCTGCATCCGTCGTTTTATAGAGCCAATGCGCTGCAACACCAGCATCGGCGATGTTATGCATTTCTTGGCTACGAATTTGTATTTCAATCGGCGTACCAAATGGGCCGAATAACGTCGTATGTAATGACTGATAGCCATTGGCTTTAGGAATCGCAATGTAATCTTTAAACTTACCAGGAATCGGCTTATATAAACCGTGCAAAACACCTAATGCGGCATAACAAGCTGGTAGGTCTTTCACAATGAGACGAAAACCATAAATATCGAAAATCTGTGAAAAAGCGATGGTTTTACCCGTCATCTTTTTATAAATGCTATAGAGATGTTTTTCGCGCCCCGAAACGTCTGCTTCGATTTTCATCTCTGCTAGACGACCTTTAATCGCATCTAGGATTTTCCCAACAACCTCTTTGCGATTGCCGCGTGCAGCTAAAATCGCTTTAGAGAGCACCCCATAACGCATCGGGTAATGGTTTTTAAAACTTAAATCCTCAAGCTCTTGGTAAATCTCATTCAAGCCTAAACGATTCGCAATCGGTGCATAAATCTCTAGCGTTTCTCGTGCGATACGGCGACGTTTATCTGGCTTCATCACATCTAAGGTTTGCATGTTGTGCAAACGATCAGCAAGCTTCACCAAAATCACACGGACGTCTTGTGACATTGCGAGGAGCATTTTCCGAAAATTTTCAGCTTGCGCTTCAGTCGCGCTTTGAAACTCGATTTTATCTAATTTGGATAAGCCGTCGACAAGCTCGGCTACTTGCGAACCAAACTTCTCGCTGACCTCTTCTTTGGTAATCCCAGTATCTTCAACCACATCATGCAATAACGCAGCGATAATGGTCGGGGTGTCGAGGTGCAAGCCAGCTAATATCAAGGCAACGGAAACTGGGTGAGTGATATAAGGCTCACCGCTCTTACGGATTTGCCCATGGTGCGCAGCATCGCCAAAGCGATAGGCTTCCCAAACTTGCTCGATATCTGAAGGTTTAAGGTATTTCTTGAGGGCTAACGTGAGTTGCGAATCTTCACGATCCGCGGGTAACAACGGCGCAGCAGGTTTTAGAAAATCTGCCGCGCGTTTTCCTGCATGATGACTTTTATCATTGGGCATGTCAGGTTATCTACAACAAATGAAGACAACCGTGAATTAAGCGTGACCGCGGTTCAATACTTCCAAGCCAACTTTACCTGCGGCAATTTCACGCAAAGCTAATACTGTTGGTTTGTCTTTTTGACCGTAAGTCGTGACCAATGGCTCTGAACCATTCGCTAATTGGCGCGCGCGATAAGCTGCAACTAAAGTCAATTGAAAGCGATTTGGGATTTTTTCTAGACAATCATCTACTGTCATTCTAGCCATGGTAGTACTCCTGAATTTAGTAAGAAATCTTAAATGAGACCTTTAATTAACGCAGCATAGCGCGTTAACTGGGCAGCACACTTGAGTCGCTGAGCACGGACAATCGCCGCTAAGTCTTGCAACGACTCCTCAAATTTGTCGTTAATTGTAACATAGTCGAACTCACCCACGTGGCTCATCTCTTCACGTGCCGCAGCCAATCGCTTAAGAATGACCTCTTCGCTATCTTGGCCTCTGCCCCGTAAGCGTGATTCAAGTTCAGGGATTGATGGAGGCAAGATAAAAATACTAATCGCCTCTGGGTAAAGTTTCCGGACCTGCGCTGCGCCCTGCCAGTCAATTTCCAAGATTAAATCGTTGCCAGATGCTAGAGCTTCATCAACCCGCGTTTGAGAGGTGCCGTAACGCGCACCATGCACATGGGCACTTTCTAAAAAGTCGCCCTCTCCCAACATGCTCAAAAACGTTGCATCTTCTACAAAGTGATAGTGCTCACCATTCACCTCACCCGGACGCGGCTGCCGTGTCGTGTAAGAAATAGAAAGTTTGATTTGAGAGTCCGCTGCAAGAAGCGCACGTACTAAGCTAGTTTTACCCGCACCTGATGCGGCTGTAATAATAAATAAGTTACCTGACATAACGCTGCCTCTAATTACTCAATATTTTGAATTTGTTCACGCATCTGCTCAATCAGGACCTTTAGGCCCATTGAAGCTTGTGATACCTCTGTTGATACTGATTTGGAGCCCAAAGTATTTGCCTCACGGTTAAGCTCTTGCATCAAGAAATCTAAACGCTTACCTGCCGCCTGATCAGCGTCCAAAATACGTTTTACTTCGCTCACATGCGCTGTCAGTCTTGTGAGCTCTTCATCCACATCAATTTTCTGTGCAAACAAGACCAGCTCTTGACGCACGCGATCTTCATCTACGCCACTTAAAGCCTCATGAAGTTTTGCCGTCAGCTTCTCTTGATATGCCTTCACTTGAAGCGGCAATAATGGCTTCACCGTCGCAACTATTTTCTCGGCATCGGCTAAACGCTCAAGAATTAATGCCTTCATCTTTGCACCTTCGCGGGCACGAGACGCGGTCATGTCCTCTAAAATTTGCTTGAGACTGCTTTTGATATCCTCAGCCAACTGGTCATTATCAGCCTGCTGATTTTGCACAACTCCTGGCCAATGAAGAATCTCGGAGACTGAGAGTGCTTGGCTACTTGGGAAACGCTTTTGAATTTGATCTGCCACTGCAGATAAATTAGTCAGCACGTCCTCATCTAAAGACAGTGCTTTATCTGCTGCTCCACGCTGCATAAGACTCATGCGACATTCAACTTTGCCGCGACCCAATTTTGCTGAAATCATTTCACGCACTAATGGCTCAAAGCTACGCAAATGCTCATCAAGCTTCATATGAAGCTCTAAATAACGATGGTTAACTGAGCGAAGCTCAACCACTAAAACGCCATTTACCATCTGTCTTTCGATAGAGGCAAATCCAGTCATGCTATAAATCATTGCGTGTGATTCCTTTTAAGAGTCTAGATGGTATCAAATCTGGTCCCCTTCATGCCATGAATAACAAGATATTTCTGGCTTATAATAGCGGCTTCAAGAAAAACAAATTTTTAGGAAACACGATGTCTGCCAATACTTCACGCCCAAGCGGCCGAGCGAATGACCAATTACGCACTGTTGAGATTATTCGCTATTACACCAAGCATGCCGAAGGCAGTGTATTAGTAAAATTTGGTGACACGCATGTGCTCTGCACAGCAAGCGTCGAAGAAAAAGTACCTGGCTTTTTAAAAGGCAAGGGCCAAGGCTGGGTGACGGCTGAGTACGGTATGTTGCCTCGCTCTACAGGTAGTCGCATGGATAGAGAAGCGGCGCGCGGCAAACAATCTGGGCGTACACAAGAGATTCAACGTTTAATTGGCCGAAGCTTACGTGCCATCATTGATTTAGAAAAGCTAGGCGAGCGTAGCATTCAAATTGATTGTGACGTCATTCAAGCTGACGGCGGCACTCGCACAGCCAGCATTACTGGTGCTTATGTTGCCCTACAGGATGCGATTACATACCTAATTAAAAAAGAACTCATCAAAGAATCCCCACTAAAAGATTCTGTCGCTGCGATTTCGGTTGGTGTTTATAAAGGCACCCCTGTACTTGATCTTGATTACATTGAAGACTCCGACTGCGACACTGATATGAATGTCGTCATGACAGGCAAAGGTGGGTTTGTAGAAATTCAAGGGACGGCTGAAGGTGAACCATTTAGCCATGACGACATGACCGCGATGTTGAATCTGGCGAATGCTGGCATCAAAGCGCTCTGCATCCAACAAAAGCAATCACTAGGCCTGTAATGCAATTACCTTTCAATCAGCTCGTCATTGCATCAGGTAACAAAGGTAAGCTCAAAGAGCTCACGCACTTACTTGCGCCGCTTGGTTTAGAAATCATTCCGCAAGCCGCTTTGAATGTGCCAGAGGCTGAAGAGCCACATGTCACTTTTATTGAGAATGCATTAGCAAAAGCACGCCATGCGAGCAAAATAACAGGCTTACCAGCCTTAGCGGACGACTCTGGTTTATGTGTTGATGCACTTCAAGGTGCGCCAGGCGTCATTTCTGCAAGGTATGCATGCGAGACTGCAGAGACGCCAAAATCCGACGCACGCAATAATGAAAAATTATTAGCGGTCATGGCGGGTGAAAAGAATCGCCATGCGCATTTTTATTGTGTCATTGTGCTCGTCCGTCATGAGAACGACCCCGAGCCAATTATTGCTGAAGGCATTTGGGCGGGCGAGATTTTAAGCGCGCTAAAAGGCGATGATGGATTTGGCTATGACCCGCTATTCTTGGATGCCAAAACTGGTAAAACAGTCGCTGAACTTCCGCTTGAGATTAAAAGTCGTATCAGTCATCGCGGTCATGCAATGACTAAATTACTGCAAAAGCTAGAAAGACTTTCTTCATGAGCGACGCCAACAAATCCAACTGGCCAAAATGGGTGAGGGACGACAATAGCGTGGTCTCTTGCACTGAAAAAGTAAAGGTCATGACCGAAAACTTTGATGAGCTAAAACAAATAGCGCAGGATGCTCTTGAAGACGGTTTGCTTATGGAAGTGTCTGAAGCGCAAATGCGCGAAGCCTTGCATGCGCTGGTGGACAGCCTCATTAATCCTTACCCAAATAACGATTCAAATTAAGCACAGCAATCAATGATTCCTATCATTCCGATTGAAAATGTTATCGCTCTCAATACTGAAGCGCCTTTAGCTGGAAGCAACACCGTCTCCGGTCTAAAGAACCCGCCGCCGCTATCTCTATACATTCATATCCCATGGTGTGTACGTAAATGTCCTTATTGTGACTTTAACTCCCACGAAAACAAGCATAACTTCTCAGAAGATGTTTATGTGGATGCCTTGATTGCGGATTTAGAACAGGCCACGCCTTTGGTATGGGGAAGAAAAATACGGAGTGTATTTTTTGGGGGTGGCACGCCCAGTTTATTTTCAGCGACAGCAATTGATCGAATTTTAAGTCACGTTCGAATGCTCACCCCGCTGGAATATGATGCGGAAATTACCTTAGAGGCCAATCCAGGAACAGCCGATGCCGGCAACTTTGCGGGCTATAAACAAGCTGGTGTTAATCGACTATCCATTGGCATCCAAAGTTTTGACAATCGATATCTCACTGCCCTAGGAAGAATTCATAACGAAAACGAAGCAATACATGCTGCCGAGTTAGCACTTGCCACCTTTGATAGTGTTAATTTAGATGTGATGTATGCTTTACCAAATCAAAGCCTAGAGGACGCACTAAACGACGCAAAACGCGCGTGCGCTTTGAATCCAAACCATCTTTCTTTCTACCACCTCACCTTAGAACCCAACACGCCGTTTCACCGTACGCCGCCAAGCCTTCCAGATGATGACACTAGCGCGTTGATGCAAGAACAAATTGAGCTGATTTTAAAATCTAATGGCTACGAGCATTACGAAACATCAGGCTTTGCCAAACCTGGAAAACAATGTCGGCACAATCTCAATTACTGGACCTTTGGTGACTATCTAGGGATCGGTGCTGGCGCACACAGCAAATTAAGCTTTCACGACAAAATCATTAGGCAGACACGCCACAAACATCCAAACCGTTACTTAGAACATGTAGTAAAAGGGGAAGCTGTCGATAATGAATGGGTTATTCCACGCGAGGAGCTGGGCTTTGAATTCATGATGAATGCCTTGCGCTTAACGGATGGCGTGCCTTTAAGTTTATTGGCGCAGCGTACTGGACTCAATAATAACGCGCTTGCCAACCAACTGAGCGATGCCGAAAAAAAGGGATTGCTCACGCAATCCCTAGATTCTCAAAACCAAGTCCTCATTCAACCTACACTGATGGGCCAACGATTTCTTAACGAATTATTGCAACTCTTTCTTTAAGCGAACTCTAAGCCATCATTACGGCTTTGTAATACGTGGGCTTGTGTTGTGAGCTAACTAGTCCTTTTGGTAAGGATTAGATTACCAAAGTTAATGAAAATCCTTAGTCCTGATTCATGAACAGTGATAGCGTGACTTTTAATCCTAAGAGTAATATTCATTCAACGCAATGCAATCACTGCAAAGCATTTAAATCAAAAATTTGGAGAATGATTATGTGGACAAAACCAGCAGCTACAGAAATGCGTTTCGGCTTTGAAGTAACAATGTACGTAATGAACAAATAATTCTTTCATTAGAATTGTTGTAAAAAAAGACAGCCTTGGCTGTCTTTTTTATTAGCTGTGCGGCGACGAGACCACGACAAACGGATTAAAAGTCGGCTTCTAGCTTAAATGTTTTCTTGCTCGCGCAATTGCCAGCTTTACCTGCGCTGGGGCAGTGCCGCCAATATGGTTACGGCTAGCTAATGAGCCTTCCAAGGTTAAGACCTGATAAACATCTTCTGAGATTTGCGCACTAAATTTTTGCAACTCCGTTAAAGGCAAATCGGATAAATCACAGCCCTTGTCAACTGCATGACGAACAGCCAAAGCAACCACCTCATGCGCATCACGGAATGGCGTACCTTTCTTAACAAGATAATCAGCCAAATCAGTTGCTGTCGCAAAACCTTCTGTCGCAGCATTACGCATCGCTTCTTTATTTACTTGAATGCCACGCAACATGTCGGCATAGATCTCTAAAGTCACTAACAAAGTATCAGCCGTATCGAACAAAGGCTCTTTATCTTCTTGATTGTCTTTGTTGTAAGCAAGTGGCTGGCTTTTCATCAACGTAAGCAAGGCCATCAAATGTCCTGTCACACGTCCTGTTTTACCGCGAACTAACTCAGGCACATCAGGATTCTTTTTCTGCGGCATGATCGATGAGCCCGTGCAGAAACGATCGGCAATGTCCACAAAAGCAAATCGTGGGCTTGACCACAAAATAAGTTCTTCTGAAAAACGTGAAAGATGCGTCATGACCAAGGCAGCCGCCGCTGTAAATTCAATCGCAAAATCACGATCTGAAACAGCATCTAATGAATTCTCGCAAACCCCATCAAAACCCAATTCTTTCGCGACCATTTCACGGTCAATCGGATAACTCGTTCCAGCTAATGCTGCAGCACCCAATGGCAAACGGTTAATCCGTTTACGTGCATCCGCAAATCTTGCTGCATCGCGTTGCAACATTTCAAAGTAAGCCAACAGGTGATGACCAAAAGTTACTGGCTGAGCAACTTGAAGATGTGTAAATCCTGGCATCGCTGTATCGAAATGTGTTTCAGCTAAATCAACAATCGAGGTTTGCAACTTACGAATGCCAGCAATGACATCGTCAGCCACCGCACGCAACCAAAGACGCACATCGGTTGAAACCTGATCATTACGGCTTCTTCCAGTATGTAAACGCTTACCTGCATCTCCGATTTTATCGGTGAGACGCTTTTCAATATTCAGATGCACATCCTCTAAATCAAGGCGCCATTCGAATTTGCCCGCTTGAATTTCCTCGAGGATTTCATTCAAACCCTGCGCAATTTTAGCCACATCTTCTTGGCTAATAATGCCTTGCGCACCGAGCATTTTTGAATGGGCTAAAGAGCCTTGGATATCAAAAGCCGCGAGGCGTTTATCAAAGTCGACAGAGGCTGTGTATCGTTTAACCAATTCTGAAACTGGCTCATTGAAACGACCCGACCAAACTTTATCTTGTTGTGATTTATCTTGCATGCTGTAAGACGCTTATCCGTAATGAATTTATCCGCTAAGTATAAAGCAAAACATCATTTTTTCTATGCAAACCAAGCGTCAGCGGTATGTTAAAATCAACAAAACTACTGTTAATAGATTTGACTGCATGAATACACCACCTAAAAAAATCGTCATCGCCTCGCGCGAAAGCGCCCTTGCGATGTGGCAAGCCAAACATATTCAAAGCCGATTACAAGCACTTTATCCAACAAGTACCGTTGAGATTTTGGGCATGACAACCACTGGCGATCAAATTCTAGACTCCCCACTCGCCCGTATCGGCGGCAAGGGTTTGTTTGTAAAAGAGCTTGAGCAGGCTTTAGCGGATGGCCGCGCTGATTTAGCCGTGCACTCAATGAAAGATGTGCCAATGAACTTGCCAGAAGGATTTGCAATGGCAGCAATTGGCGAACGTGAAGATGCACGTGATGCTTTTGTTTCGAATGATTTCGAAAGTTTAGCCGCATTGCCTGAAGGTAGCATCGTAGGCACCTCTAGCTTGCGCCGCCAAAGCCAACTGCAAGCGCGCTTCCCGCATTTGAAAATCGAATCACTCCGCGGCAACTTACAAACACGTTTACGCAAGCTAGATGAAGGTCAATATGCAGCGATTATCCTAGCAGCGGCTGGTTTAATTCGCCTAGGTTTGGAGTCTCGCATTCGCCAACTCATCTCACCTCAAGATAGTATTCCTGCAGTTGGCCAAGGGGCCTTAGGTATCGAGATTAATGCGAGTCGCACGGATATGTTAGCTGTACTTGCACCACTCAACCATCCGGCGACCGCTGCTTGTGTGGAAGCTGAGCGTGGCATGAGCCGTGCGCTCGCTGGTAGCTGTACCGTGCCACTGGGTGCATATGCTCAAATGCAAAACAACCAGATCACCATTGCAGGCTTTGTCGCCAGCGTAGACGGCAAAGAAATGGTAAGGGAAGAGCTCACTGGCAGCATCGAAAATCCTGAAAAACTGGGTCAGTTACTCGCGGAAAAATTGGTCGCTTTAGGTGCAAATCGTATTCTTGCCGCATTGGATACACTGTAATCAACATGAACGCCAAACCTCTTCTTGGCCATCATGTCGTTATTACAAGGCCCATTGGTCAAGCGGGAAAACTCAGTAATTTAGTTAAAGAGGCTGGCGGCGAAGTCGTTTCTTTTCCACTGATTGAAATAGCGCCGCTAAGTAACTATCAAGCTTTTGAACATACGATTAGCAGTCTTCATGAATACGACTGGGCAATTTTTATTAGTAGTAATGCCGTTCAAAATGGCATGCCTTTAGTTAGCAAGATTAAACTCCCCTCCTCATTGAAATTTGCAGCCATTGGCCCGAGTACCGCCGCCGAGCTAAGCAAATTCGGCGTCCAAAACACCTTAATTCCTAAAGACCGCTTTGATAGTGAATCCCTGCTCGCCTTGCCTGAAATGCAAGCAGTTAACAATCAAAAAGTGATGATTTTTAGAGGGCTCGGGGGACGCGAAGTATTGGCGGACACCTTGAAGTCACGAGGTGCTGAAGTCAATTTCGCAGAGTGCTATCAAAGGATCAATCCCCAAGAAGACTTATCCAAGTTAACAACGCTTAACCAACAAGGCCTATTGGACGCAATCGTTATTACGAGCTCTGAGGCAATGCGCCACCTGTTAGCCATGGCAAATAATCAAGAATGGCTTAAAAATGTTAAGCTATGCGTGAATCACGCTAGAATTGCTGAGGAACCAAGTCAATTAGGCTTAAATGTTGAAGTTGCAATAGCCCCTGGTGATGAAGCAATGTTGGCATGTTTAATTAAAGCACTGATTTAAATAAAGCCACAGATCAATAGACTAAACCTTAATAAGATCAAACGATGAACCAAGAAGCTAATAACGATCAAGCATCAGCGATTAATACTGAGCAAGTAAGCGATAAGCCATCGGCACGCCGGTTGAAAATTGCGTTAGGTCTCTCTTTACTGTCACTCATTGCTGTTGCCTTGTTGTGGCTATCTAGCATGAAAAACATTCAAAATCTTGAGCATGACTTAGCCACAAAACTCGATACGTTCAATGAGAAAAATCAACAAAGCTTAGCTCTCGCCAAAAATGCCGATACCCGTAGCAATGAAGTTGCAGCACGCTATGAAATTTTGGAAGAAAAATACACTGAATCTTTTGATCAACAGGCCGCGCTGAAAGCCTTATATCAAGAGCTTGCTAACAACCGCGAAGAACGCATGCTGTCAGATGTGGAACAGTTGCTAGTCATTGCCAATCAACAATTGCAATTGGCTGGGAATATCAAGCCAGCCTTACTGGCGTTGCAGGCGGCCGATACAAAGCTGCAAGGCTTTGACAGCCAAAAAGCCGTGCAATTACGCAAATCGATTAACCAAGATATTCAGCGCTTACAAAACTTGCCGCTGGCCGACATTACCAGCATCAGCCTAAAGCTGGGCAATCTTTCTCAACGCGTCGATCAATTAGCTTTAGTCAGCGACCGTCACCCAAACTCAGCTCAAAGCAAAGTAGCACCTGATTTATCAAACAATCCATGGCGCAAATTGACGCAGGAAATCTGGCAAGACATCAAAGACATGGTACGCATAGAGCGTATCGATCATCCTGAGTTGCCACTCCTCACGCCGGAGCAAACTTTTTTCTTGCGTGAGAATATCAAGCTGCACCTTCTTACTGCACGTATCGCTTTGCTCAGACATGACGAGGTCACTTATAAAGCGGATTTAGTCGCAGCCCAAAGCGCGATTAACCTACATTTTGATGTGCGTGAATCACTCACTCAAAACACGCTAGATGAAATTAAAGGGCTAACCAACAACCATATTTCGACTGAATTGCCTGATATCGAACAAAGCTTGCGATTACTCAATCAGTACAAACTTAGCTTTGTACCTACGCCTAATCGCGAAGCAAAAGCAAGAAAGCAACCATAATGCGTTGGCTATTCTGGACTATCGTTATTCTTGGCTTAGCCATTGGCGTTTCTTTACTTGCGGGTGAAAACACTGGCTACGTGCTAGTCAAAACCCCAACCTATCGTTTAGAAACGTCCTTAAACTTTCTAATCGTGGTGATCAGCTTAAGTTTTATCTGCTTACATCTTGCGTTGCGCCTGTTCAACTACACCCGTAACTTGCCAGCAACAGTGCGGGCTTATAAAGAAAGTTTGCGCAAGAAAGCTGGGCATCAAGCTTTAATCCAAAGCCTCCACGCACTCGTAGAGGGCCGCTATGAGCTCTCTGAGAAAACAGCCTCCAAAGCACTCGAACTTGGTGAGGATGCAGGACTGACAGCACTCATTGGTGCGCGTGCAGCACATAAACTTAGACATACAACGAGACGCGATTACTTTTTATCAGAGGCAGAGCGCCTCGCTCCTAAAGCCGCTGTGGCAAGACTATTAACTCAAACCGAGATGTTGCTAGATGATCAACAATATCAACTCGCACTAACGATTTTGCAACGCCTCGCAGCCATTGAGCCTAATTATCAGCCTGCATTATCGATGGAATTAAAAATTCAAACGCGCCTTAAAAATTGGGACCGTGTTTTAACTATTCTAAAATTGCTCGAAAAAACTGATGTCATTGAAGTACTCAAAATTAAAGAAATTCGACTGCAAGCACATCAAGCTTTAATCAAACGTTATGCACATGATTTGGCGAGCTTAAGCGCATATTGGAAAAAACTAAGCGAAGAGGATCAGTTTAATGAGCGTCTCGTGTTAACCGCTGTGCCACTATTTATAGAGGTAGGTGCGCATGACGAAGCATCTAAAATTGTAGAAATGAATTTAACTAAACATTGGTCAAGCGCCTTGGTGCGTTTGCTTGGAAACTGCATCACGTCATCGCCAACCAAACAATTACAACAAGCAGAATATTGGCTGATGAATCATCCCAATGACGCCGACTTGCTTGAAACGCTAGGTAAGCTTTGTGTGCGATTACATTTGTGGGGTAAAGCAGAAAGTTATTATGAAGCCAGCTTGAGCGTTGAACCTAGCGCCACAAGGCATTTGGCCCTTGCTAACCTACTTGAACAAAAGGGCCAACTCACGGCCGCTAACCAACATTATCGTGCCAGCACCAATTTTGTTGCAGATTTGCATTAAAATAGCACTTTAGCTGTTAACAAATAAACAAAATGAGCCCCATCCAAAAATTTGCAACTGACGATGTACGCATCAAAGAAATCAAAGCGCTTAGACCGCCTTCTGATTTTTTGGAGACGTTGCAAGCTAGCCAAAAAACCGTGGACAACATTGTTGCCACGCGCGCTGATATTCATCAAGTACTTCACAATGCTGATGACAGACTACTCGTCATTATCGGCCCATGCTCTATCCATGATGAGGAAGCAGGCATCGCCTACGCGAAACGCTTATTAGAGCAACGGTCAGTGTATGCAAAAGAATTAATTATTGTGATGCGCGTTTATTTTGAGAAACCACGCACCACGGTCGGTTGGAAGGGTTTGATTAACGACCCATTCTTAGATGGTAGCTTCAAAATTAATGAAGGCCTAGAAATCGCAAGACGCTTCCTTCTTGAAGTGAACGAGCTTGGCATGCCAGCTGGCACAGAATTTTTAGATACGATCACACCACAATACACCGCTGACTTAGTGAGTTGGGGTGCCATTGGTGCACGTACCACTGAATCTCAAGTACACCGTGAATTAGCGTCAGGCCTTTCATGTCCGGTTGGCTTTAAGAACGGTACTGACGGCAATATACGGATTGCGGTTGATGCGATTAAAGCGGCAGCTAGCCCACACCACTTTTTATCAGTGACCAAAGAGGGACAATCTGCGATTGTCTCAACGGCTGGCAATGAAGACTGCCACGTGATTTTACGTGGTGGCAAAACACCAAATTATGATGCAACTAGCGTTAATGCCGCCGCAACAGAACTTGCAGCATCTGGCTTAGCACCTAAGGTCATGATTGACTGCTCACATGCCAACAGCCTCAAGCAATATCGTTTGCAATTAGAGGTTGCCAAAGATGTAGCTGCGCAACTAAAAGCTGGGGATGTGCGCATCATGGGATTGATGGTGGAATCACACCTCAACGAGGGTCGCCAAGACCATACGCCAGGATGCACATTGGAATATGGAAAATCAATTACTGATGCCTGTTTAGGCTGGGATGACACCCTCACTATTTTAGAAACATTGGCAGAGGGTGTGCGCGCTAGACGTCGCTTTCATCAAGACGATCTAGAGGAATAATCGAGGCCCTAGCCTCACTAGGCCTTGGGTGCTGGATTTGCGTAAGTAAAAGCATCCGAGAAGAACTCATCCGCTGGTAATCCATGCCCTTTGAATGCGGCATTAGCCGTATCAACCATCCCGGGTGCACCGCAGCAATAAACCTGATGGCCGCTTAAGTCTGCAAAATCATCCAAAACAGCCTGATGCACTAAGCCAGTTCTGCCCGTCCAAGCATCACTTGCTAAAGGCTCTGACAATACTGGAATAAATTTAAAGTTAGGGTACATGCTTGCCCACGCTTTAGGCAAAGCAGGCATATAGAGATCTTCCAAAGTTTTAGCACCCCAATACAACACCATTTCACGTGCTGTGTTTTGATGAAAAATATGCTCAAGCAATCCTTTAATCGGCGCAAAACCCGTACCGCCTGCAACAAAAATAATCGGCTTATCGCTTTCTTCACGCAGGTAAAAACTTCCAAACGGTCCTTCTAAACGCAAAATTGCCTTCTCTTGCATTTCTTTAAACACATACTCAGTAAATGTGCCGCCAGGGACAAGGCGCAAGTGCAACTCTAAAAACTCATCGTTATGCGGGGCATTGGCCAAAGAAAAAGCACGACGTTTACCGTCCTTCAAAATGAACTCAATATACTGACCCGCTAAAAACTGCATGCGCTCATTACTGGGAAGCTTAAGGAATAGTGCCATCACATCATGGGAAAGTTTTTCCATCATTTGCACACGCGCCGGCATGATGCGGGGCTTAATGCCATTTAAGGCGGAAACCTCACGACACTCAATCACCGCGTCGGTCAACGGTTTTGCACAGCAAAACAATGCCAACCCGGCTTCTTTTTCAGCATCACTTAATGCTGTCTCTTGATAATCGCCATAGTCGACCTCACCAGAGAGCACTTTGCCTTTGCAAGCGCCACAAGCGCCATTGCGACAGCCATAAGGTAAGTTGAGACCCGCATCGATTGCAGCGCCCAAGAAGGTTTCTTGATCTGGAACAGAATAAACATGACCGCTTGGTTGGATGATGACTTGATGAGACATTTTAAAATCCTATGATTGAATCTAAACAAATAGCCTAATTAATCTTCGCGCGTATATTCGCCCTCAATCACATCGTCATTGGCGGCACCTTGTTTAAAGGCGGCCTTAGACGCTGAGGGCGCACTGGGGATTAGCAATAAAATAACTGCAATGCCGTCAGTAATCACCCCAGGGATAACCAACAAAATACCAGCGATTAAATTTTTAACGCTGCCGAACAAGGCACTACCAGGACTTGCACTTTGTGCCAGTGTTTGCATCATGCGACCGGCGAATAACTGCTTCTCCTCTTGAATCAAGCGCCAACCCAAGAAAGTCACGAGGACTAAGTAAGCAATAAACCACCAACCGTATTGAGCGGTTAAATCAATGATTAACCATATCTCCAATACCGGAAATGCGAGTAAAATTAACATCATGAACAAACGCATGAAATATTCCCTAAAGTTGCTCATTGAGCGAGTTGTTTAACATGCCAAGCGAATCAGGCAATGATGCTATTTTAGTGCTAACCAACCTGCCCGACACAAGTAGTGCAGAAAAATTAGCAGAAATTTTAATCACGCAGAAATTAGCTGCGTGCGTTAACCAACTTGCACCGTGCACTTCAATGTACCAATGGCAGGGTAAAATTGAAAAAACGAATGAAGTGCCGATGGTGATTAAAACGACCCGCCATCATTATGCCGCGTTAGAAGCAACTATTCTAAAGCATCACCCATATGAACTCCCCGAAATCATTTATGTCTCTATTGATGGTGGCTTACCCGCTTATTTAGCTTGGGTAGCCGAAATTAATCAGTGAGCGCTTTAATAGGAATCTTCATTTGAAACTCCCAGCATTTTTAATCGGACTCCTACTCATCAGCTTCAGTGCTGCCTCACCAGCACTTGCCGCCGAAAGTAGCTCTTCATTAAGCAAAAGCAGTTTATTCGATAGTGAGGATCAAGTTTTAACACCGGACCAAGCTTTTAATCTAGCGATAAGCTCCCAAGACAAGAACACCGTTCAAGCAAGCTTTACTATTGCACCTGGTCATTACCTATACCGCGATCGCATTAAATTCGAAAGCAAAGATGCAACGATAGAGCGCATTGTTTTACCGAAGGGCGAGATTAAGAAGGATCCCAACTTTGGGGAGATGGAAGTTTTTCATCAAAGCTTTGTAGCCAAGATTGCGCTAAAAAATATTCCGGACAGCCTCAAAAAAATAACACTGCAGGCAACCTTTCAAGGGTGTAGTGAAAAGGGCTTATGTTATTCGCCCATCCATAAAACAATCGAAGTCGCCCTAACAAGCAACACTGTCAGTCCAGAAATTACCAAGAGCAATGATGATCAGGCAACGACCTTACTTAAGGGTGGAAAATTATGGCTCATCATTATTGGCTTTTTTAGCTTTGGTCTTCTGTTAGCGCTTACCCCTTGTGTGCTACCGATGATTCCTATCCTATCAGGCATTATCGTGGGGGATAAAAAGGTCCATCATCATGCAACCTCTCGCTTACATGCCTTCAATCTTTCACTCGCGTATGTATTCGGGATGTCACTAAGCTATACCTTAGCGGGTGTTGCCGCAGGGTTATCAGGCCAACTACTCAGCAGCGCATTACAAAGTCCATGGATGCTTGGGATAACCGCCATCATTTTTGTATTTTTATCGTTCTCTATGTTTGGCTTTTATGAGCTACGCCTTCCAGGCAGCATTGAAAATCGGATGGTGAATGTGGCGAATGGGATTAAAGGTGGTCAATTTATTGGTGTTTTAACCATGGGTGCGCTCTCCGCCTTGATTGTCAGCCCCTGCGTTGCCGCGCCATTAGCTGGGGCCTTGATATACATCAGCCAAACCCATGATGTATTGCTAGGTGGCATCGCGCTCTTTGCGCTGTCTATCGGCATGGGTGTCCCCCTATTGCTCATTGGGGCCTCTGCAGGTCATGTTTTACCAAAAGCAGGCATTTGGATGACAACCGTTCGCAACTTCTTTGGCGTATTGATGCTTGGCGTCTCCATTTACATGATTGCGCCTGTGATTCCGCTCAGTCTGCAAATGCTACTTTGGGCTGCCCTCCTCATCATTCCAGCGATCTATCTCCATGCTTTAGATCCACTGCCAACAGATTCCAGTGCGATATCACGACTACTAAAAGGCATAGGGATTATGTTGTTGGCGCTGGGCGTCACCATGATTATTGGCGCAGCATCTGGCGCTAAATCTGCTTGGCAACCTCTCGGTGGGCTGACAGCACAAAAAACAAATCAACCAAACTCAGCTTTAAGCTTTAAGCGTATCCATAGTATCAGCGAACTCGACGCCATCATCGAAAAATCAAAAGGCAAAGTGGTGATGCTCGATTTTTATGCGGATTGGTGTGTCGCCTGCAAAGAGTTAGAAGGGTTCACCTTTAGCGACCCCACTGTAAAACAGGCTTTAAATGACGTCGTGTTAATTCAAGCAGATGTCACAGCAAACTCTCCCGAGGAGGTGGCGCTATTAAATCGATTCAAACTATTTGGGCCGCCAGGCATTGTCTTCTTCAATAAATCTGGCAAAGAAATTACCCCACTCAAAGTCATTGGTTACCAAGCCCCAGAGGACTTTATGAAGGTGCTCAATCAACTAAATTCGCTAGGAGATGATGAATGCAATCCTACGGTCGCTTGCTAATCGTTCTTGTTTTATCAGTATTATCAGGTTGGTTTTTATTCCATAAGACCCTTGAAACAAATGAACCCGACGCAAAAAAAGTCGCTTCTACAACCAGTGTTGATAAAAACGTGCTGATGAACGCGAGCTTCACAGACATCAATGGTCAGCAACAGGCAATAAAACAATGGAGAGGCAAAGTCATTGTGCTTAATTTTTGGGCAACCTGGTGTCCCCCGTGCCGAGAAGAAATGCCTGAACTCTCTGCGATGCAAGAACAGTACAACAATAAAAACTTGATCATTATTGGGCTATCAACCGACGATCTTGATAAAACAAAAGACTTCATCAAAACAGCGCCAGTGAACTACCCAATTTTGGCAGGGGACATGGAGGCAATGAATCTTGCCGAAACTTTAGGTAACAATCGTGGCATATTGCCTTATACTGTAATTGTTGATGCCAACGGCACCATTGTTAAGACGTTTTTTGGTCGCGTGAATCAACAACTTCTTGAAAAAACCATCATTCCGTTACTCCACGTTTCGTCATCAAAAGAAAAGCAATAAATCAGTTAATTTCTTCAAATTTCGGCAAATTGCTGTAGAATATCTCCTAATTTACGACAAACTAGAATCTTCCAAAAACGCTTTTTCTTTTGGAAATCATCGAAAATATGGCTGAAAAAACTTCAAAATCCGTATTGGTATTACACGGGCCTAACTTAAACCTTTTAGGTTTGCGTGAGCCCGATCATTACGGTAACAATACACTCGCTGATATTGATGCTTTGTTAGCGAAGCGCGCTAAAGAGGCTAATATTTCTTTAGCTTCATTCCAAAGCAATTCTGAAGTTGAGCTGATTCAAACCCTTCATGCATTAGCAGATAAAAAAGTGGATTTCATTATTATTAATCCTGCTGCTTTTACACACACATCAGTCGCACTGCGGGATGCACTATCAGCAATCAAAGTACCTTTTGTTGAGGTACACCTATCAAATATTTATGCGCGCGAAACATTCCGCCACCACTCCTACTTCTCAGACATTGCAGTGGGTGTGATTAGTGGTTTGGGTGCTCAAGGTTATTTACTGGCTTTAGATTACGCAATTAAAACAATTTCTGATTAACCATCAGATTAAAATAAACGCACGCAATTAAGGTGCTTAACTGAAATATGAGGTGAAGAGATGGATCTACGTAAACTTAAAAAATTGATCGATTTAGTCGAAGAGTCTGGCATTTCAGAACTTGAACTCACTGAAGGCGAAGAAAAAGTTCGTATCAGCCGCAACCTTCCACAAGCACAAAGCACTGTGCATTACGCACAGCCATATATTCAACAAGGTCAGCCAGCACAAGCAGCGCCTGCTGTTGCAGCTGCGCCAGCTGCTGAACCGGTAGCACCAGCCATCGAAGGCCATGTAGTGAAGTCTCCAATGGTGGGTACTTTCTACCGCTCACCATCACCAGAGTCTAAATCTTTTGTTGATATTGGCTCTAGCGTGAACGTTGGCGACACATTGTGCATTATTGAAGCAATGAAACTATTGAACGAGATCGAGTCTGACCACGCTGGCGTGATTAAAGCCATCTTGGTTGAGAACGGCCAACCCGTCGAATACGGCGAACCTTTATTTATCATCGGCTAAAGAGGCTTTAAATGTTCGATAAAATCCTCATCGCCAATCGTGGTGAAATTGCATTACGTATCCAACGCGCTTGTCGCGAATTGGGTATTAAAACAGTCGCTGTTCACTCAGAAGCTGACAAAGAAGCTAAGTACGTTAAATTAGCAGATGAGTCAGTCTGTATCGGACCAGCTGCCTCTAGTCAAAGTTATCTCAATATTCCCGCGGTGATTAGTGCTGCAGAAGTCACCGATGCTGAAGCAATCCATCCAGGCTATGGCTTCCTTTCTGAAAATGCCGACTTCGCAGAACGCGTAGAAGAAAGTGGCTTTGTATTTATTGGCCCACGCGCTGAAACCATCCGCTTAATGGGTGACAAAGTGAGCGCAAAAGACACCATGAAAAAAGCCGGTGTTCCTTGCGTACCTGGTTCAGATGGTGCATTGCCTGACGACCCTGAAGAAATTGTTCGTATTGCCAAATCTATTGGTTACCCAGTCATCATTAAAGCAGCTGGCGGTGGCGGTGGTCGAGGCATGCGTGTGGTGCATACTGAGGCCGCGTTGATTTCCTCTGTCAACATGACTAAAGCAGAAGCACAAGCTGCTTTCGGCAACCCTGTTGTTTACATGGAAAAATTCCTTGAGCAACCGCGCCATATTGAAATTCAAATCCTGTCTGATCAACATGGCAACGCCATTTATTTGGGTGAGCGCGATTGCTCTATGCAACGTCGCCATCAAAAAGTATTGGAAGAAGCGCCAGCACCAGGCATCTCTACAAAACTTCGCGATAAGATTGGCCAACGTTGTGCAGATGCATGTAAACGCATCAACTATCGTGGTGCTGGTACATTCGAGTTCTTATATGAGAACAACGAGTTCTATTTCATTGAAATGAATACGCGCGTACAAGTTGAACATCCGGTAACTGAGATGATTACTGGTGTTGATATTGTTCAAGAGCAAATTCGCGTTGCTTACGGTGAAAAGTTACGCTTACGTCAAAAAGATATCCAGTTCCGTGGCCATGCCATTGAGTGTCGCATCAATGCTGAAGATCCTTACACATTCGTCCCTTCACCAGGTCGCATCACTACATTCCATATGCCCGGCGGTCCTGGCATTCGTGTTGATACGCATGCATACCAAAACTACATGGTGCCACCTCATTACGACTCAATGATTGGTAAGCTTATCGCCTATGGTGATACGCGTGACCAAGCCATTGCACGAATGAATATTGCACTATCTGAAATGGTCGTTGAGGGCATTAAGACTAACGTGGCTCTGCACCGAGACTTAATGAACGACGCGGCATTCCAATTAGGTGAAACCAGCATTCACTATCTTGAAAACAAACTTGGCATTCACGCTAAGTAAGGCTTCTTAGATGGCTTGGGTTTCATTACATATCGAGGCGCATAGCCAAAATGCGGACTTGCTGAGTGATACGCTGATGGAAATCGGCGCACTCTCAGCGAGTATCGAAGATGCAAACGCTGAAACACCTGATGAACAACCCATTTTTGGGGAGCCTGGCGATCCACCACCAGGCATCTGGAACAAGAACATCATCAGCGCACTCTTTAATGATGATGCAGACATTGCAGAAGTCATGGCACAGGTCAAAGAAATCACTGGATTTGAAGATTTAGTCTACAGCACTGAAATGGTTGCTGAACAGGACTGGGTCCGTGCGACGCAGTCTCAATTTGACCCGATCAAAATCACCAACGACTTATGGATTGTGCCAACTTGGCATGATGCCCCCAACCCGAACGCGCTCAATATCGTACTTGATCCCGGCTTAGCCTTTGGTACTGGTAGCCATCCAACGACTCACTTATGCTTAGCTTGGTTAGTTGATCAAGTGAAGCCGCATGATCATGTGCTGGATTATGGCTGTGGCTCTGGCATTCTTGCCATTGCCGCCAAGAAACTTGGCGCGACTGAAGTGGTCGGTGTGGATATTGATGCACAAGCCATCATTTCAAGCGAATTTAACGCTGAACAGAATCAAGTTTCTGCAGACTTTTACATGGCAACTGACTATCCTGAAAAACAAGCGGATATCGTCGTCGCTAATATCTTATCTAGCGCATTAAGTGTCTTAGCACCCGCCCTTGCTGGCGCTTGCAAACAAAATGGTCGCATCGCACTCTCTGGCATTTTGCGTGAGCAAGCAGAGCAAGTTTCTGCCATTTACGCAGAATGGTTTACGATGGATGCACCCGTCTTTATGGATAGCTGGACCCTGCTCACGGGTACCAAGAAATAAGCGTTAACACCATGAGCTTGGTCACCAAATGTCCATCTTGCTACACCAGCTTTATTATCTCGCCTGAACAACTAGAAGCATACGAGGGCCAGGTAAGATGCGGCCAATGTCAGCACGTTTTTGTCGCTGCCGACTATCTGAGCGAACACTCTACTGGTGAGGACTTCCTGAATACAAAAAAAGTAGGAATCAAACCAACGAAGCCCTTTGCTTTGCTTGTATACGGATTACTCATCACGCTGGCCATAGTTCAAACACTTTATTTTTTACGCGGAAATATCGCCAAGCAGTGGCCCGCTTTCAAGCCTGTGCTATCGCAAACTTGTCATTACCTAGGTTGTACGTTGCCCCTGCCGAAGCAGGCAGAGCTCATCGCGATTGATGATACTGAATTGGTCAAAGATGAAGCGCATGAGGGCATCGTTAAGTTCAACTGCCTAATCATTAACAATGCTCCCTTCGCACAATCCTTCCCCTCTATTGAACTTACTCTCACGGACAAGGAAGATAAGCCGCTCATTCGCCGCAAAATCATGCCGAAAGAGTATTTAATGGGGAAAGACAAAAGCAAAGATGAGGGCTTGGCTGGCAACGATGAGATTCACATCTCGCTCAACTTAAAAACTGCTGACCTACCTGTGTCAGGGTTCCGCGCTTTCTTGGTTTATTAATTAGCTGCTACAACAGTCCTGTTGCAAACATCTCCAGTGCGCGAATCGACTTGGCAATCTCTTCAACTGCTTGCACACGCCCATAACTTTTACGCCAAGCTAAAGCTATCTTACGCGTTGGAACTGGTTGCTTAAATGGGATGGCCTTGACCAAGGGGTTTTGATATCGACTGATCGTTGCACTCATTGGCAAGACGGTGATCCCCAGGTTTGAGGCCACCATGTTGCGAACCGTATCTAATGAATTACCCTGTAGAACCTCGCCATTACGCGTCAGGCTTGGGCATGCTTGTACGACTTGATTACTAAAACAGTGACCACTATTGAGTAGCAATACCTTTTCATCTGCCAACTCACTGACATCCACCTCTTTACGATTTGCCCACTCGTGCGTACTTGGCACAACAACGACAAACTCCTCCTCATAGAGTGGCATGGTGATGACACCAGGGAGCTCGAACGGCAATGCAATAATCGCCACATCAATGATGCCGTTACGGAGCTGCGTTTCAAGGTTGCTGGTCAGGTTTTCTTCAACAATCAAAGGCATCTCGGGCGCGTTTTTACGCAAAATCGGGATAATTTCTGGGAGCAGGTATGGGCCAACAGAATAAATAACGCCGAGCTTCAAGGGCCCAGACAACTGATTGTTGCCCTGCTTAGCGATTTCCTTAACGCGCTTCGCTTCTTCCATCACGCGCGTGGCCTGCTCCACAACCAACTCACCTACAGCGGTCATCGTCACATCATTACGACTGCGCTCAAATAGCAACACGCCCAATTCATCCTCTAGTTTTTTAACCGCTAGACTCAGCGCTGGCTGGCTCACAAAACAAACCTCAGCTGCTTTTCTAAAGTTTCGAGATTTGGCGAGCGCCACAATAAACTTCAATTCATTTAGCGTCATGCCGTGATCACTCTCTTAATTCTTCAGGGAGCTCTATGGTGTGCGTTGAGAGTGAAATTTCACGTAAGAAACAAACGAGACCGATGATAAGGCAGACCATCGCTAAAATAAATAAAGGGGCAACAAAATGTGAGGGGTCTCGGCTGCGCTCATATCCAATAAACAAAGCGACAATCACTGTAGCCACCAATAAGGCAGAAACGGTGCATAGAGTAATCGACCAATGCACCCATACAGCACGGTTAGATAATAAACGAATTTCTTGCAGGTTCCTGGGTGAGTGGGAATCTCGCTCTATCAACACACGATACCGATCTACGACACGCCCTAATCTCATCGCTAGGACAGATAAAATTGCACCAATGCCCGTTAGTAAGAAAACGGGCGCTACTGCAAGCTGGATAACATGGGATACGGTACTTAAATCTTCGACTATATTCTGCATTTTTGGATTCAAACTCACCTAAAAGTGGCATTAGTTTGTCATATAACGGCCATTTTTTAAAAAATATTTAAAAAATTGTTAAAAAAGTAAGGGATATTTGTTAAATCCTTAAAATTTCAGTTAAGATAATGACTCCGCAACCCTTTATGAATGACTAATCCTATGAACAAACAAGAATTGATTGCTAAGATTGCTGCTGAAGCTGACATCTCTAAAGCTGCTGCTGCTAAAGCTGTAGACGCTTTTACTGGTAGCGTAACTGCTGCTCTTAAAGGTGGTGATACTGTTACATTGATCGGCTTCGGTACATTTGCTGTTAGCAACCGTGCTGCACGCATCGGTCGTAACCCACAAACTGGTAAAGAACTTAAAATCGCTGCACGTAAAGCTCCAGCTTTCCGCGCAGGTAAAGCTTTGAAAGATGCATTAAACTAAGCTTTTAAGTTTAAGTTGCAAAGCAAAAAGGCCAGCGTCACCGTTGGCCTTTTTTATTGCCTGTGACCCCTACTAAATCAAACGCTTACCGCTTGCATCCACCACCATCTCACCATCCTCCTTTACAAAAGCAGCCAGTTGAGGCTTAGGCAAGATATCTAACACCAGCTCAGATGGCCGACATAACTTTGTGCCCAACGGGGTTACCACAATGGGCCTATTAATGAGGATGGGGTTTGCCAACATCAAATCAATTAGCGCGTCATCGCTTAAGTTCTCGTTCTGCATGTTGAGCTCTGTGTAGATAGCTTCCTTGGCACGAATGGCTGCACGCACCCCCTCGCCCATGTCATCGATTAATTTCTTCAACTCGGCCTTGCTTGGCGGATGACTCAGGTATTCAATGACCTCGGGCTCCTCATCAGAGTTTTTAATCAACGCCAATGTGTTGCGCGAGGTCCCACACTTTGGATTATGGTAAATTTTAATTGTCATTTTTTCTTTTAACTAACTGTAATGTTCATTAAGGCTTAGATTTTTAACTTGAGCCCTTCTATTTGAGTGCTCAATAATTCAAAAATCTCTTTCGAGTTTTTATGTTCCAAATGGACGTATGTAAGTGTTAACAAAGTCAGCGGATGAACACTTAAAGTCTGAGCTATAGCGTCAATCTTTTCTAAAGTCGGCGATTTTAAGCCTCGCTCCAATGAACTCAAGTATGTTCGACTAGAGGTAACTGAGAAGTCTTCTTGGGTGAGTCCTTTTGATTTTCGAATCACCTTGAGTGCTGAAGCAAAGCTTTTTTTGATGTCCATGTTACTTCCTTATTGTTGAAATAACATATAGCCAAAATGAACACTATAGAGCTACAATCTATAGTGTTCATTTTTGGATTTTATTCTCATGTTTGAAACTAACTCTGCGGCAGCTTTATACAATCACTTTACAAGCGAGGATGTAAGCTATTGGTCTTACATCGGGCTTGCCACTAATAATCATTGGTTCCTAGTCAAAATTTCAAGCAATAAAACAGAAGACGGCTTTAGCTATAGTCCAACAATGCTGCTAACTTTGGAAAAACAACTGGAAGAACTTGCAAACAGAGATGATTTAAAAATTGTTGAAGCCCATATTGTCACTCCGTCTCATATGTTAAAGAATCAAAAGACATGGGCAATGTATAAGTTATCTAAAGTGCTTAAAGGCACCCATCAAAAAAAGAATATGAAGTCACCAATTTTTAAATTTGAGCTCTCTAACGGTGAAGAACTAATTGAGAATCTGTGGGGTGAAAAATTACCAAAAGGAATTAATTTCGAAACAATTTTTGAAGCTAGTAGAGATTGAATCGGTATCTACTAGCTTCAACTTCTATCAGATCAAGTAATAACAATAAACGGTAGGTTAAACCACCCTATAACAGACCTTTTGCTAATGCGCTTTAGATTTTATTAGCGCTTGCTGGCTTTAATAATCGACTAAGCTCGTTAACTTCCTCAGCCAAGAGTTGATTATGATGCTCAGACTCTGTTAGGAGTAATTTTGTATGGCTTAACTCACTTAGTAGCGAATCTAAACGAGCTTTGTCAGCCTTAATATGGCTCAAGTCCGTTTTTACAATCTCAAACTCGTCTTTCAATATTTTTTTTTCTTGCTGAAGACTATTGATGGCTTTTTGAGCCCTCGCTTTTTCCTCATCCACCTGGCTTATACCTGGCCATATCTTTTGCAAAACAAGCCATTCTTTAATGAACTGTGTTGCTACAACAAACCCTCCAAAAATCATCCCAACCCGACCGCCCAATGTTTCCACCTTGCGGGCTTGAGCGAACAACCGCTCAAGGTTCGCCTCCTTAATATTGAGTTTAACCTCTTTGTTACGCAAAGCCAGACTTTTGATTTCATTATCTTGTAATGTTTGAGCATTGAGAATTACTAATGCTTGTTGAGCCGCCCACCCCGGCCGAGTTGATCGTTTTAGTTTAGGGCCAACCCTTGCTAATCCATATTTTTTTGAAACATCCATCCAATACTCATCTTGCCACTTTCGCATCGCATCATTGTATGCTTTATTCTGAAGGCCCTTGACGACACCGCCACCACTAACAGCAGAGGCGGAGCGCTTGCCAGGGTGAATATTATCGAAATGCTCACCCGGTAGAGGAATGATGTAAAAATGGCAGTGCCTGTAGGATTCATCAACATGCTCATTGACGCTTTTTAACCTATCGCCAAACTCGTCTTTGAGTTTATTGATCATTTCTTTTCTATACTGTGGCCAAGTCCCGACGGGCATCTGAGACGGTGCGCTGAAAACCCCGCCAATCATGCATAATCCATCCTCGCGCATCTTGCGCGTGACCGTGACATTCGCCCCGGTCTTGCGGTTCTTTCTGTTGAACGTCGATATCATCGTTACCGCGTAACTCTCACACATTTCAACCAACTGATGAGGATCTACACCAAACACGAGATCTGGCGGTTCTGGTTTTTGCACATGTGAAGAAGCTTGAGGCACCCGTGTCACCTCGGCAATAATATCCGAAATGCTATTTCCTCCAGCCTTACCCTTACCAGCCTTCCTGCTGTAAGACTCGATGTGTATAAATTGATAGCTCATAAAATCCCCTTAGAAATTAAAAAAGACTGATAGAAACCGACACTAGCAAAACAAAATCTCAATAAGCATAGAGACCGACTATGCTTATTGAGATTTCACCTTCAGTAGAATAAGCGCAGGTTCTAAGATGAAAAACCAAAGTGATTGCCGGTAACCAAAACCTCAAATGCGAGTGAAGGTCCAACAGAATAAAGCCATTGTTAGACGTGACAGAAGCACATGCATCGTGAGTTCGAGGCGGGTGTTGGGGATGGGGATTTAGGAGCCTGCTAGAAGGCCCAGGCAGGCACAGCGTCAAGTTTTGAGCAATTTTTACTACTATATAAATTTTCATGTTTGTGCTCCAATACCTACAGCTTGACTGTAGCGTTTGTGTGGAGCACCTCTATCAGTGATGGCGCTTTGCTTGTTTTGGTCTATTAACCGTCTATGACGTAAGCTTGGGCGAGCTTAGAAGTTGTTGACGTCTAGTTGGCCATCGTCGTTAAAGGCCCCTATTGATGCTGATATTCACCAAATCGGATAACGTTCGCACGTGAGCGCGTTTACCAAAATACTACCCTCAGGACAGAATAAATAGAAAACACTCACATCAACATACTTAATCGCCAACTAAATTCCGTACTGACGAAATTCGTCAAGTTACCAAATATTGATATTCATACTTTTTACAGACGGAACTAACAGATCAGCAAGAACCCAAACAACATGAAGCTAGGGTTTGTTGCTTGCTATGTGTCCCTAAAAAAAACCTAAAACCCATTCCCTTGGAATAAAAAACAATAATCTTGAGAGCCGCCTAGAGAGAGCACATAACCTAAAAAAACAGAGCTACCAATAGTCCATTATTATCTTAAAGTTGAAAGAAAAGTTAAGGGAATGCAAGATAGCACAATAGCTAAAGCTCGAAAAATTAAAAAGAAATGATTACCCCACCCCAATCTGTCGTATAGTTCGGGCTCTTATTCTCCTGCCTCATCTTCCAAGGCCTTTTAAATCCTTCACTCGCAAGCTTGATGGACTCACGCCCCATCTTGCGATTGATAGCATCCATTGCGGACATTAAAGCCTCAGACTTAAGATTGATAGATGGCTGGCTAAACAAGTCATTCTGTATGCCCTCCTTCGGAACAATATCGCTGAGCATCACCCCTGCATTTGCAGAATTAAACCATGGCCAATAAATGCGTTTTAATCACCATAGCGATATTTTTACTATCTGACGGCTACCATCATTGGATAAATTTTTATCGATTTAACAATCCTTAAGATTTGAACCATAAAAAAAGGAAAAGAACCGTTATGGTCTTTTCCTTTTTAAAATTTCATTTCAGTGGGAAAATCTCGTTTTATGGGATAAATCTCATTTCCAACGGGATCCTACAAAACTAAATATCTAAGTTATTCACACCCAGCGCATTGTTTTCAATAAACGCACGACGTGGCTCAACCTGATCACCCATCAACGTTGTGAAAATCTCATCCGCGGCAATCGCATCATCAATTTGCACTTTGAGTAAACGGCGCACCTGTGGGTCCATCGTTGTTTCCCACAACTGCTCTGGGTTCATCTCGCCCAAGCCTTTGTATCGTTGAACGTTGAGGCCATGTTTCGCCTCTTCAAGTAGCCAATCGAGTGCTTCTTTGAATGTTGAAACGGCTTGTGATTTCTCACCACGCTGGATGGTTGCACCAGCACCAAGCAAACCAGCAAGCATGACTGAGACACGGCTAATTTGACGGTAATCACCACCACCCAAGAAGTCTGTATCAACAACGCAGCACTGTAAGTTACCGTGAACATATTTGTTCACTTCTAAACGGTATGTGCCCGCCTCTTGATTAAACGCCACGATCACCTCAGAACCAATTGCACCTAAGATTGGGCGTAATTTTTCAGCAGCGGAGTTTGCACTCTTCTCATCAGCTAGGCTAATTTCACCAAGATCTTGCAGCGCGCGCAGTACGCTCTCATCATAAAGTGATGAGATACGGCGAATCACGGCCTCTGTCAGCACCATTTGTTTAGCGATGGTCGCGAGCGGCTCATCAGAAAGCGTTTCACCACCAGTTTTGGTCAATAAAGATGCGCCCTTTAATGCTGACTGCAATAGGTACTCATCAAGCTCGTGTTGGTCTTTTAAGTAACGCTCATCACGACCCTGTTTCACCTTATAGAGTGGTGGTTGTGCAATATAAATATGACCGCGCTCAACAAGCTCTGTCATCTGACGATAGAAGAAGGTCAACAGAAGCGTTCTAATGTGCGCACCGTCGACGTCCGCATCAGTCATGATGATGATGCGGTGATAACGTAGTTTTTCTACGCTGAAGTCTGCCTTACCAATACCGGTACCTAGCGCAGTGATCAACGTTGCAATTTCTTGTGAGCCAAGCAGCTTATCAAAGCGTGCTTTCTCAACGTTAAGGATCTTACCCTTCAAAGGCAGAATCGCTTGGTTCTTACGATCACGACCTTGTTTTGCTGAACCGCCCGCAGAGTCACCCTCGACTAGGTAGATTTCACATTTGGTTGGATCGCGCTCTTGGCAGTCCGCTAGCTTGCCTGGAAGACCCATGGTATCCATTACACCCTTACGGCGTGTCATCTCACGCGCCTTACGAGCCGCATCACGTGCTCTGGCGGCATCCACGATCTTGTTACAGATCACTTTTGCATCCACTGGGTTTTCAAGCAAGAATTCAGCAAGCTTGCTAGACACAACATCTTGCACCACCGGCTGAACTTCACCTGATACCAATTTATCTTTGGTTTGTGATGAGAACTTAGGCTCTGGCACCTTCACTGAAAGTACGCATGTAAGACCCTCACGCATATCGTCACCGCTGGTTTCGATTTTCGCTTTTTTCGCCAAGTCGTTTTGCTCGATGTAGTTATTGAGCGTCCGCGTCATAGCGGTTCGTAGACCCGTTAAGTGGGTACCTCCATCACGCTGAGGAATGTTGTTCGTAAAACACTGAACGGTTTCGCTGTAAGAGTCATTCCACTGCATCGACACTTCAACGGTCATGCCATCTTTTTCAGCAACTGCATAAAATGGTTTTGGATGAAGCACAGATTTACTGCGGTTCATGTACTCAACGAAACCACGCACACCGCCTGAGTAAGCAAAGTTTTCACTCTTGTTATGGCGTTGATCAATCAACTCAATCTTCACGCCGTTATTCAAGAATGAAAGCTCACGTAAGCGTTTTGCCAAAATATCAAAGCTAAACTCAATCAAAGCAAATGTTTCAATCGATGGGAAGAAGTGGACCTCTGTACCAGAACGCTCTGTCGTGCCCATTTCTGCCAATGGTGCTTGTGGCACGCCACGTGCAAACTCCATTTGGTAAACCTTACCGTTTTTGTAGATCTTCAGCTTTAACCAATCAGATAATGCATTCACCACTGAAACACCCACACCGTGCAAACCACCAGAAACCTTATAAGAGTTTTGGTCAAACTTACCACCGGCATGCAACTCGGTCATCACAATCTCAGCAGCTGAACGTTTCACCTCGTTCTTATCATCCTGTTTAATATCCACAGGAATACCACGACCGTTATCCGTCACACTGATTGAGTTGTCAGAATGGATGGTGATCTTAATATCATCACAATGCCCAGCGAGCGCTTCATCGATCGCATTATCGACAACCTCAAACACCATATGATGTAAACCGCTACCATCTGATGTGTCACCAATGTACATCCCTGGACGTTTACGTACCGCGTCCAAGCCCTCAAGGATGGTAATACTGGATGAATCGTAATCTGATTGTTTTTGAGTCATTTTTTTATCTTAGGTTTAAGTTACGTTTTAGTTTGTTTCACGTGGAACATTAAATGCGCATCGGCATCACAACATACTTGTAGTTCTCATCATTTGGTACCGTCACCAAACAGCTGCTGTTTGCATCAGCAAACGAGAATACCACTTCAGGGTTGCTGACATTGTTCAGCACATCAATTAAGTAGGTCACATTAAAACCAATATCCAATGTGTCACCCGAATAGTTGATCTCCAATTCCTCTTCCGCTTCTTCTTGTTCACTGTTAGTACTGATCAAGCGTAAGCTATTCATGCCTAATACCATGCGAATACCACGATACTTTTCGTTAGAGAGAATTGAGGCACGTTGCATGGCAAGTAACACCATCATTCTATCAACGGTGAAGTTGTTTTGATGACCCACAGGAATGACGCGGGTGTAATCTGGGAATTTACCGTCAATCACTTTCGTGATTAATTTAATATCATTAAAGCTGAAGTTTACCTGTGTTGTTGAAACCTCAACACTCACCTCGTTGTCGCTATCATCCAGCAACTTGATCAACTCAATAATGGTTTTTCTTGGGATGATGATGTTGTGCTTATCATAAGATCTAGATAATTCTGTTGATGTGAAGCTTAAACGATGACCATCTGTTCCCACGATGTTCAAACGGTTACCATCAATCTCAAACAACAATCCGTTCAAGTAATAACGGATATCTTGTTGTGCCATCGCAAACTCAACTTGTTTGAATAAGGCTTTTAAGGTGTTTTGTGGAATACTGATGGTCACAGTGTCAGTACCAACCGCCTTGGTCATCACTGGATAATCTACAGCAGGTAATGTTTGTAAATTGAATTTACTCTTACCCGCTTTAACAGCAACACGACTATCCGTCGTTGCCATATTAATCTCAGTATTCTCAGGCAGTGCGCGACAAATATCTAAGAGTTTCTTTGCAGAAATAGTCGTCGATAACTCAGCACCAATCGGTGTGTTAATCGCCAAAGAGATTTGCATTTCCAAATCTGTTGCCGTGAGCACTAATTGATCACTTTTTGCTTCTAACAATAGATTTGAAAGAATCGGTAATGTATGACGTCTTTCAACAATACTACTGACAGAAGAAAGTGGTTTTAAGAGTGTTTCACGGTTTATTTTAATGTTCATGTTTTAAAAACCTAATATATAAATATATTTAATAATAGTAGTAATAGTCGAAAAATCTGTTGATATGTATTTTTTATTAATTAAATCATTACATTACATATCAATTAAATCATAGTAAAACTCAATAAAATCTTGTGGATAATTTGTTAACATTTTATACGTTTTACCAAAATAACGTTAGATGCAAATTTCACCCACAGCTTATCTACAACTTAACTTACTGCTTAAATCTACTTTCTAGTCTCGAATCACCTGCACTAAAAAAGCAATATCTCGTGCGATGGTCTGATCGTTTTGGCGGAGCTGTTCCATTTCATCACAGGCATGCATCACCGTTGTGTGATGGCGGCTACCAAACGCCTCTCCAATCTCAGGGAAGCTGTGGTTGGTCAACTCCCTTGTTAAAGCCATGGCAATTTGTCTCGGCCTCGCAAAATTACGAGTCCGTTTTTTGCTATACATCTCCGCAACCTTGATTTTGTAATAATCAGCCACGGTTTTTTGAATGTATTCAATGGTAATTTGCCTGCCGCGCACAGCGATTAAGTCTTTTAGTGCTTCTTTAGCTAGGAGCACATCAATCTGATGACCAGTGAATTTAGACATAGCCACAATACGATTAAGTGCGCCCTCTAACTCTCGCACGCTAGATCTAATCTGTTTTGCAACGAAGAAGGCAACCTCTTCATTCAATGTAATATTGGCCTCTTCCGCCTTCTTAAGCAGAATGGCGACACGCATCTCCAGCTCAGGAGGTTCAACAGCGACCGTTAATCCCCAGCTAAACCTTGTACGTAAACGCTCATCCATATCCTCAATTTCTTTCGGATAGGTATCACATGTGATGATGATCTGTTTTTTAGACTCAATCAGTGAGTTGAATGCGTAAAAGAACTCTTCCTGTGTGCGGGTTTTCTTTGCAAAGAATTGAATATCATCAATCAACAACATATCAAGTGAATGATAGAGACGCTTAAACTCATCAAATGACTTATGTTCATAAGCTTTTACCACATCTGAAACATAGCGCTCAGCATGAAGGTACTTAATCTTAGCCTCAGGTCGCAACTCCTTTAAGTGATTGCCGATGGCTTGCAATAAATGGGTTTTACCAAGCCCCACCCCACCATAAATAAAGAGGGGGTTGTAAGCATTACCTGGATTCTCTGCGATTTGGACTGCAGCAGCTCGCGCAAGTTGGTTGGCTTTACCCGTGACCAAGTTACCAAAATTAAAGGCTGGGTTTAATCCGGAGTTCTCGGATATTTTATATTTTTTACTGGGCACTTCTTTTGGGGCGCTTTTGTCGACTTTTTTTGTTTCCGCGGCCGCAGCTGGTTTTGCCGCTGTCTTTTTAGCGGTACCTGACATGACACTATCAATGCTTTTGATGTTGTCGTCGGCGTGGTTTTCTAGCAACACTACGTCAACAGTGATGGGATGACTGAGGTTTTCCTTGGCAAAGTCGACCACCCTAGATAAAAACTTATCCTTCACCCACTGCTGAACAAAACGATTGGGCGCGAACAGCGTTAAGGATTGATCATCAACCTTAAAGTGTAGTGGCTTTATCCACGTGTTAAATTGCTGCGCGGACAGTTCTTCTTCAAAACGTCCAAGGCAGGCGACCCAAAAATTGTTCATGAATTACCAGAAACCCTAAGATTCCAAATTAATTTTATTAACTTGTTGATTTATCAAATTAATGTAAAATTCGGACTGTGTTTGTTTGTTAAAATTATTGCTGCCATTCTAGCTTGTTTAACAAAACTTATCCACAGACAAAAGTGTTAAATTCACAGCTGTTTTATAAGCATTTATTTGTAAAATATTGATTGACACGTTGAGTCATATTGGGGTTTAATTACGCCCTTTGCATCAAATGACCTAGAAGTCATCGGAGAAATATAATGAAACGCACCTATCAACCATCTAAAGTACGTCGTGCACGCACACATGGTTTTTTAGTTCGCATGAAAACTCGTGGTGGTCGCGCAGTGATTGCTGCTCGTCGTGCTAAGGGCCGTGCTCGCTTAGCTGTATAATTTCCTTACCTGATCACACGGTTAAACACTGTGTCGAAGAATTAGGTAAGTATGAATTTTAAATTTCCAAGTGAATTAAGATTATTAAAAACGGATGATTTTTCATCCGTTTTTAATTTCCGCAAGCGCATTTCAGGCGCGACCTTAGTCATCAATTATCGGAACAACTCCCGTCACCACGCCCGCCTTGGCCTTGTGGTGAGCAAAAAAGTAGCGAAACTGTCTGTGGATCGTAACTATATGCGCCGGGTCTTGCGAGAGTTGTTTAGGCGAAATAAGACTAACTTTAGCCATCTAGATTTAGTCATTCGCCCACAAAAGCCATTTAACGCTAAAAATTACAATGAAATTGTCCAAGAGTTTGATATGCTAATCGCTAAGCTGAAAAGCAGATCGCAGGCTTGATTGATTTTGAAATACAGAGAAAATATTGGCTAAAATTTTATTGTTTATGATTAGATGCTATCAACGCCTTCTAAGCCCGCTCATGGGCCAACAATGCCGCTTTAGTCCAACCTGCTCGCACTATGCTTATTTGTCGATTGAAAAGTATGGTGCCATCAAAGGCTCTTTTTATACCGTGCGCCGATTGTTAAAATGCCACCCTTGGCATGTTGGCGGTCATGACCCTATCCCTTAATTAATACTTTAGTGTAAAGACGAAAATAAATATGGACGTTAAAAGACTGATTTTGTTTGTTGTTTTGTCATTCTCAATTTTGTTTTTTTGGAATTCATGGCAAGAAAAACATATGCCGGTTGCGCCTGTGGCGACAACTCAAGAAGACACCCCAACTAAAGCCACGACAGCGGCCGTTGATAAAGAAACGCAATTCCGTCTTCAAACAGATAAGCGCGTTTCAGTGCAAACAGATTTGTTTAAAGCTGAAATTGACACCATGGGTGGTGACCTTCGTAAGTTAGAGTTAACACAGCATCGCGCTGATAACTCAGATGCCGATAACTTTGTACTATTGAGTGATCAAATCGCGCCATCTGTTTATGTCGTTCAGTCTGGTATTGCGATTGATGGTTTAGCCACGCATAAGGAAGTATTCACTAGCGCTGCGAACGCCTACCAAATGGCGGCTGACCAAAATGAATTAAAAGTATCGCTTGATTGGGTAAGTCCTGCAGGCGTTAAGTTGACTAAGACGTATACATTTGTGCGTGGTAGTTATGAGGTCAAGGTTGATCAGGTAATCAATAACGGTTCATCCGCTGCTGTTGATCCACTTGCCTACTATCAAATTATCCATGATAGTGAATCAAATCAGGGTACTAAGATGATGCCTACCTTCACAGGTGGCGCGTATTTCACTGATGCGGATAAATACAAAAAGATTAAATTTGGGGATATGGCGAAAGAGCCACTCTCTAAATTGGCAAAAGATGGCTGGATTGGTTTGGTACAGCATTACTTTGTGAGCGCTTGGATTCCTCAAACAAAAGAAGCGCAAGAGTTCTACACTAAAGATCTTGGCAATAAAATTTATGCGATTGGTACGAAGTCTAACTTACCTTCTGTAGCACCTGGTGCTACTAAAGAGCTTAATGCTAAGCTCTATGTTGGTCCACAAACACATAGCGAGCTTGTTAAGGCAGCGCCAGGACTTGAATACACTGTTGATTACGGCTGGTTAAGTTTTATCGCATCACCGCTCTTCATGATCTTGTCGATGATTCAAAGCCTTGTTGGTAATTGGGGCTTCGCTATTATCTTGTTAACAGTCCTCATCAAACTCGCTTTTTACCCGCTTTCTGCATCTGGCTATCGCAACATGGCACAAATGCGCGAGTTAGCACCACGCTTGCAAAGCTTAAAAGAAAAGTTTGGTGATGACCGCCAAAAAATGCAACAAGCGATGATGGAGCTCTACAAGAAAGAAAAAATTAATCCGATGGGTGGATGTTTACCTATCTTGGTACAGATCCCTGTCTTTATTTCGCTTTATTGGATGCTACTTGCCAGTGTCGAGATGCGTCATGCACCCTTTATTCTATGGATTAAAGACCTCTCAGCGCCAGATACACTATTTGGCCATATCTCATTCCTAGGCAACATGCCAATTGGACTGTTGCCTATCTTGATGGGCATTTCAATGATTATTCAAACGAAGCTGAATCCTAAGCCTGCAGATCCTGTGCAAGCGAAGGTGATGATGATCATGCCGCTTGCGTTTAGCGTATTCTTCTTCTTCTTCCCTGCCGGTTTGGTCCTTTACTGGTTAGTGAATAATGTGTTGTCGATTGCACAACAAGCACGTATCAATCATTTGATTCATGCTGCTGCCCTTGCTAAGAAAAAAGGAAATGCAGTCCGCTAAGCTTAACGCCGACACCATAGCCGCGATTGCAACAGCATCCGGCTCTGGTGGTATTGGTGTAGTTCGTGTCTCAGGCCCTGCGGTTGTTCAAATTGCAACGGCCATTCTTGGTCAATGCCCTAAACCTCGATACGCTGCATATCTTCCATTTCTAGATGCTGATGGCCAGACGTTAGATCAAGGGATTGCGATCTACTATTCCGCTCCCAATTCTTATACTGGTGAGGAGGTGCTGGAATTACAAGCACACGGCGGCCCTGCTCTCCTACAAATCCTATTAACACGCTGTTTATCGCTTGGCGCCCGTCAAGCTGCCCCTGGTGAATTCACTCGGCGTGCCTACCTCAATGAAAAGATGGATTTGGCACAAGCTGAGGCTGTTGCTGATGTTATCAATGCGGCAACCTCTGAAGCGGCAAGAAGTGCAATGCGCTCGTTATCGGGTGAATTTTCAAATCGCATTAATGTGCTTCTTCAGCGTTTGATTGAACTGAGAATGTTCGTTGAGGCTTGTTTAGACTTTCCCGAAGAGGAGATCGATTTTATTTCCCAAGGAAATGTGAAGAAAAAAATCGAAGACGTTCAGGTTGATCTTCAAAAAATCTATAACGAAGCCAAACAAGGTAATTTATTACGTGAGGGGCTAACCGTAGTTTTGGTTGGCCAACCTAACGTGGGTAAATCAAGCTTGATTAATCAATTAGCCGCTGATGATGTTGCAATTGTGACTTCCATCGCTGGTACCACGCGAGACACGATTAAAAGTGCAATTCAAATCAATGGAATACCGCTCCATGTCGTTGATACGGCAGGTCTTCGAGAGACAGAAGATGAGATTGAACAGTTCGGCATCGCGAGAACATGGCGAGCGCTAGAAAGCGCCAACATCGCATTATTGTTGGTTGATGCAGCTCATGGTATTACAGAGGTAGAAAAGTCGATTTTGGCGCGATTGCCGAGCGATTTGCCCAAAATCTGGGTGCACAACAAGATTGATTTGGCTAAAAAGTCCCCGTTTGTCGAGCATTTGGATGGCGAGCCCCATATTCACTTGTCTGCCAAAATGGGCGACGGCGTAGATTTGCTTCGTGAGGCGTTGCTTAAAATTGTTGGGTGGCAATCAACGAGTGAAGGTGTCTTTATGGCAAGAACACGTCATTTGGATGCCATTAAACAAGTTGACCAATTTCTTCAGGCGGCGCTCGCTGCCATTGAACAATCTGAAATTGTCGCTGAAAACTTGCGGATGGCTCAAGATGCCTTGAGTTCGGTAACGGGTGAGTTTACGCCAGATGATTTACTTGGCGAGATTTTCAGTAAGTTTTGTATTGGTAAGTAGACTATTTTTTACTGAATAGCTTTAATACAAATCTGCAGGGAACGCCAAAAATAGCGAAGATTCGATGTGTTTCACGTGAAACATTTTCTTGATTCTTTGGTTCAACCGCTTCATTTACGTCATATTTGACGCCCGTAAACATCGCCACAATCAAGTTGTCCTTGTGAACAATACTCTCCGTAATGACGCCCAGCACATGAATGCAGACGAGACCTAGCCAAGTCCAAGCGCTATAGAAGTGAATGGCGTGCAATAAGTCCGGCGCATTAAACAGCCATCCATCATTGAATACAAAAAATCCGCTGATGACAGTAATTAGACCAAGTGCTAGTAACAGATAAATGATGAGCGATCCAGCAGGATTGTGCCCAACGAATGGCTTTGATCGACCTTGCAGGGTTCTCCATGCGTATCGAACAGCGCCCTCAGGATTGGGTGGGAAGCTTTTGAATTTTGCGTACCCTGTACACAAGAAGCCCCAAAAGATTCGACTGATAATGAGTCCGCCAGCTACATAGCCAGCTTTGGTGTGGGTAATTCGATCCCACTCAGAAGCATGCGTATAAAATGCGACACCAAAGGCAATCACCAAGGACCAGTGAAAGATTCTGACGAAAGGATCCCAAACGTATCGCATTTTTACGCGTTTTTCTTAATTACTTAACTGTTAACAAGTAAGCAATGAAATTGCCTTTTTCTTGTGCAGTGCAATCACGACCGATGATGTCGTTGCAATGTTTAGTGAAGTTCTTTTCAACAGTATCAACAGATGTGAAGCGTTTTTCGTTTGCAGCTGGTGCAAGTGGACGAATTGGCTTGTTAGTCACAATGTGTTTGCCGTTGTCTGCTGGGTTTGCTGTGTGGCATGAAGCGCAAGCAACTTGTTTGCCCTTGATTGTCAATTCACGATTGAAGAAGTTTTTGCCGTCTTCGCTCGATAAGCCTGTTGAAGCTGGATTGATGTTTTTTGCAATCACAGCATATTTGTCAGCAAGTTTTTGTGCTGTTACTACATCAGCTTGTGCGCTGAAAGCTGTAACGCTAAGTAACGCTGCTAAGATAAAAGATAGTTTTTTCATTGTTTTCCCCTGTATCGGTTTATTAAAAGTACGTTTTCTTAAACACATTGAGTTGTGAGCAATAAGCATACCAAGCTACCAACTAACATTATATTGATAATAAGACATTTATGTTAACGAAATATTTCGTTTTAATGTTATTTGTAATTCCAAGCATGTTTCACGTGAAACATGCTTGGTTTGGCATGACGTAGTCATAAGATTAAAGTAAGATACAACCCTTTCGTTATTAAGCATTATTTACATGCAATTTACAGAAAAATTTGATGTTATCGTCATTGGCGGCGGTCATGCGGGCACTGAGGCTGCATTGGCATCTGCACGCATGGGTCAAAAAACCCTGCTCTTGACCCATAACATCGAAACACTTGGGCAAATGTCTTGCAATCCCTCAATTGGTGGGATTGGTAAGGGGCATTTGGTCAAGGAAATTGATGCGCTAGGTGGTGCGATGGCTGCCGCGACCGATGAGGGCGGTATCCAGTTTCGCATATTGAACTCTAGCAAGGGCCCTGCGGTGCGCGCAACGAGAGCCCAGGCAGATCGCATTCTATATAAAGCGGCGATTCGCCATCGCTTGGAAAACCAAGAAAATCTTTGGTTATTTCAGCAGGCTGTTGATGACATTATTCTAGACGGCGACAAGGTGACCGGCGTGGTCACCCAAATTGGACTCCGCTTCGAAGCTAAAGCCGTTGTATTGACTGCCGGAACGTTCTTGGCTGGTTTGATTCATGTGGGTTTAAGTCATTATAAGGCTGGTCGAGCAGGTGATCCACCTGCCATTTCATTAGCCTCAAGGCTGAGAGAGATTGGCCTGCCTGTCGGCCGCCTAAAAACAGGTACGCCACCTCGAATTGATGGTCGGACGATTGATTATTCGGTGATGCAAGAGCAGCCGGGTGATAACCCAGCCCCAGTGTTTTCGTTTTTGGGGAATGTAAGTCAGCATCCTAGACAGGTACCTTGCTGGATTACACATACGAACGAAAAAACGCATGACATCATTAGGAGCGGTTTAGACAGATCGCCCATGTATACAGGCGTGATTGAAGGGATTGGTCCTCGCTACTGCCCTTCTGTAGAAGACAAAATTCATCGATTTTCTGATAAAGAATCCCACCAAATTTTCCTTGAGCCTGAGGGCTTGGAAACAAACGAAATCTATCCTAACGGTATCTCTACCAGCCTTCCCTTTGATATTCAGTATCAACTGGTACGCTCTATTCGTGGGCTTGAGAATGCACATATCCTTCGTCCAGGTTACGCGATTGAGTACGATTACTATGATCCGCGTGGTTTGAAGGATTCGCTAGAAACTAAAGCGGTTAGGGGATTGTTTTTTGCTGGTCAAATCAACGGAACAACGGGTTACGAAGAGGCTGGTGCTCAAGGCTTGTTGGCTGGCGCGAACGCAGCCTTGTATGCACAGGAAAAGGAAAGCTGGTGCCCAAGTCGTAATCAGGCCTATTTAGGGGTCTTGGTTGATGATTTGATTACGCGAGGCGTGACTGAGCCCTATCGTATGTTTACAAGCCGTGCAGAGTATCGACTTTTGCTGCGTGAAGATAACGCAGATATTCGATTAACTGAGGCGGGTCGTAAGATTGGTTTAGTTGATGATGTGCGATGGGAAGCATTCTCTCGCAAGCAAGAGGCTGTTTTGCGTGAGCAAGAACGTTTGAAATCAACATGGGTACGTCCTGGGACGCTACCAAAAGAAGAGGCTATTCGGGTGCTTGGTAAGGCAATTGAGCACGAGTATTCACTCTTCGAATTATTACGTCGTCCGGAGTTAAGTTATGAAAGTCTACTGAGCTTGCCGACAAGCGAAGCGGCCGTTAAGTATGAAGACATTCCTGAAGATGTCCGCCAACAGGTTGATATTGCGGCAAAATATCAGGGCTATATCGATAGGCAGCAAGAGGAAATTGAGCGTGCAGCAGGCAGTGAGCACACTAAGTTGCCTGAAGACATGGATTATTCAGATGTGCATGGTTTGTCGATTGAGGTGCAGCAAAAACTTGCACTTCATAAGCCTCAAACGATTGGCCAGGCAGGTCGTGTGTCTGGCGTCACGCCAGTCGCTGTTTCCTTGCTGTTGGTTTATTTGAAACGAAGAAACCGAGCGAAAAAGATAGATGTAACCGGTGAACAGGTCGCATGAGTCAGCAGGCCATTCTCGAACAAGGCATTAAAGATGCCAAGCTAGATATTTCAGCGCAAACTCAACAGAGGCTGCTCGATTATTTAGCGCTGATGCAAAAGTGGAACAAGGTGCACAACCTCACCGCTGTCCGTGATGCGGATGAAATGGTGACCTTGCACTTGTTGGATAGTTTGGTCGTTTTGCCATTTGTCGATGCAAAGCATCTGCTTGATGTTGGAAGTGGCGCAGGTCTTCCTGGCATTCCACTTGCGATTTGTTTACCTGATTTGCAGGTCACGGTCATTGATTCAAACAGTAAAAAAGTCAGCTTTATGCGTCAAGCGAAGGCAGAGTTGGGCATTGCAAATTTAGAGGTGCTTGGCGGCCGAGTTGAGGAAATTGCATCCACCAGGAAATTTGAAATCATTATTTCCCGTGCGTTTTCAGATTTAAGCCTGTTCATTTCCTTAACGCACCATTTGTTAGATGCACAAGGAAAGTGGTTGGCGATGAAGGGTGTTTATCCTGAAGTTGAGCTTGCGGAATTAGCTGCAAAAACAGGCGTTACGGCTTCAAAAGTAGAAGTGTTAAATGTGCCGGGGCTTGATGCACAGAGACACTTGGCATTTTTGCCATATCAGCCCGTTAGCAATCATTCAAAATAAAGTAGGTAGTTTCATGAAAATATTAGCGATTACAAATCAAAAAGGTGGCGTTGGTAAAACCACGACTTGTGTCAATTTGGCGGCAAGTTTGGCTAGCTTTGGTAGCCGAGTCCTATTGGTTGATTTGGATCCTCAAGGGAATGCGACAACGGGTAGCGGCATTGATAAAGCAAAGATGAAACACACGATTTATCATGTGTTGATTGGCGATAAGACGGTTGCGGAAGTGACCCAAAAAACAGAAAAAAGTAATTTTGATGTATTGCCAGCCAATAGAGACTTGGCGGGTGCGGAAGTTGAGTTGGTGAATGAAATTGGGCGCGAAACAAAGCTAAAGATCGCCTTGGCAACGATTAAAGATCAATACGATTATGTGTTGCTGGATTGCCCCCCTGCCCTCAACTTGGTCACGGTCAATGCATTAACGGCGGCACATGCGGTAATGATTCCAATGCAATGTGAATACTATGCTTTGGAGGGTCTGACAGATTTGGTGAATACAATTAAAAAAGTGCGCACTCACTTAAATCCAGTGCTTGAGATTGAAGGCTTGTTGCGTACGATGTTTGATAATCGCAACATGTTGGCGCAGCAAGTTTCAGCACAGTTAGTGGGTCATTTTGGCGATAAGGTCTACAACACATTAATTCCTAGAAATGTGCGTTTGGCTGAGGCGCCAAGTTATGGAATGCCGGCGTTGATTTACGATAAATCTTCGAAGGGCGCGCAGGCATATCTGCTGCTTGCTCAAGAGATTCTCGACAGAGAAAAAGCGAAACAAAAATCAAAACAATAAACATCCAGCATGAATAGAATGGACAAAAAATGGTGAAACTTAAAGGTTTGGGGCGTGGTTTAGATGCGCTGTTGGCAAATGATGAAGAGGCCAACAATCAGTCCGCCAGCCTAGCGACGTTGGCTGTAGGCAAACTGCAGCCGGGTAAGTATCAACCGAGAACGCATATGGATCAAGCTTCTTTAGAAAGCTTGGCCGACTCAATTCGCTCGCAAGGCATCATGCAGCCAATCGTTGTAAGGCTTGTGAGTGACGGTCAATATGAAATTATTGCTGGCGAAAGAAGATGGCGCGCTTCTCAGCTTGCTGGATTAACCGAAGTGCCGGTGATCATCAAAGAAATTCCTGATGAAGCTGCATTGGCAATGGCGTTGATTGAAAACATTCAACGAGAAAATCTTAATCCGATTGAAGAGGCTAATGGCATCCAACGCTTGATTGATGAGTTCGATATGACGCACGAAACAGCTGCGCACGCAGTTGGTCGTTCGCGCAGTGCTGTAACCAATTTATTGCGCTTACAAAATCTTCACGGGGTCGTGCAGGAGATGTTGGCGCTTTCAAAGTTAGATATGGGTCATGCCCGCGCACTCCTCACTTTGGATGGTGCAAAACAGATTGCCGCTGCTGAGGAGATTGTACAAAATCAGCTATCAGTTCGCTCTGCAGAGCAGTTGGTTAAAAAATTATCGAGTGCTGCTGTCGTATCTGAAAAGTCGCCAGCAAAAGATCGTGATGTGTTGAGACTGCAGGAAACGCTAGCGCAGAGTTTGGGCGCTGCTGTGACCATTGATAGCAGTAAGAACGGGTCGGGCACGCTGAAAATTCGCTATGCTAGCTTAGATCAGCTGGATGAAATTATTGCGAAAATTCGTTAAAAGTCATCCGCTAGACTTGACTTGATTTGAATAAAACAAGACAATCGCGGACTTCGTACATGTAGATTTGTGCTGTTTTATCAAAAAAATAACAAAAAATGGAAAACATCAAAACAGCGCAGGTATACAAACAGATGTTGAAATGGCAGCTGTTGGCGACCATTTCAGTAGCAGTGTTAGTGTTTATATTAGCTAAAATTATTGGTGTAGCTTCGCCAGAACATGCGGCCATATCAGCCTTGTGTGGCGGGATGTCTGCGGTAATAGGCGGAATTGCTGGTGCACTGATTGCTAAGAGTGGCGATAAGAAAAATAATGCAGGCGCAATCCTCATCACAATGCTTAAGGCAGAAGCGGTGAAAATATTTGTCATCGCTTTGTTGTTGTTCTTAACGTTCAAGCTATACAACGAACATTTGGTTCCAATCGCTTTAATTTTGGGCCTGGCGGCATCGGCAATTTTGTCCGGTGCGGCCTTTTTTGGTTTAGATAAAAAATAAAGATAGACGCAAGTTTTTAAGGGTTTGATTTATGGCAACTGAACACGCATTAACTCCATCTAGCTACATTGAGCATCACCTATCATTTAACAGCCAATCTATTGGTAATGGATCATTCTGGTCATTGCACGTTGATACGCTCGTGATGTCAGTGGCATTGGGTGTGATTACACTAGGTCTTATCTGGTGGATTGCACGAGGTGCTACAGCTGGTGTTCCAACAAAACGTCAAGCATTCATGGAATTGGTGTTTGATTTCGTTGATGATCAAGTTAAAAATATTTATCACGGAGATCGCCATGCGTTTATTGCACCTGCAGCACTCACAGTGTTTGTTTGGGTGCTCATGATGAACGCGATGGACTTCTTGCCAGTGGATTGGGTTGCAGCAGCAGTGAGTGCAATCGGTGGCGAACACACCAAATGGCGCGTTGTTCCTACCTCAGACATCAATACAACATTCGCGCTAGCGCTGACTGTTTGGTTCTTGATGATCTTCTTTGCAATTAAAGCAAAGGGTCTTGGCGGCTGGATTCATGAGTTGTTCTGTTCACCATTCGGTACGAATCCACTTATTTGGCCTGCAAACTTCTTATTCAATCTAATCGAATACGTATCTAAACCACTTTCACACTCATTGCGACTTTTCGGCAACATGTACGCAGGTGAGGTTATCTTCTTGTTGTTGGGCTTGTGGGCAGCTACAGGTGTAACGGGCACAATCGCTGGCGCAATTTTAGGTGCCGGATGGTCAATTTTCCATATTCTGATTGTTGCGTTACAAGCATTCATTTTCATGATGCTGACCGTTGTTTACTTAGCAATGGCGCAAGAAAGTCATTAATAGTTTTTGTTTTATAGTAGGTTAGTAATTTAGTTTGTAATCGTAGTAATAGTAATTAGTAATATCCCTCAATTTGAAAGGAAACATAATGGAAGCTGTTCAATTTTTAGCAACAATTCAAGCATACACTGGCATTGGTATTGGCCTAATCATCGGTTTGGGCGCTGCTGGCGCTTGTATCGGTATTGGTATCATGTGTGCTAGCTTCTTGGAAGGCGCAGCTCGCCAACCGGAAATGATCCCAGCATTGCAAGGTAAAGTATTCTTGCTATTGGGTCTTATCGATGCTTCATTCATTATCGGTGTTGGTCTTGCAATGATGTTTGCATTTGCTAACCCACTATTAAGCGTTGTTCCTCACTAAGCTATCAATCATTAAATTAGCTTAACTGGAGTCCGGGAGCAAAAATGGATATTAACTTTACACTGGTAGCACAAGCGATTGCATTCTTTGTGCTCATCGTGTTCACCATGAAATTTGTGTGGCCACCTTTGCTAAATGCAATCGAAACGCGTCAGAAAGAAATTGCTGATGGTTTGGCTGCTGGTGAAAAAGGCCGTGCTGAATTAGAGCAGTCTTCTAAGCGTGCTTCTGAAGCACTTGCTGAAGCTAAGGTAAAAGCATCTGAGATTTTGGCGCTTGCTGAAAAGCGTGCGACACAAATCGTTGAAGATGCTAAAGGCACAGCTAAAGCTGAAGGCGATCGCATTATCACTGGTGCAAAAGCTGAAATCGAGCAAGAGATTAACCGTGCTAAGGAAGGTCTACGTCAACAAGTGTCGACGTTAGCCATCGCTGGTGCTGAAAAAATCTTGCGTAAAGAAATTGACGCTAAAGCGCACGCAGAGATTTTAACTGCAATCGCTAATGAGCTTTAGGAGGCCTTGGTAAATCATGGCTGAAGCGATAACGATAGCGAGACCTTATGCCACAGCGGTTTTCCGCTTGGCTAAGGAAAATAAAGCACTAGCTAAGTGGTCTGATGAGTTAGCTTTGATTGCTGCGGTTTCTGATAATGCACAAGTCAAAGCTTTAATCGACGATCCAAAATTACCTTCAAGCGAACTTGAACGCGCACTACTTGCGATTTTTGATGGCAAGTTAAGTGATGCAGCAGTGAACCTAGTAAAACTACTAATCGAGAATGATCGTTTAGTAATTGTTGCTGACATTGTTGCCGCTTTTGAGGAATTGAAAGCGCTGGATGAAGGTACGCTAGAGGCAGAATTAACAGCGGCTTCAAAACCAACCGACGCACAAGTAAAAGCTTTAGTGAAGCAGCTTGAAGCGAAGTTTGGTAAAAAAATTGAGGCTCAAGTGAAATTGGATCCTGAATTAATTGGTGGGATCAAAATTGTAGTTGGCGATACAGTGATCGATGCATCAGTACGCGGCCAGTTACAGTCACTTGCATACACGCTTAAAGGTTAGACACTTAAAAGTTTAGACCATCATAGGTCAGGAGACATAAAAATGCAGTTATCAACATCAGAAATCAGTGAACTGATTAAAAGTCGATTGGAGAATTTCTCCACGACTGCTGAAGCACGTACACAAGGTACAGTTGTTTCAGTAACGGACGGTATTGTTCGTATTCACGGCCTATCAAATGTAATGGCTGGTGAAATGATCGAGTTCCCAGGCAATACATTCGGTTTAGCGTTAAACCTAGAGCGTGACTCTGTTGGTGCCGTTGTTCTTGGTGACTACGAACACATTACAGAAGGCGACGTATGTAAATGTACAGGTCGTATTTTGGAAGTGCCAGTAGGTCCAGAGCTTATCGGTCGTGTGGTTGATGCGCTAGGTCGTCCAATTGACGGCAAGGGCCCAATCAACGCAAAAATGACTGACAAAATTGAAAAAGTTGCGCCAGGTGTTATTGCACGTAAATCAGTTTCTCAACCAGTACAAACTGGTATTAAAGCGATTGACTCAATGGTTCCAGTTGGCCGCGGTCAACGTGAATTGATTATTGGTGACCGTCAAACTGGTAAGACAGCAGTTGCAGTTGATGCGATCATCAATCAAAAGGGTCAAAACATGACCTGT
>CAIQFD010000011.1 GCA_903870995.1 uncultured Methylophilaceae bacterium | reverse complement strand
GGCATTAAAAATGTAAAACTCGACGAGAATATGCAAGCATTCTTGCAAGATTCACTCAATGCGATCAGTGATTTGTTCTTTTATGGCGAACCTATTTATTTGCAAATGACCAAATTTGAACAGCGTGAAGCCAGTGGTTTGCAACTAACACGTTCGCCAGGCAAGAACTTAGTGTATTCAGGTTCGGTCTTACTTGTACTTGGCATTTTCGCGATGATTTATATTCGTGAAAGACGTATTTGGTTATTAATTAAGCCGCAACACAAGACAGTGTTATTTGCGATGTCGGCAAATCGTAAGAACCGAGATTTTGAGATTGAGTTTAATCGCTACCAAAGTCAACTAAACACATTGTTACAGAGTTAAATACTCATCAGTCTTTTCTAGGATAACGCCATGGCGAACAAACAAAACTTAACACCTACTAATATTAGTGATGATCCAGTGCCATTTATCAGCCAGCTTGGCTGGAGGGATTGGCTCTATGCGATTGTTCTGATGGCGTCGACCGTATTTGCTTATTCAAAATACAGCCAATTTATGGATGTTTACGAAACTACATTCCTATTCGGTGCGGGTGTCGTATTTAGTTTGCTAGGCTGGTGTTGGAAGCCAGTCAGATTGTTGTTGGTTGGCATTGCAACATTAAGTTTGTTCTCAATTAATCTTTATCATGGTGATTTAGAGAGCGTTAATCGCGTCTTCTTTTTGAAGTTCTTGATTGGCAGTCAAACCGCTGTGATGTGGATGAATGTGTTGTTTGTGCTGGCTATGCTTACTTATTGGTTCGCACTTTTTGCGCGCTCTGCTTTTACAGGTAAGGTTGCAACAAGCCTCACATGGTCGGCAGTGCTGATGGGCTTTGTAGGCTTAATGGTGCGTTGGTATGAGTCATACTTAATTGCACCAGATGTTGGTCACATCCCACTTAGTAACTTGTACGAAGTCTTCATCTTGTTCTGTCTGATTACTTCTTTGATGTATCTTTATTATGAGCAACGCTATGCAACTAAACAGCTTGGTGGATTTGTCCTGTTGGTGGTGAGTTCGGCAGTTGGCTTTATCCTTTGGTATACGTTTAGTCGTCATGCCAATGGCATTCAACCGCTTGTGCCAGCATTGCAGTCTTATTGGATGAAAATCCATGTGCCTGCTAACTTTATTGGTTATGGCGCGTTTTCTTTGGCTGCGATGGTGGCTAGTGCGTACTTGTTGGTGAGTAAAGGATACTTAGTTTCTCGTTTGCCATCAGCTGATTTGCTAGATGATCTGATGTATAAAGCGATTTCAGTTGGGTTTGCCTTCTTTACCATTGCCACAATTTTGGGTGCTGTGTGGGCAGCCGAAGCTTGGGGCGGTTATTGGTCATGGGACGCAAAGGAAACATGGGCGCTTATCGTCTGGCTTAACTATGCCGCATGGTTGCATTTGCGCTTAGTGAAAGGCCTGCGAGGCCCAATGCTCGCATGGTGGGCGTTGATTGGTTTGCTTGTCACAACATTCGCATTCTTGGGTGTGAATATGTTCCTTTCAGGTTTACATTCCTACGGCACTTTATAGTTTTCAAAAAGTATTAAGTTCTTTTCAGTCCTGCGTCAGCATTTTCTGCTGACGCAGGACTTTTTGTTTTTGGACTTTAGCGTTATTCCACTCCCGCCTTTGGCACGCAAATTCATCTTCTAAATCCCGTCTTATTTTGTTAAATATTTAACAATTAAAATGTTTATTTATCATTATGTTGCATTGTTTTGTTCAGTAAACTATGATTTGAAAAAATTGAATCTTAGGCTGGTACTAATAGAGCTTCTAAGCAATTAAATCGTGGTTTTGATCAACACCATACCAATGTCTTGAAAGGCGGGGATGAATAAAATGAAAAAACAATCTGGATTTACACTGATCGAGTTAGCTATTGTGCTGGTGATTATTGGTTTGTTGCTTGGCGGCGTGCTTAAAGGACAGGAGCTGATTAATAGCGCAAAAGTAAAAAATATGGCAACGGACTTCAAAAATGTGCAGGTTTATATTTATGGCTACCAAGATAAATACAAAGCTTTGCCAGGGGATGATGGTCAGGTTGCTAACCATCTAACTGGCGCTACGCTTGCAACAACTGGGGGTACTGTAAGTAATGGCGTGATTGAGGGAAAGTGGGATTCAACAACTAACACTGATGAATCAGTGTTGTTTTGGCAGCATGTCAGATTAGCTAACTTAGCTTCGGGTCCGACTACTGTTGATGCCAATTTCTATCCAAAAAATGCTGATGGAGGAAGGTTTGGCGTTCAAAGTATGACAGGATTTACTAGTGCAACTAATATGTCTGGAACATATGTAGCTTGCTCGAGAGGTGTCTTAGGTAAATTTGCTAAGCAATTAGATGTTGCATTAGATGACGGAGATGGCAGTAAAGGGTCGGTGAGGGTTGTCCTTCAAAGCTCCCCAAGTGATGGTGTGACTGCGGCTTTGGATTCTACGGTTTACGATGTTTGTATGAGCTTCTAAGTTGACTTAACGAAAAGAAAAAGCCCGCCTTTTGAACTGACCCACAAAAGTTGGACAATAAATCCAACCGACGAGGGTCAGTTTCATGAGCAAGTACGATACGCAGTTTAAATTAGCAGTAGTCCAAGAATACCTAAGAGCCGGCGGCAAGAAGCGCATTGCTATTCGTGTCGGAATCAATCCAAGTGATGTGGTGAAGTGGGCATCAGCTTATCAGGCGCATGGGCTAGCAAGCCTTGAGCAAAGAGATTACCGTCAATATCCCCCAGAATTTAAGCTTGAAGTGCTGCAGTATATGCAGGCCCAGCATGTATCCGTAAGGGATGCTGCGGCCTATTTCAATATTGCCTCCCCAAGTACAATTGTTGTTTGGCAACGCCTTTATAATGAAGGCGGCATCACTGCCCTAGAACCCAAGCCCAAAGGACGGCCTTTGAAATTCAACACTAAGGACATTAAAGCACTTTTAGCTAGGCCTATCACGGAGCTGACTCATGAAGAGTTACTACGCAGGGCACAATATTTAGAGGTGGAGAACGCTTATCTAAAAAAGCTCGAAGCCTTAGCTCAGCAGCAGGACTTGGCAAACAAGCACAAGTCCAAGTAGTGGCTGAGTTAAGGGAGCGCTACCCCCTACAAGCACTTCTATTCGCTGCACAAATGCCGAGAAGTGTTTATTACTACCAGATGGGGATTAACAAAGCAGATCCATATCTGGATGTTAAAACGCACATCAAGACCATCTTCAACGCTCACAAAGGTCGTTATGGGTATCGCCGAGTGCATTTGGCT
>CAIQFD010000010.1 GCA_903870995.1 uncultured Methylophilaceae bacterium | reverse complement strand
TTGACGCCTTAATTCATTTGCTGGCAATTCGGCCAAATCACGCCCTTGGAAAAATACTGAACCGCCATCCAAGGGTTGCAATTGTAACAGACATCGCGCTAGCGTGGATTTACCACTTCCGGATTCACCCACTACAGCCAAAGTGCTCGCATGGCGCAACTCTACGCTCACGTTATCTAAGGCCTTGACTTGTGTTGTACCAAAGCCAAAGCGTCCTGAGCGCTGCGTGTAGAACTTATTTAGATCACGCGCTTTTAAAATGAACTCACTCATACTAGCTCCTTCACCTCTTTAAGCCATGCATAATCTATCGGCTTGAGTGGCTTTTTACCCTCAGCATCTGGCACACAAGCCAGTAAAGCTTTTGTATAAGGATGCTTAGGATGATTCAGCACATCAGCAACAGGGCCTGCCTCAACCACCTCACCACGGAACATCACCACCACATTGTCAGCCACATCAGCCACTACGCCAAAATCATGCGTAATCAAGAGCATTCCCATATTCATGCTTGTTTTAAGCGCATCAAGCAAACTTAAAACTTGCGCCTGAACCGTCACGTCCAAGGCAGTAGTTGGCTCATCAGCAATCAGCATCAAGGGCTCACAAGCGATACTCATTGCAATCATTACACGCTGTCTTTGTCCACCAGAAAGCTCATCGGGATAACTATTCGCACGATGCGACGGAATACCCACCTGCTCTAATAAAGCAGCTACTCTAGCCTTTAATGCATCGCCTTTTAGACCAAAATGCACTGTCAGTGGCTCACCTATTTGGAAGCCAATCGTCAACACTGGATTCAAGGAGGTCATTGGCTCTTGAAAAATCATGCCAATTTGACGGCCACGAATTTTTCGCATTTCCTCAGCACTTAAACTGCCCAAGTCTTTACCTTGAAATAAAACGCGCCCATTTGTACGGATTAACTGCTGGGATAATAAGCCCATGACTGAAAGCGCCGTTAAACTCTTGCCGCTACCAGACTCCCCAACGACACAAGTCGTTCTGCCAGGCTCAATTGAAAAAGATACATCACTCACCAGCCTGCGATTTAACGCATTCACTGGAGAAATGCTCAGTTCTTCAATTTTAAGGAGTTCTGTCATATCACCTATTTTTCAGCTTTTAACAATGTAATTAACTGCACTAAATCCACGTTCACTTGCTCGCCAGCGCCCAGCATGGGCTTCACTGCAATTTGATTCGCTTGCACTTCATCATCACCTAAAATGAGTGCAAATCGCGCACCGCTTCGATCAGCTTTTTTCATTTGGGATTTAAAACTACCCCCACCTGCATGCGTAACAATAGACAAACCGGCATCACGCAAAGACTCTGCAATCTTCGCAGAGGCAGCCTCAGCCAATTCACCCACATTTACTAAATACGCGTCAGGGCTTGACTCAGCGGTAACGCCATACTCCTGCATTAACAAAAACACACGCTCCAAGCCGATTCCAAAACCGCAAGCAGGCGTTGCATCACCACCTAATCGGGCGACTAGACTATCGTAACGACCGCCACCAGCAATAGTACCTTGGCTCCCAAGCTTGGTTGTGACCCACTCGAACACCGTGCGATTGTAGTAATCTAAACCGCGGACTAATCTTGGATTTAACTTATAAGGGATGCCCACAGCATCTAGCCTATTACACAGACCAGTAAAGTGCGCACGAGTTTCATCACCCAGATGATCAATCAGCTTTGGCGCACCTTCAATCATCTCTTGCATACGTGGATTTTTACTGTCCAAAATACGCAGTGGATTACTATGTAGGCGACGCTTAGCATCCTCGTCTAATAATTCCGCATATTGCTCAAAATAAGCAATGAGCGATTTTCGAAATTCCGTGCGCTCGTCAGCATCACCGATACTATTAAGTTGTAGCTCGACATCCGCAATCCCTAGTGCTCTCCACAAACGGGCAAGCAAGATAATTTGTTCGGCATCAACATCAGGTCCATCAAAGCCAAAAGCTTCTACACCAATTTGATGAAATTGACGCTGACGACCTTTTTGGACATTTTCATGACGAAACATTGGCCCTGTATACCAAAGGCGCTGCGGGCCGTTATAGGTAAGGCTATGTTCAACTACAGCACGAACACAACCAGCAGTTCCTTCTGGCCTCAACGTCAATTTATCGCCATTTAACGCATCTTCCCAAGAGTACATCTCTTTTTCGACAATATCAGTATGCTCACCAACACTGCGAATGAATAAATCTGTCGGCTCAACAATCGGCATGCGAATATTGCGATAGCCATACTGGCCAAGTACTAAGCGAGACGTATCTTCTAGCTTTTGCCATAAAGGGGTCATCTCGGGCAAGATGTCGTAAAAGCCCTTAATACTCTGAAACTTAGTGTTTTTAGTTTGTTGCGTCATAAATACTTACGTTCGTGCTTGCATTGATTGAATTGGGATTGTTTTAGATTGGCTACGCAACTTGCCGCCTTCTGCATAGTTCTGTGCAACATATTGCTCGACAATCGATTGAAACTCTTGCGCTATCGAATCGCCTTTAAGCGTCACGGTTTTTTCGCCGTCCACAAACACCGGTGCCACAGGCACTTCACCTGTGCCTGGTAAGCTAATACCGATATTGGCTAATTTAGACTCACCTGGGCCGTTGACTACACACCCCATCACAGCAACGCTCATCGACTCAACTCC
>CAIQFD010000009.1 GCA_903870995.1 uncultured Methylophilaceae bacterium | reverse complement strand
GTCTGCATTACGGTGCGAAAGGGGCGGTGATCGCCTTAATTGGCGACATGAGCCGTGCACAGGCTGAGCAGATTGCCAATCAGATCTCTGTGGACTTACCTAAGGCGGACAAGCCAGCGCCTTTGCCAGCGGTCGCCTACCCGACGGCCCCCTCTGAACAGCGCATCGCGCACCCCGCAACGCAGGCGCACATTCTGCTAGGCTATCCTGGCATGAAGCGCGGCGATGCGGATTACTACTCGCTCTATGTGGGTAACTACATCTTGGGCGGCGGCGGCTTTGTTTCTCGCCTCACTGAAGAGGTACGTGAAAAACGTGGCCTGGTCTACAGCGTTTACAGCTACTTCATGCCGATGGCGGAGTTGGGGCAGTTCCAAATTGGCCTGCAAACCAAGCGCGACCAAGCGGATGCCGCCTTAGGCTTGGTGCGCGAGACCTTGGATAAATTTATCAAGGACGGCGTGACTGAGGCTGAACTCAAGGCGGCCAAGCAAAATATTGTCGGCGGCTTCCCGATGCGCATCGATAGTAACGGCAAGATATTGGACTATTTATCGCTGATCGGTTTCTACCAACTGCCGCTGACCTACTTGGATGACTTTAACCAAAACATCAGCAAGGTAACAACCGCGCAGATTAAGGATGCGTTTAGTCGCCGCATCAACCCTAACAACATGGTAACGGTGGTGGTGGGTGGCGACACAGAAGGCAAATAACACGGTCCGCATTAGTGCTGGTGAGTGGCGTAGCCGCTTGCTGAAGTTTCCCGATGTGGATGGTTTACGCCCAACACCTGATCGTGTTCGTCAAACAGTATTTAATTGGTTGGGGCAAGAGCTACATGGTTTAAGGTGTTTGGATTTGTTTGCGGGCACTGGCGTCATGGGCTTTGAAGCGCTATCTCGCGGTGCCACAAATGCGCTGCTCATTGAGAAGTCACGCCCTGCCTATCAGGCCTTAGTCGATAACAAGACGGCGTTGAAGGCGACGAATGCCCAGGTGCTTAACCTTGATGCCTTGCAGTTCCTTAAGCAAAACCAGCAGGTGTTTGACGTGATCTTTGTAGATCCACCTTATCACCAAGGCTTGTTAGACCAAGTATTGCCACTCATCAAAACGGCTTTGTTTGAAGATGGCTTGATCTATGTTGAGGCTGAGTTTGCGCTAACGGATAACGCCGACTGGCAAGTCTACAAAGCTGGTAAGGCCGGTAATGTCTTCTACCATCTATTAAAAGCCGCCATTTAGTAAAAGCCGCATAGCCTGTTAGAATTGGGCTATTGACCAAGCACCACTGGTCGCAATTTGGCTGACACCATGCAAAATAATCTAAAAGTTGTTTATCCCGGTACATTTGACCCGATCACGATGGGGCACGAGGACATCGTGCGCCGCGCCGCAAGCCTCTTCTCAGAGGTGATTGTGGCGGTCGCAAGCAACCCTGGTAAAAAGCCTTTTTTTGATTTGAACGAGCGTGTTGAAATGGCTAGCCATGTGCTTAAAGACTGTCCTAACGTCAAAGTGATTGGTTTTTCAGGCTTGCTGATGCAGTTTGTGCAAGACCAAGGTGCCCGTGTTGTAATTCGTGGGCTTCGCGCCGCCTCAGATTTTGAGTATGAATTTCAATTGGCAGGCATGAATCGTAAGCTTTATCCACAGGTTGAATCGGTATTTTTAACACCATCCGAACAATTCATGTTTATCTCCTCAAGTTTGGTCCGTGAAGTCGCCATTTTGGGTGGGGATGTAAACCAGTTCGTTTCGCCGCATATCCAAGCATGTATTAATACCAAGTTGAAAAAGTAATGAGAAGTTACAAGGGTTACGTATGGCGTTAATGATTACTGACGAGTGCATCAATTGCGATGTGTGTGAGCCAGAATGTCCAAATGGTGCGATTTATCAAGGCGAGTCTATCTATGAAATAGACCCTAATTTATGTACTGAGTGTGTTGGTCATTACGAAAAGCCGCAATGCCAAAAAGTTTGTCCGATAGACTGCATCCCATTTAACCCTGAGATGGTTGAAACTAAAGAACAGTTACAAGATAAATATCAACGCCTGATGGCAGCTAAGTAATTTTATATTGAAAGGAAGTCTTTATGCGAATGCTACATACCATGTTACGTGTGGGTAATTTAGAAAAGTCGATCAAGTTTTATACTGAAATTTTAGGAATGAAAGTGCTCCGTCAGCACGACTTTCCTGATGGAAAATTTACATTAGCATTTGTTGGTTACGGCGATGAAAAAGACCATACCGTATTAGAGCTCACTTACAACTACGGTGTGGAAAGTTACGACATGGGCAACGCCTATGGCCATGTAGCAATTGAAGTGGATGATGCCTATGCGACCTGTGAGCAAGTGAAAAAAGCAGGCGGTAAAGTTGTGCGTGAAGCTGGTCCTATGATGCACGGGACCACAGTGATAGCATTTGTAGAAGATCCTGATGGCTACAAAGTGGAGTTCATTCAAAAAGGAACTTACTAAGTCCTTGCTAACAAAAAAAGCCGGTATCAAAATCTGATACCGGCTTTTTTTGTGGATGCTAATTTGACTTACTCAAAAAAATCTTTTACCTTATCCAGCCATCCCTTGGCACGCGGGCTATGTTTGTCAGCGTCTTGTTGGTTGATGTTTTCTAACTCACGCAATAGTTCACGTTGTTTTTCATTCAATTTCACTGGTGTTTCAACCACAACGTGACACATTAAGTCACCATTTTGATTGCTACGCAGGGGCTTGATGCCTTTGCCGCGCAGCCTAAATGTTGCGCCTGTTTGTGTTTCCGCAGGAATCTTCATTTTCGCATGACCATCTAGCGTAGGAATTTCAATTTCGCCACCTAAAGCAGCAGTCGTGAAGCTAATCGGCATTTCACAATGCAAATCGCCACCTTCACGTTGGAATATTTCGTGTTGTTTTAAGTGCACAACAACATATAAGTCACCTGTTGGTCCACCATTGACCCCAGCTTCACCTTCGCCAGTTAGGCGAATACGATCGCCTTCATCCACGCCTGCTGGAATCTTAACGGATAAAGTTTTGTGTTCTTTAACGCGGCCATCCCCATGACAGTTAGGGCAAGGGTCTTTGACCATGCGGCCGCTACCATGACATTTCGGACAGGTTTGTTGTACAGAGAAGAAGCCTTGTTGCATACGTACTTGGCCATGACCTTGGCAGGTGGTACATGTGACTGGTGATGTGCCAGCTTTTGCACCTGAGCCATTACAAGGCGAACATTTAGACATGACTGGAATACGTATTTTTGTCTCTGTGCCACGCGCGGCATCTTCAAGCGAGATTTCCATGTTGTAACGCAAATCAGCGCCGCGATAAACGTTAGCGCGTCGACCGCCACCGCCACCAGCGCCACCAAAGATGTCACCAAAAATATCGCCAAAGGCATCGCTAAAATTGCCAAAGCCAGCGCCACCAGGACCAGGGCCAGCACTAGGATCAACGCCTGCATGGCCATATTGGTCGTAAGCGCCACGCTTTTGGTCG
>CAIQFD010000008.1 GCA_903870995.1 uncultured Methylophilaceae bacterium | reverse complement strand
CGTCATTGGCGGTCCACAAGGCGATTGCGGCTTAACTGGCCGTAAGATTATTGTGGATACTTACGGCGGCGCAGCCCCACACGGTGGCGGTGCATTCTCTGGTAAGGATCCTTCTAAAGTAGACCGTTCAGCCGCTTATGCTGGTCGTTATGTGGCGAAGAATATCGTGGCAGCAGGACTTGCTTCACGTTGCCTAGTCCAAATCTCTTACGCGATTGGTTTAGCACAACCTACATCCATCATGGTTGAGACTTACGGTACGGGTAAAGTATCTAACGAAGTACTCACGGCACTTGTACGTGAACACTTTGACCTACGTCCTAAAGGCATCGTAAAGATGCTAGATCTCTTACGTCCGATCTACACCAAGACCGCGGCTTATGGCCACTTCGGTCGTGATGAGCCAGAGTTCTCTTGGGAAGCGATTGATAAGGCTGCGGCGCTTAAAGCTTCGATTTAATTCGCCCAGTTTAAAAAATTAAAAAACCTCAATCATGAACTGATTGGGGTTTTTTTATGTCTTTGGTTAGGTACTTCATTAGCATCAACTTAGGCTAATGCGTTGAATTTGTGTAAAAACAATATTCGCGTATAATTGCCGCCATTCCGAGGAGCGCTGCGAGAGAAAACTCCCAGGCTCGGAACATGTTCTAACGGCGCTCACCATATTAACCGTGCCGGGCACGGGATACGGGTGAGAGTGTTAGAGCTTCAAGTGTTATCACTTCTAGTTTTTCAAGCAACTCCAAATTTTCCGCATTCCCTCCGGTCACACCATTCAAGGAAAAAACATGAATACTGTGACTGATTTTAAAGATTACATCATTGCTGATATCAATTTAGCTGGATTTGGCCGTAAAGAGATTGCAATTGCTGAAACTGAAATGCCAGGTCTGATGGCAATTCGTGAAGAGTTTTCAAAAGCGCAACCTCTAAAAGGTGCACGTATTACAGGTTCATTGCATATGACCATTCAAACTGCGGTGTTAATTGAAACGCTTAAAGATTTGGGTGCTGAAGTGCGTTGGGCATCATGCAATATTTATTCAACTCAAGATCATGCAGCTGCTGCGATAGCTGCTGGCGGTACGCCAGTGTTTGCGATTAAAGGCGAAACATTAGAAGAGTATTGGGATTACACACATCGCATTTTTGAATGGACGGACGGTGGCTATTCGAACATGATTTTGGATGACGGTGGCGATGCTACTTTGTTGTTACATCTTGGTACGAATGCTGAGAAAGACATTTCTTTATTGAGCAATCCTGGCAGCGAAGAAGAAGTTTGTTTGTTCAATGCGATTAAAGAAAAGCTAAAAACAGATCCAACTTGGTATTCAACACGTCTTGCAAAAATTAAAGGCGTGACTGAAGAAACAACAACAGGCGTGCATCGTTTGTATCAAATGCATAAAGAGGGTCGCTTAGCATTCCCTGCAATTAACGTAAATGACTCTGTGACTAAATCAAAATTCGACAATCTTTATGGTTGCCGTGAATCATTGGTTGATGCGATTAAACGTGCAACGGACGTGATGATTGCGGGCAAGATTGCTGTTGTTGCTGGTTATGGTGACGTGGGTAAAGGTTCTGCACAAGCCCTACGCGCTTTGTCAGCGCAAGTTTGGGTAACAGAAATCGACCCAATCTGCGCACTACAAGCTGCGATGGAAGGTTACCGTGTGGTCACGATGGATTATGCTTGTGAACACGGCGATATTTTTGTGACAGCAACTGGTAACTACCACGTGATTGCACATGACCATATGGCGAAGATGAAAGATCAAGCGATTGTTTGTAACATTGGCCATTTTGACAATGAGATTGATGTTGCTTCACTTGAAAAATACGAGTGGGACGAAATCAAGCCGCAAGTTGACCATGTGATTTTCCCTGATGGCAAAAAGATTATTTTGTTGGCTAAAGGTCGCTTGGTAAACTTGGGTTGCGGTACTGGCCACCCAAGCTATGTGATGAGCTCATCATTTGCCAATCAAACGATTGCGCAAATTGAATTGTTCGCCAATACGAACAAATATCCAGTAGGCGTTTATACATTGCCGAAACACTTGGATGAAAAAGTAGCGGTATTGCAATTGAAAAAACTGAACGCACAATTAACGCGCCTATCAGATGAGCAAGCAGCGTACATTGGTGTTTCACAAAACGGCCCATTTAAGCCTGATACTTATCGCTATTAATTGAGCTAAGGATGACAGGTCATGCAAATGGCCTGTTGTTAGCGATAAAAAATAGAAGAAAGCATTTATGAAACCTGAAATTAGTTTTGAGTTTTTTCCGCCAAAAACGGAAGAGGGTGTTTTAAAGCTACGTGAAACGCGTAAGCAATTAGCACTGCTTAAACCCAAATTCTTCTCTGTGACTTTTGGCGCGGGTGGTTCTACGCGTGACCGTACCATGGATGCAGTGCTTGAGATTCAAGCTGAAGGTTTTGAGGCCGCGCCTCACATCTCTGGTATTTCCTCTTCAAAAGCAGAAATTTTGAGTTTGCTGAAAACGTATCAAAGTCATGGCATTCGTCGTTTAGTTGTATTACGTGGCGATTTGCCTTCGGGTGAAGTGAGTAGCGGTGATTTTACCTATGCTAGTCAGTTGGTCGCTTTTATTCGCGAACAAACGGGCGATTGGTTTCAAATTGAAGTGGCGGCTTACCCTGAGACGCATCCTGAGGCGCGTTCTGCTAATGCCGATTTGAAGCACTTTAAGACCAAGGTAGATGCCGGTGCAAATGCAGCAATTACGCAGTATTTTTATAATGCGGATGCCTATTTTCAATTTGTTGATCAATGCCAAAAAATGGGCATTGAGATTCCAATTGTCCCAGGTGTGATGCCGATTTATAACTACACACAGTTAGCACGATTTTCTAATGTGTGTGGCGCTGAAATTCCGCGCTGGTTACGTTTGCGCTTGGAAGATTATGGCGATGATATTGCGTCTCTTCGCGCGCTTGGCTTGGATGTTGTGACGGATTTATGTGAGAAATTGATGGCAGGCGGTGCGCCAGGACTTCATTTCTATACGCTGAATCAATCGGGCATTATTAGTAATATTGCTGAAAGACTAGGTCTGAAAAAGTAGATTTGACCTAGCGGTTAGAAAAATAAAAAAGCCTAGAAAAATTCTAGGCTTTTTTATTGAGCAATGCAGATTAAGTCTTAATGGAATGTTGGGCTGTCGTCACCGAACATAGCATCTTCAACAAATAAAAAGTCATCCGTGCGACCTTGCTTACGAAGTGCCATCAATGCTGTCCAACGAATCTCGTCTACCCCAACATGCTCCTGTGAAAGCGCCATTGCGCGATCCATAATGACTTCATGTAATGCGTGGTTAATGACATTAGCTTGCATCAAAAACATCAAAAAGCTTAAGCCCTCAACGTCAATTTTTTCGGTTTCAACATCACTATAGATGCGTGTTGACTGTGTGACTCCGCTTGGTGCATTGCCAGCTTCATCGGCCATAGCTTCTAACGAGCTAAACCAATCAAACGCACCATTGATGTCGGTACTGTCAAAGCCAGCTTCAAATAATTCTTGAGCTAGAGTGTTGTGGTCAGGCTGAATATTTGCCTCGACGTAGTTTTCGAACATATAAACCAAGACTTCAAACATAGATTCTCCTATCAAATTTATATGGTCAAATTTATTCAGTTAGCCGATACGCTGATAACGACCTCCTAGTAGAGAAGCTATTTTATTTTCTAACTCCAGCACTAGCAGTTTGGCTGAAAGGACTTCACTCGTCAAGTTGGTCGGCGCAATAAGCCTTTCCATAATAATGGGGTCAATCCCCATCAAATCAAGCAAGGGCGTGGATTCTGAGCTTTAGGACTTTTCTAAAATGGGGCTTACGAAGTGTGTGAGGTGGATGCTAATTCGTTTGTGATGTCTTGGATACAGTCGACTAATTTTGCGCCTTGTTTAATCAGCTCGTGGCAGCCTTTGGACAATGGAGAATGAATAGATCCCGGAATGGCAAATACCTCACGACCTTGCTCAGCGGCAAGTTTCGCTGTCATCAGTGAGCCACTTTTCGTGTTCGCTTCTACCACCAAACATCCCAAGCTCAGGCCGCTGATCATACGATTACGTCTAGGGAAGTTCTCTGGGCGTGAGGGTGTGCCAATTGGAAATTCCGAGATGACTAAGCCTTGATCGACAATTTGGTGAGCAAGTTCGCGGTGTTGGGCGGGGTAAACAATATCTAAGCCTGTGCCTACTACTGCGATGGTTTTGCCTTGTTTGTTTTTTAAAGCGCCTCGGTGCGCCGCAGCATCTATCCCAAGCGCCATGCCGCTGATAATGCAAAATCCTTGTTCGCTTAAAGCATAAGCAAATTCTTTAGCATTATCTTCACCTTGGACAGAAGCATTGCGACTTCCTACTATGGCGATGGCTGGCATCGCCAAGCAGCTTAAATCGCCTTTGGCATAAAGCACTGGTGGAGGGTCGGGAATTTCTAACAGAGATTGAGGATAGTGCGTGTCAGCAAGTGTAATAAGATGGTTGTTATCTTTTTCCAGCCATTTTAGGGCTAAGGCTGTATCTTCGATATTCGGACCTTGCTTGATTGCGCCGGTGATTGTCTCGGGAACGATTCGGTTTAATGCTTGATGAGAAGCTTCGAATATATTTTCTGGACTGCCGAAATGCTGAAGTAGTTTACAAATGCCCTGTCCACCTAAGCCATGAATTTGCTGCAGGCATATCCATAAAGCGGCTTCGGTCTGATCTTGGGTTGTCATTTTTGTTTTTTTATTCTGGGGTTTCTACTAAGTCTGCATGCGAAATTGGTTCAGAGGCTTGCATGATTAGGGCGTACGAAACACGATCAAACGTTCTAAATACCATGAGCAAGCCCACGCGCTCATTAGGCAGTTTAATGAACTTTGAAGTATTTGCGAGATTATTTTTTGGGTCTATTTTCCCCAAGTCTGTTTTTTTATTGGCAGGATTGCGACTGACGTAGCGGCCAACACGATTAATGCTCAGGACGTGGCCCTCTTCAATACCATCTTTTTTACCAAGATTAATGCTGACAATAGTATTGTTGCCAGTTTCAGCAAGCCCGCCATCCATAGATAAAATTTTGCCTAAGATTTGCATGTCTGGTGCGTGCGGAGTTAGATTCGTTTGAACATCTTCTTGCGTCTCTATCAACTTGTCATTGGTAAAGATTTCTTCTTTTGCTTTAGTGATTTCAGCACTGGCTGGCGCCCCATATTTGAGCACTTTTGCATCACCGACATAGCGAGCTTCGGTGCCTAAAATCGCTTTTGTATCTGGGTCGATAATCGGCTTTCCTACCCTGTAAATATACCAATGTAATCCTTGAGTCTCATTGATTTGGTCAATGTAGATTTTGTTGCCGTGGCTCAATATTACACGGCTATCATAGCCAGCGATGATTGTTGGGGCATCGTCCAGCCCTTTTCCTTCAATGACTAAAGGCTTGTTGAGAAAGGGAGCGATGACTTGGGGTGCGATGGTTGGAATCGCTTCTTTATCTAGTGATTCGATGCGTACGTCAGGAGATAAAGTGACTGTGTCTCTGAGTAAGCGCAGTTGTGGTTTTCCGTTCACCATGTCTAGCAGGATGACGTCGCCAGGGTAAATCCAATGAGGATCTTTAATGCTGGTCTTGTTAATTCCCCACACATTTGACCATTGCCATGGATCCTTCAGAAACTTCGCGGAAATTCCCCATAAGGTGTCACCTTTAGTGACGACATAGCGATCTGGATGATTGTTTTGGAGTTCGATATTGTTATTTGCGGCGTGCGTGGTCAAACAACAAAACATAAGCAGGGTTATAATAGAGCGAAGAATCATATGGGCTTTGTAAACGGCGTTAAGTTTCAGTTGAGAAGCGGTAAAGCTGTATTAGATTCTGCATTTAATTTGTATAACAATCAAGTTTTTATGGCAATGAATTCAGATGGCAATATTAGACATACTTAATTACCCAGATGCACGTTTATATACGGTTGCGAAACCGGTGGTGCAAGTGGATACAAAAATCCAGCGTTTGATCGATGATATGGCTGAAACCATGTACGAAGCGCCAGGCATCGGCTTGGCTGCGACGCAGGTGAATGTGCACCAACAAATTATCGTGATTGATATCAGCGAATCTAAAAATAAGCTGCAGGTATTTATCAATCCTAAAATTAAGGCTAAGACGGGCTCGCAAGAATATGAAGAGGGGTGTTTATCTGTTCCTGGTGTTTATGAAAACGTCACGCGTGCGGAGACTGTTGTGATTGAGGCTTTGGATAGAAATGGGACACCTTTTATGTTGGAAGCCGATGGCTTGATGGCTGTATGTATTCAACATGAAATGGACCATTTACTTGGGAAGGTCTTTGTTCAATATTTGTCTCCGTTAAAACAGAATCGCATTAAAACCAAAATGCAGAAAATGCAGCGCGGTCGATAACATGAAGCCACTCAAAATTATTTTCGCAGGGACGCCGGATTTTGCTGTCCCAGCTTTAGCGGCGCTTATTAAAGCTGGTCATGACGTAGTGCTAGTGCTTACTCAGCCAGATCGCCCCTCTGGGCGAGGGATGAAGCTGAAGGCTAGTCCTGTTAAAGAGCTCGCTTTGCAACACGCAATAGAGGTTTTTCAGCCTGAAACATTGAAAGATGTTGATGCGCAAGTTCGGATTGAAGCGGTGAAAGCGGATGTAATGATTGTCGCTGCTTATGGATTAATTATCCCAACTAACGTTTTGCAAATGCCGCGATTGGGTTGCTATAACATTCATGCTTCATTATTGCCGCGTTGGCGTGGTGCCGCACCAATTCATCGCGCATTATTAGCGGGTGACGCTGAAACGGGCGTCACCATTATGGAAGTGGTGCCAGCACTTGATGCGGGGGCGATGGTTTCTAAAGGCGTGTTGCCGATTAGCGAGCGCGATACTTCTCAATCTTTGCATGATGGCCTTGCCAACATGGGGGCAGATTTAATGGTCGACGCTATGCAACAGCTTGCTGAAGCTGGTCAGTTGCCGGCGACAATTCAAGACGAGTCTTTAGTGACTTATGCGGCCAAATTGCAAAAAGCGGAGGCAAGCATTGATTGGACCCAATCTGCCGATTTAATTTCACGGCAGGTGCGTGCATTTAATCCCTTTCCTGTTGCCCATGCCATATTGAATGGTGAGGTTTGTCGTCTTTGGATGGCGACGCAATCGGATGTTGTTAGTCATGTAAAACCTGGCACTATTTTGGATGTTGGCACCAATATTCAAATTGCTTGTGGGCAAGGCGCGCTCATTGTGGAGGAGTTGCAACTTCCTGGTGGAAAACGATTGAAAGCTAAAGATTTTATTGCTGGGCAGAACCTGAAAGTGGGACAACATTTTGAGTAAGTTTATTTTTTATATTTCGATGAGATTGGTCAAATAACACGTGCATATCTCACAACAAATTGCCGCAGAGGCAATTGGACAAGTTTTTGCGGGCCGCAATTTAGGCGTCGTACTAGACGGCTTATTTTCTAGATATTCAAATATCACACCTCAGCAACGTGCAGTTGCTCAAGATTTGAGTTATGGCACTTTGCGGTTCTATGGGGCAATACAGTCTTTGTTGGATCAGCTTTTGCAAAAACCGTTGGATGACGCACGTTTACAGTGCTTGTTGTTGGTTGCGATCTATCAGCTGCAATACGACAAAGCGGCTTCGCATACGGTGGTCGATCAAGCTGTCAAGGCAGCTTCGCAGTCTAAAAAAACTTGGGCAAAAGGTTTGGTCAATGGCGTGTTACGTAACTTTCTACGTCAACAAGCCGAATTGTTGACGAATATTCAAGATAACGAATTCGCGAAATACTCTTACCCAGCTTGGTGGATTACTAAGCTGAAATACCAATATCCAAACAATTGGCAGGAAATGCTGGAAGCTGGAAATCAGCATCCGCCGATGATATTGCGTGTCAATCAGCGACAAATTTCATCTGCTGATTTTGTTGCAAAACTCAGTGCGGAAGGGATTGCCTCCCAAGCGCTTGGTGCGAATGCAGTGATGTTGGAAAAGCCTATTCCTGTTGATCGTATTCCAGGCTTTGCAGATGGAGAAGCTTCGGTACAGGATTACGCAGCACAAGTCGCAGGTTATGCGCTGGATTTACAAAGTGGGCAACGTGTTTTAGATGCTTGTTGTGCTCCAGGGGGTAAAACAGGACAAATTTTAGAGTTGGCAGATGTCGATTTAGTCGCAGTGGATAATGATGAAACGCGTATCGCACGGACTCAAAGTAATATTGAGCGTTTAAAATTGAAAGCGACTTTGCTTGTTGGAGATGCAGGAAAGTCCTCAGACTGGTGGGATGGCAAGCCATTTGATCGTATTTTGGCGGATGTCCCGTGTACGGCTTCAGGCATTGTGCGGCGTCATGTGGATATTAAATGGTTACGTCGCGAGGCCGATATTGCTTCATTCACCAAACAGCAAACGCAGATATTGCCATCTTTGTGGCACCTATTAGCAAAGGGTGGTAAATTGCTTTACGTAACATGCTCTGTGTTTCAAGAAGAGAATCAGCGGCAAATTGATAGCTTTTTAAAAATACATGCAGATGCGGAGCAATTGCCTTTGGATAATCCTTTGGCAGGCTTGAGTTTAAACAATGGACAATTACAACCGACTGCACAGCACGATGGTTTATTTTATGCCTTATTACAAAAACGCTAAGTGTCTTTGCTACACCTTTATTTCGCTCTTGATGGTGCTATTGTCAGCGTTCACTTCTTCTGTACATGCTGCCAATAGTGGTATTCACGTCAAAACAGCCGAGCTGGTCTCTGTGGATGAAAATTACGCGCTGACCGCAGATTGGGATATTACGCTCAGCCCAATCATTGAAGATGCCTTGAACAAAGGCGTTCCCCTTACGTTTCTAGTCGAGTTCCAACTCAGTACGCCTCACCGTTATTGGTTTGATGATGAAGTGGTGACGCAAAATCAACATGTCACATTAAGTTACCATGCGCTCTCTAGACAATACTTGGTGAATCGTAATAATCGCCAGCAGTCTTTTGCCAATCTTCAGCAAGCGAAAGATGAAATTTCTAACATTAAAGCTTGGCCGGTTGTTGATAAGAAATTACTCAAAAAAGGTGAAGTCTATTCAGCAGCAATTAAAGTGCGGTTAGATCAAACTAAGCTCCCTAAGCCTGTTCAAGTGGAGGCTATTGGTTCGGATGACTGGAACATTGCATCCGAGCGCTATCGTTGGGCTCCGGTGCTTTCTTATTAGCATGAGCAAGTTCTAATGCGATACATTGTATTTATCACAGCCATACTTGGTGCAGGGCTTCTGTATATGCTCTCGACTGCAAGCGCCAATGGAAACGTTTCAGGTGCGAATTACACCTTGTTGCTTTTCCTTAATATCGCCCTTGCCTCCGCTTTATTCTTGCTCATTGCGTATCAGCTCTCTCGCCTTTATAAGCAAATGCGTGCTCGCGTTATTGGGAGCCGCTTAACCTTACGCTTATTGGGCGCGTTTGCTTTAATGGCGATTATGCCGGGCTTGCTCGTTTATGCGGTATCGGTGAATTTTCTTACCCAGTCTATTGAGTCTTGGTTTAACGTGAAGGTCGAAGCAGCGCTTGAAGGTGGGGTGCGCTTGGGGCAAAGCTCCCTTGATGCGATGCTGGCAGATCTTAAGCAAAAGGGCGATGGCATGGCTTTAAACCTTGCTTTTCAGCCAACCAACGCTCAATTAACTGTACTGAATGATTTGCGCGAAAAAAGTGGTGTGCAAGATGCCGTTCTACTCACCATGCAAGGAAAAATTTTAGCGTTTTCGAGTAATGACGCGACGAGTTTTTTGCCGGACACACCTAGCCTAGATCAACTTAGGCAAGCGCGCCAAAAAGACTTTGGCATTATTGAGCCGATTGCTGGGAAAGGCCTCTATTTGCGGGCGCTTGTGCCGGTGAATATGAATGACATTGGTGGCGAGACGCGTATTTTGCAGTTGTTGCAACCCGTACCCAAGCAGTTATCGAACACAGCAGAAGCAGTGCAGAATGTGTACCAGGACTATCAAGAGCTTTCACTCAGCCGAGAGTCTCTCAAGCAAGTTTTTGCCCTAACACTCACTTTGGTATTGATGTTAGCAATGCTCACAGCAGTCTCAGTGGCTTTTGTGCTTAGTCGCCGTTTATCTGCGCCATTGGGCGTACTTGCAGAAGGAACCCGAGCGATTGCACGTGGTGATTATGAAACCGTATTGCCTGTGCATGGCAATGATGAACTAGGCGTATTGGTGCAGTCTTTTAACAGCATGACTAAACAACTAGGCGAAGCGACACAAGCTGCCGAGCGCAATCGGACAAGAGTAGAAGCTGCCCGGGGTTATCTAGAAACAATTTTGGCGCATTTGTCTTCAGGTGTTTTGGCACTGAATGACAAAGGTGAACTTCGCACTTACAACCTCGCTGCCTCTGATATTTTGGGCGTGGTGCTAGGCCATTTTGCTGGCCATCCTTTTGCGAGGGTAAGCGAAGAATTTCCAGCGCTCAAAGAGCTCACTGCTTCAATCTTGGAAAATTCGAACTCAAGCAATTTGACAGAGTGGCAGACACAAATGGAGATTATGACCACACAAGGTCAGCGCACTCTTTTGTTGCGTGGAACACGTTTGCCATATAGCGCTGATAGTGGATATTTAGTGGTGTTCGATGATATTACGACGATGGTACAAGCACAGCGTGATGCCGCTTGGGGTGAAGTGGCTAGACGATTGGCGCATGAAATTAAGAACCCATTAACACCCATTCAACTTTCTGCTGAGCGTATTGAACATAAGCTTTCAGCTAAGCTGGATGAGGCTGATAGCGAGATGTTGAAACGAGCGACAGGCACCATTGTTGCGCAAGTGGATGCCATGAAAACGATGGTGAATGAGTTTAGCGAGTATGCTCGTGCCCCAGTACTGAATTTAATGAATCTAGATTTGAATAAGTTGGTACGGGATGTGCTTGAGTTATATCAGCCAACAGGCATCTCGCTAGAAGTAAATCTGGATAAGCAAACGCTAGACGTGCTTGGAGACGCTACGATGCTTAGACAGGTCTTACATAATTTATTGCAAAATGCACAAGATGCTCTCGATGGCGTACAAGCACCAAAAATTGAAGTAACGACTTTAAAAAAGGCGAATCAAGTTCAGTTGAGCATCAGTGATAACGGGGCAGGTTTTCCGGTTGAAATTTTATCGCGTGTTTTTGAGCCTTACATGACGACTAAACGTCATGGCACAGGGCTTGGTTTAGCGATTGTGAAGAAGATTGTTGAAGAGCATCAAGGCACGATTACCATTGAAAACATTAAGCCCGAGTCTGATGGGCAAGTGGGTGCGATGGTTGTGGTCAGTTTGCCAGTGAATCAAGCTGAACCGAAAAAACGAAGTGTAAAACCTAAAAAAGGTGATCAAGCATGACAGCAAGACAAGTCCTAGTGGTGGACGATGAAATCGGCATCCGCGAATTATTAAGAGACATTTTGCAGGATGAGGGTTATCAAGTGCGGCTTGCTGAAAATGCTGCTGAGGCTAGAGAGTATCGCCAACACACCCGTCCAGACGTGGTTCTGCTTGATATTTGGATGCCTGATTGCGATGGTATTACCCTCTTAAAAGAATGGGGCACAGGCGGCATGTTGACCATGCCTGTGGTCATGATGTCTGGACATGGCACGATCGATACCGCTGTTGAAGCGACGCGGATCGGCGCTTTTGATTTTCTTGAAAAACCAATCGCGCTTCAAAAGCTACTCAAAACAGTCACAGCAGCCTTAAAACATAGTGAGCAGCTACCCAAGTCTGATATGAGCTTGTTAAGCCTTGGGAAAAGTGCTGTCATCAATGAGCTCCGTCAGCGACTAGAGCAGGTGAGCATGAGCAAAGCACCTTTGTTGTTAATAGGTGAAAAAGGCAGTGGCGCTGAGCTGTGTGCTAAATTTTTACATCAAGCGAATACGCCATGGATGGAGCTCCTCGATTCACAAAGGTTGGCTGATGCGCCATTGGATGTATTGGAGCAATTGCGTGAAGGGGTTTTGTTTATTCCAGAGGTTGCTGATCTAGATAAAACGCAGCAGAAAGGCCTCATGGTCTTGCTGGGCAAGGCTGAGAAATATGGAACGCGTGTGGTGTGTGGCACGTCACAGCCATTGCCTGACTTGGTTGCAGAAGGCGGCTTTGATAATGGCTTATTACAAACGTTGTCAGTCAGTACCTTGCGCATCCCCAGCCTTGGCGACCACAGAGAAGACATTCCTGATTTAGCGCGTGCCTTAGCATTCCTGTTAGTCGAGACTACAGCATCACCATACAGAGAGTTTGAAACGGCAGCGCTCAATATGCTGAGAAACGCAGATTGGCCTGGCAACATAACGCAGTTGGATAGCGTGATTCGTAATCTGATGCAAACCAGCTTGGGCGAAAAAATTACATTGGATGATGTGAATCGTGTGATGGAGCAGTTTGCGCCGTTGCAATCTACGGTTATTGAAGAATCCTCTTCAAAAGCCAATGGATTACCTATTGATTTAGACCGCCCTTTGCGTGAAGCACGCGATGAATTTGAGCGTTTGTATTTTGAATACCACATTCAAAAAGCTGAAAAAAACATGAGTCGTGTTGCTGAAGCCGTAGAGCTAGAGCGCACACATTTGTATCGCAAGCTAAAGCAATTAGGAATTAAAACGAAGTAAATCTAATTGGCTTTTAATCGCCAAAGTGAAGTGATTTCAGCTTTTCTCGCCTGGTGCAATCTATCAGTCTGATCCATGACCTTGCCATGCTTTGGCGTAATATCTATTTTTTCTTCAACGACTAAACCAGCCTGAGCAATTGCATTTTGGAATTCATCTTTGGTTCTTAGGCCTAAGTTTTCAGCAAAGTTAGACATAATCAGCCAGCCTTCTCCATCTGGAGTCAGGTGATTTTTTAGCCCATTAAGAAACGCCATCAACATACTGCTATTCGGGTCGTAAACGGCATACTCTATCGGTGAGCTTGGCTTGGCTGGTAACCATGGTGGGTTGCATACAATCAAGGGTGCTTTACCTTCAGGAAACATGTCAGCTTGCTTGACCGAAACCTGTTGTTGATAACCTAAGCGTGTGATGTTTTCTTTGGCACAAGTTAAAGCACGCGAATCTTGGTCAGTGGCGATAATCTTTTTGACACCTCGTTTAGCAAGCAGTGCCGCAATCACGCCTGTGCCTGTCCCAATATCAAAGGCGAGCTCTCGACTCGGTAACGGTGCATTCGCGAGCAATGCTAAATACTCGCCGCGGATCGGCGAAAATACACCGTAATGTGGATGAATGCTTGCACCTAAGGCTTCAATCGGCACGCCTTTTTTACGCCATTCATGTGCCCCAACCAATCCTTGTAGCTCGCGTAATGAAGCTAAAAATGTGCTGGTAAATTCGCCATAGGCTTCCAAGCAAGCTTGCTGAAAATCAGGTGCTCTCTTCAGGCGTACTTGATAGTTTTCTCCGACTTCGATCAGCAGCATCCCTAATACTCGTGCTCGTTGTGCTTGCGCAACACGATGTAAATTAAAGGCTTGCTTAAGGTCTATTGTTGCAGATTCTTGGTTGATTTTTTTTGGTGATTTTTTTTGGTCACAGCGTCTCGCCATTGCTTGTAGGAGTTGGCGCGCATTGTGAAAGTCACCACGCCACAACATCGCTGTGCCTTCACAAGCAAGCCTATAGGCTGTGTCAGCGTTAATGGTGTCATCAGCAATAATGACCCGCTGAGGGGCGGCAACACCAGCTTCGGATTGCCAGCGTGCACTGAGCGTGGCGCCGCCTTCTACCCAACTAATCAACATTAATGATTGAATTCCAGTACCACAGGGGTGTGGTCACTAGGACGCTCTAATTTACGTGGAGCTTTGTCGATATAGCTAGCTGTGCTGACTTTGCTGAGTTCAGGCGTCACTAAAATGTGGTCAATTCGCATACCTAAATTACGTCTAAACCCTGCCATACGGTAATCCCACCAGCTAAATTGCCCTTCACCTTTTTCAAATAGGCGGAAGCCGTCTTCTAACCCTAATTGCGTAAACGCTTTGAAAGCTTCACGCTCTGGTTCACTGACGAGTACTTGGCCTACCCAGGCCGCAGGGTCGTGACAATCAATATCTTCTGGCGCAATGTTGTAATCACCTAATAGGGCAAGCTTAGGGTGCTGTTTGATTTCGGTGCTGAGCCAAGCAGTAAATGCCTGTAACCAACCAAGCTTGTAAGCGTATTTGTCTGAACCTACTGCTTGGCCATTTGGGATATAAACACACACAATACGAACGCCATTAATCGTCGCGGCAATCAAGCGTTTTTGCTCGTCTGCAAAATGAGGAATGCCCATGTGGGCATCGTCTAGGTTGTGAGGACTAATAATGGCAACACCGTTATAAGTTTTTTGTCCGCTGTGAATCGCGTTGTAGCCAGCTTCTTTTAAAGCCTCATAAGGAAACTTGCTGTCTTCTTGTTTGGTTTCTTGCAAGCACAAAGCATCAGGCTTGTTGGCGACGAGCCAATCCAATACGTGTGGCAAGCGCACATTGAGTGAGTTAACGTTCCAGGTGGCGATTTTCATAAAATATCTAAAAGAGGGTTATGCCGAAGCGGTCATGCCATTATGGCGCAGAAGGGCTTCAATATCTGGTGCTCGACCACGGAATGCCACAAAAGACTCTAAGGCTGGACGTGAACCGCCTTTAGCTAAAATTTCATGCCAGAAGCGTTGGCCTGTTTCTGCACATAGCACACCATTTTCTTCAAACATGCTGTATGCATCCGCTGAAAGGACCTCTGCCCATTTGTAGCTGTAATAGCCAGCTGCGTAGCCGCCTGCAAAAATATGGCTAAACCCATTTGGAAAGCGGTTCCATTTTGGTGGGCGAACCACTGCAACTTCGTCACGAACTTGTTCGATTAAATCGAGTGCAGTTTGTTTGCCATTTGGGTCAAATTCACCATGCAAACGCATATCAAAAAGTGAGAACTCAATCTGACGAACAGTTTGCATGCCGGCTTGGAAGTTCTTAGCGGCAATCATTTTGTCGAACAATGCACGAGGCAAGCTTGCGCCTGTTTCCACGTGCTTGGTCATATGACGAATCACATCCCATTCCCAGCAGAAGTTTTCCATAAACTGACTTGGCAGTTCCACTGCATCCCATTCCACACCTTTGATGCCAGACACTCCGTAGTCATCGACTTGTGTGAGCATGTGGTGCAAACCATGTCCGAACTCATGGAACATCGTAATGACTTCATCGTGCGTGAATAGCGCTGGTTTACCGCCCACTGGTGCTGAGAAATTACAGGTAAGGTAAGCGACAGGTGTGACGATATTGTCTTCGCCATTTCTCCCATCTTGTTTGCGGCGGGTGATAGCTTCATCCATCCAAGCACCACCACGCTTGTTGTTACGTGCATATAAATCTAAATAAAACTGCCCAATCGCTTTGCCGTGTTGGTCGCTAATTTCATAAAAAGCTGCATCAGCATGCCAAACAGGTGCTTGAGATTTTTTAACATGCACGCCAAAAATGGTTTCGACCACTTTGAATAGGCCTGCTAAAACTTGTGCTTCAGGGAAGTATTGTTTTACTTCTTGATCTGAAAACGCATATTTTTCTTCGCGTAATTTTTCTGACACGAAAGCCACATCCCATGCTTGCATATCAGCAATGCCAAGCTTCGCAGCATACTCAGTGAGTTCTTGCATATCGCGTTTTGCAAAAGGTTTTGCGCGCTGCGCCAATTTATCTAAAAACGAGATTACATCTGCTGGTGCATCAGCCATTTTGGTAGCGAGTGACATCTCAGCATAGTTTTCGTAACCTAATAAAGTTGCAGCTTCGCGTCGAAGCGTCAGGATCTCGCTGATGAGCGGGGTGTTATCCAACTCGCTTTTACCGAATTCTGAAGCCCTCGTTGCATAAGCGCGGTAAAGTAACTCTCGCAGTGTGCGATTTTCGCAATATTGCAATACAGGCATATAAGAAGGAAAGTGTAGCGTGAATTTATAACCTGATTTTCCATCGCTGGAAGCTGCTTCTTGTGCAGCTTGTAGTGCATCCTCTGGTACGCCTTTTAGCTCAGTGACATCTTCTACAAAGTGTGAAAAATCATTCACGGTATCCATCAAATTTTCTTCAAACTTGGTGGTGATTTTGGAGAGTGATTCTTGTATGGATTTGAAGCGAGCTTTCTCTGCGTCCGCTAGCTCAGCACCACCTAAACGAAAGCCAAGAAGTTCGTTCTCTACGATTTTTTGTTGGGCAGTATTGAGCGTGTCGAATTCAGCACTATTTTTAAGCGCGCGGAATTTTGCATACAAGCGTTCGTCTTGGCCCAAATCAGAGTAAAAGTCAGTCAGTTTTGGCAGGCTGGCATTGTAAGCTTCGCGTAGTTCAGGACTGTTAACGACAGCATTCATGTGACCAACTTGCGACCACGCACGCGAGAGTTTTTCTTCCATGTCCTCTAATGGCTTGGCAAAATTAGCCCATGTAGATGCTTCGTTTGATGTCGCTAGCTTTTCAACACAACTGCGACCGGTCTCAAGTAAGTGATCAATTGCGGGCTCAACGTGCTCGGCTTTGATTTGGTCAAATTTTGGTAAGCCAGAAAAGCTCAATAACGGATTGTTTGCTAAGTCGGTCAATTCAAATTCCTTTAGGTCGTATCGCTCGGTAATCAGTAGCGTTCGATTACATGGTGTTTTTATATATTCTAGAGATTCATTTTTTGGAGTAAAGGTTCAATCTTGTCGCTGTCATGGCTAGACAAAATTTTACGTGCCGTAGGGACTAACTTTACAAGATCGCTTTGTAATACTTGGTGCTTGACTGACAAAATGTGCGATGGGTGCATAGAAAACTGACGCAAGCCCAAGCCTAACAATAGACGTGTTAACTTTGAATCGCCAGCCATCTCGCCGCAAACCGACACCTTCTTACCAAGCTTAAGACCCGCTTTAAGTGTTATTTCAATTAATTGCAGAATCGCTGGGTGAAGTGGGTTATACAAGTGTGAAACGCTATCATCAGTACGATCGATGGCGAGTGAGTATTGAATCAAATCGTTGGTGCCGATAGAGAGAAAATCCAATTCTTTAGCAAAAGCTTCTGCACACAAGGCTGCTGCTGGAATTTCAATCATGCCGCCAACTTCAATCTCATTATTGAATACAATTTTTTGGACACGCAAGCTTTGTTTAGCGCGCTCGATTAATAACAACGTTTGCCTGAGTTCGGTCAGTGAAGACAACATTGGAATCAGAATCTTAATGTTGCCAAAAGCGGAGGCACGTAACAACGCCCTCAACTGGATGTGGAACATTTGTGGTTCAGCTAAGCATAAGCGAATTGCACGCAAACCAAGTGCAGGATTCGTGCATGTACGCTCTGTATCAGCATTCATTTGTTTGTCAGCGCCTAAATCCAACGTTCGAATGGTCACTGGTTTGCCATCCATCGCTTCTGCTACTGCTTTATAAGCTTCGAATTGCTCTTCTTCATTAGGGGCTTCTCTGCGGTTCATGAATAAGAATTCGGTGCGATAGAGGCCAATGCCGGCGGCACCGGAGGCTTTTACTTGAACAACATCGTCAGGCACTTCAATGTTGGCGTATAAATCAATCGCTGTGCCATCTAAAGTCACTGCTTTGGTGAGCTTGATACGCTTGAGTTTTTGTTGCTCGATTTGCCATTGCTCTTGTCTGAGCTTGTATTCAGCCAGGGTGTCCTTGTCGGGGTTAACAATGACAACACCTTGTGTTCCATCGATGATCAGTAATTCACCATCGCGGATAATTGTTCTTGCACGTTGAAGTGCAACAATAGATGGAATATTGAGACTGCGTGCAAGAATTGCAGTGTGCGAGGTTGCGCCGCCTACATCCGTGATAAAAGCCGCAAATTGGTGATGCTTAAACTGAATGGCATCCGCTGGTGAAATATCGTGTGCAACTAAAATAATGGCTTTTTCTTGCTCTAGCACAGGCACTTGGCTAGGCCGTCCAAGCAAGACTTTAATAATGCGTTCTACAACTTGCACGACGTCATGTTTACGTTCACGTAAGTATTCGTCTTCGATTTGGTCAAACTGTTCAACGATACTTTCCATCTGCTGTTTGAGCGCCCATTCGGCATTGCAGTGCTCATTTTTGATGGTGAGTTTTGGGTCTTCAGCGAGCGTGTGATCATTCAAAATCATCAAATGTGTATTGATGAAAGCAGTCAGTTCGGCAGGTGATTTGCTTGGGAGTTGTGCTTTTACCGTTTCTAAATCATGTTTAACGGTGTTAATTGCCTGGTCAAAACGTGCAAGCTCTTGCTCGACTAGATGCTTTGGCACTTGGTAATGGACGACCTCTAACAGGGCGTGCGAAACCAAATGGGCATGGCCGATGGCAATGCCGTTTGATACCCCTACACCATGAATAGAAAAGCTCATTACTCTGGCTCACCAAAACGATTGTTAATGAGGGCAACGAGCGCATCCATTGCTTCAACTTCGTCAGCGCCGTTAGCTTCTAAAGTGACTGTGCTGCCTTTGCTGGCAGCTAACATCATGACGCCCATAATGCTTTTTGCATTCACACGACGTCCGTTGCGTTCTATCCAAATGTCGCTTTTAAATTGGCTGGCTGTTTGCGTCAGCTTTGTTGACGCGCGGGCATGGAGGCCGAGCTTATTAATAATGAGAATTTCTTGCTTCATTTGCTCGCATCCTTCGCTGAACTTTCTTTGCAGGCGGCTTCTGTAAAATTAATGACGCCTTCTTGCCCACCACTTATGGCTTTTTCTGCAAGCTTGGCTAGGTCACCATTGCGATAGGTGAGGGCACGGACGAGCATCGGCAAATTTACGCCAGCAATGCCTTCTACGCTATTTTGTTTCACTAATTTGCTCACGATATTGCAAGGGGTTGCACCGTAAATGTCTGAAAGGATCAGCACACCATCCCCTTCATCAAGATCTTTTACTACTTTTTGCATCACAGGCAACAAGGTCGCTGGGTCGTCGTGGGTATCAATCCCAAACTGCTCTAATAATGCTGGGCGTGAGCCCATGACGTGCGTAGCGCATTGAATAAGGCTTTCGCCAAGTGCCCCGTGCGCGACAATTAAAATACCAATCATAAAGATAGTTCCAGTTCTCGATGTCTGATTAACACTTGTTGTTGCTGTGAAAAATGTTTGCCCAGCTCTTCAACAATATGAACAGAGCGATGTTGTCCACCTGTGCAACCAATGGCAATGGTGAGGTAACTGCGATTTTCAATAACGAAACTTGGTAGCCAGCGCGCTACAAAATTTTGAATATCTTGGTACATGTCATGTACCAAAGGCTGTTGCTCTAGAAAAGCTTTCACCGGGGCATCTCGGCCTGTCATTGGTCTGAGTAGTGGGTCGTAATGTGGATTTGGCAAGCAGCGTACGTCAAATACAAAATCTGCATCAAGCGGAATGCCATGCTTAAACCCAAATGAAGTGAATAATAAAGTGATGTTTTTGCGCTCTTGCGCCACAAAATCCTTCACCCATCCACGTAGCGTGTTTGCACTTAAATCACTCGTGTCGATGTGATGACCAAGTTCTGAGAGCGGGGCGAGTAATTTGCGTTCGCACTCAATGCTTTCGGCGAGGGTGATATGTTCGTTACTCAGTGGATGGCGTCGGCGCGTTTCGCTGAATCTTTTGACCAGCGCTTGCGTGGTCGACTCCAGAAATAATACCTGGACATTGACGCCTTGAGCTTTTAGCTTTTCGATGTTTTCAGGTAGCGCTTCTAAAGCGGCACTTCTTGTATCGGTGCTAATCGCAACTCTGCTTTGGCTATTATTTAAATTTTCGTAAATTTGCGGCAGTAGTGTTGCGGGTAAATTGTCCACGCAATAATAGCCAGTATCCTCAAGTGCTTTGAGGACCACGCTTTTACCTGAACCAGATAGGCCTGTTACGATAATAAGTTGCATCAGTCTTGATTCGCATTATTTTTAAGTTCGCGTGCTTGTCTATCCATAAATTGCTTGGTGCCATTGACGCCGCGCAATAAAAGCATGTGATTGCGAACAGCCACTTCGACCAAAACAGCAATGTTACGACCAGCAGCGACAGGAATGACGACCTTTTGCACCTTGATGCCTAGCACGTCTTCATCATGGGATTTGATTTTGAGTCGATCTAAATTTTGTGGGGCTAATGTGTCAGCCATTTCAAGCTGAATAATTAAATCAAGGGGCTTGGTTGGCTTCACAGCGCTATCACCAAACAGTGCTCGAATATTCAAAATTCCCAATCCGCGCACTTCTAAAAAATCTTGTAATAAAGGAGGGCAGCGGCCTTCAATCCGCTCAGGTGATACACGATAAAAATCGACAATATCATCGGCGACTAAACGATGGCCACGTGAAATCAGCTCTAATGCCAACTCACTTTTACCAATAGCAGGGCTACCTTTAATCAGCACACCAAAGCCTTGAACTTCAATGAAAACGCCATGTGCGCTTGTTGATTCAGCAAGGGCTTGTGCTAAATGATGGCTCAACAAGTCCATTAAGTTTGGGCTAGCCAGCGGCGATGTCATTAAAGCAGTCTGGTGTTTGTCTGCTGCCAGCATTAGCTCAGTTGGTACTTTCTCTCCATTGGCAACAATAAGGGCTGCAAGCTTTTGAGAGAATAAATGATTAATCGACTGTTTTTGTTCTTCTGGATCTAAGCCGTTCAAATAGTCCATTTCTGCACAACCAAGGACTTGAACGCGATTGGGATGGACGAAATTGCGATGACCAGTTAAAGCCAGCGAAGGCTTGGAAACGGTCTCGCTGTTTAATAAATTGTCTCCGCCAGACTTGCCTGCTACCCAAGTAAGTTTGAGCTTGCGACGAGTGTCTTGGTGAAGCTGGTGTACGCTAATTTCGGCCATCAGAGTTTACCTAGTGAATTACTCAGTTGCTTGGTGCTTAACTGCGCCGTTTACTTTGTGATGGTCAGCGTGTTTTTCTTTGTGTTTTAACACTTGACGATCTAGCTTGTCGGCTAATAAATCAATGGCACTGTACATGTCAGCATCACTAGATTCTGCGTGCAAGTCTGCACCAGGCACATGGATGGTTGCTTCAACTTTTTGAGCAAGCTTTTCCACCGTCAATGTCACTTTGACATCAATCATATGATCGAAATGATTGCTGACTTTAGTGAGCTTAGTTTGAATATATTCACGCAAAGCAGGAGTAACTTCTAAATGATGGCCAGTTAAATGTAAATTCATGACTAACTCCTCTAGGTGTGCAAGTCTTACAAGGACTTGCGTTGGTTGGCCGCGGGAATGTTTAGAGACTCGCGGTATTTAGCAATTGTACGCCTTGCGACGACAATTCCTTGTTTCAATAAAACGTCCGTCAGTTGATTATCTGATAGCGGTTTTTTAGGGTTTTCTTCAGCGACCATTTGCTTGATCAGTGCACGAATCGCTGTTGCTGAACAAGCACCACCTGTATCTGTGGCAACATGGCTTCCGAAAAAATATTTTAACTCGTAAACGCCGCGTGGTGTGAGCATATACTTGCGTGTCGTCACACGTGATACGGTAGATTCATGCAAGCCCAGTTCATCTGCAATTTCTCGCAACACTAAAGGTCGCATCGCGATGTCACCATGTTCAAAGAAATTAATTTGTTGGTCAATAATGGCTTGAGAAACTCGCAAAATGGTAGAAAAGCGTTGTTCAATATTCTTAATCATCCACTTGGCTTCTAGTAATTGGCTGTTTAAGTATTGATTTGAACTATCACGATTACGCTTCATGATGTCGGCGTAAAGTTGATTAATCCTCAACTTTGGTACGACCTCATCGTTTAAGCGAGCAATCCAATGCCCTTTTACTTTTTTCACGATGATTTCATGTTGAATATAATGGCCTGCGGCAAGCTTTGTAAAATCACTACCTGGGCGCGGATTTAATTTTTTGAGCACTTGTTGGGCATTACGCAAATCAGTATCGTCACAATGGAGTGATTTCTTGAGGCGTGCGTAATCGCGACTTGCGAGCGCAGGTAAATGCTGCTCGGCGATTTTCAAAGCCAAGTCACATATTTTTTTGTTTTCTACACGCATATTTTCTGGCAAAAGTGCTAATTGAATAATTAAGCACTCAGATAAATTACGTGCGCCAACACCAGGTGGATCTAGATGCTGAATGTGTTTGAGAGCTGTTTGCAGCTCCAGCATGTCAATCTCAAGTTCAGAGGGAAGGAGTTCCGCCAAGTCCTCAAGTGACTGTTCTAGATAACCGTCTTCATTAATCGCATCCACTAGATACATGGATAGCGTTTGGTCACGTTCAGAAAGCGGCATTAATTTCAGCTGGCCTAGCAAATGTTCGCGGAGTGTTGGTGCAACAGCTTCTTGAAACACATAGTCGTCATCTTCTGAGCTGCTACTTTCTTCCCATTGATGATTATTTGAGCCGCCAAAGTAATCTTCGCTAAGCGATTCTTCGCGTGACGTTTGATGTGAATCTTGTGCAGTTTCGGAAGTGGCGCTTTCACTTCTTTTTGTATCATCTGTCGCTATTGAAGTGTCTTGGGCACTGAAATACTCGCCACTCGAGTCTTCTAGATTCTCGGAACCGTCATCATTTTTGTCCGTGCGTTCGAGCAGGGGATTTTCTTGCAAAATGTTTTCTAGTTCTTGATTGAGCTCTTGAGAAGAAAGCTGAAGTAAGCGGATAGATTGCTGAAGTTGCGGAGTAAGCGCAAGATTTTGTGAGAATTTTAGCTGTAAGCTTTGCTTCATTTAGCGCTTAATATTGTTGCAGATAGTCATTACAGGCGGAAGTTTTTGCCCAAATAAACGTCTCTTACATTTTGGTTTTCGATGATCTCTGCTGGTGTTCCTGAGGCAAAAACATGCCCTTCATTCACAATATACGCTCTATCGCAGATGCCAAGGGTTTCACGTACATTATGGTCGGTGATGAGTACGCCGATATTTTTTGCTGTTAAAAATTTGATGGTTTTTTGAATGTCGATGACTGCAATTGGGTCAATTCCAGCAAAGGGCTCGTCCAATAAAATAAACTTTGGATTGGTCGCTAAACAACGCGCGATTTCAACACGGCGGCGTTCACCACCTGAAAGGCTTACAGCTAGATTATCTCGAATATGCGAAATATGTAACTCTTCTAATAATTCGTCTAAGCGACTTTCAACTGCTTCAGGCGTCATTTTTTGGAGTTCTAATACCGCACGAATGTTATCTGCTGCACTCAGTTTTCTAAAAATAGAAGGCTCTTGTGGCAAGTAAGATAAGCCCATGTGAGCACGTTGATGAATAGGTAAGCGACTAATGTCTTTGCCATTCAAAATGATTTTGCCGTCATTGAGGGGCACCAAACCAACAATCATGTAAAAGCTAGTTGTTTTGCCAGCGCCGTTAGGGCCAAGTAAGCCAACTACCTCACCGCTTTTGATGTGGAGTGAAATATCTTGCACCACCGTGCGTGCTTTATATTGCTTGCGTAAGTTTTGTACCGTTAATTCAGTCATGACGAGGCTTTAATTATTCTGCCGAAGGTTTGTTTTTTGGTTGAATGATGGCTTTTACACGGCCAGTTGGTGTCGCTGGCGTTGCTGATTTTGGTCCGCCACCAATGACTTCCGAATACTCGGCATTCGCATCGTACATAATGTAATCGCCATGCACGATATCATTAGCTCGCTTTACCCAAGCCTTTGTAAATAGCTGCACCTTGTCCATGCGGCCGTCATATTCAATGCGCTGTGCGCTTCCTTCCATGTACTCGTCTTTGCCTTCACGCTTTTGTTTAAAAGTTGTTGGATTGCCGTAAGAGGAGCTATGTTGAAAGCCTTCTAAATCTTCGCGCACCACTAATTTTTCTGCATGAATCACTAAAGTGCCTTGAGTCACAATCACGTTGCCCGTGTAAACACTGACTTTTTTAGCGTCATTCACGGTGACGGTGTCTGCTTCAATTTCGATAGGTTTGTCTTTGTCGGCTTTTTCAGCGAAGGCAGGCAATGCAAAGAGCATCAGTAAATAAGAGAGCAACAGCTGACGCAGAAGAGAAATGCCGAGCTTAGAATAATTGATAGTCATATGACTAGTGTTTGATTTTTTTTGAAGATTTTTTAACATCATTTGCCTTGTTTTGTTGGGCGGTTTGATTTGCAGTCCCATCAGCTTTCACCTTATCGCTTGCGGCTATTTTAGGCAAGAGCTGGGAGGATGCTTTTGGTTTTTCATAATGCACGCGGACTCTTTTTTGTAGTACAAAATTTTTGTCGTTCTTATCGTAAACCATCCCAGTGGCATGAATCACGGTTTTCGGTGCTTGCGTAATCACAACATCACTTTTTGTGCTTACAAATTCTGTTTTTGGTAATACTTTAAGATAATCGGTAGTGAGGCGCATTTCACCTCTTCCTTCAAAAGCTTGACGCACAATCACGACATTTCCTTTAAATTCCACCTCTTCGCCATTGGCCGATACAAAGCCTTTTTGCGCTTCAATCTGCGTATAGGGTTTGTTCTCTCCATATTGCGTGTAGCGTGGTCGAACTAGTTCGGTTGTATCGTCATCTGGGTAATGGCGCATTTCCACTGCTGCCAGCATGTTACGAAGGTTGCCATGCAGATCAGTTTTCGTGGTGACAAAGTTTTCTACAAAGTAATCGGGATCGTGACGACTGCTGCCATCGGCTTTTTTTGCTGGTGATTGGACTGTTTGCTCTATCCAGAAAGTGATGAACGCAAGGATTCCCAGTACAAGCAGCGGAAAAACAATACTGTAGCGTCCATTCATCTTAATTAAAGCGCTTAAGCTAACCTGTGATTACTTTAAGAATTTGGCCATTTGGCCGTCAAAAGTGCCTTGTGCTTTCATGAGTAGCTCGCACAGTTCGCGCACTGCACCATGTCCAGCTTCACGGGTGGTAATGTAATGTGAGTACTCTTTTACCAATGGCATGGCATGGGGAACAGTCACTGCTAATCCAGCACGGCGCATTGGAGGAATATCAATCACGTCATCCCCCATGAACATACATTCCTCAGCCGTCACGTTTAAGTCTTTTAAAATCTCGTTAAACGCTTCAAGCTTGTCTTCTACACCCTGATAAACATTGCCTATCTTGATATTTTCAGCGCGCTTGGTCACCACCTTAGAGGTTCTGCCAGTCACAATCGCCATTTGAATGCCAGTGTTGTGTAGCAGCTTTAAACCCAAGCCATCTTGCGAGTGAAAGTTTTTATATTCCAACCCGTCATCACCTAGCATTAAGCCACCGTTAGTCATGACACCGTCCACATCAAATATCACTACTTTGATTTTCTTCGCGCGATCTTCAATTGAAATATTGTCTGTTAAAGCCACTTTTAAACCACCTTTGCGATAAGTAAATCGTGCATATTCAATGCACCTAACAATTCACCTTGTTGGTTCACTACTAACAAGGCATTAATTTTTCTTTGTTCCATAAGCTCTACTGCTTCTACAGCAAGTTGTTCTGGGTGGATGTTTTGTGGATTTGCATGCATCACGTCACGAATTCCGGTGTGATGAATGTCAACGCCATTTTCAAACGCACGGCGTAAATCCCCATCTGTAAATACACCCAGCGCTTTGTTTTGGTCATCAACAATCGCCGTCATACCAAGGCCTTTGCGCGACATCTCTATCAGTGCATCTTTCAAACTTGCTTGAATATTTACGCTAGGAACCGCGCTGCCTTGTCGCATAATGTCTTGAATACGGATTAATAATTTGCGACCGATCGTTCCACCAGGGTGTGACCGAGCAAAATCCTCGGCAGAAAATCCACGTTGGTCTAGCACCGCTAAAGCGAGGGCATCACCAAGTGCAAGCATGGCTGTGGTGCTTGCTGTTGGAGCAAGCCCTAATGGACAGGCCTCAATAGCGACTTCTGCGTCTAAATGCGCATCACCTTGTTTAGCTAGCGTGGAATTATTTTTGCCGGTGATGCTGATTATTTTTGTGCCCATGCGTTTGAGCGGAGGCAAGATGGTCAAAATTTCATCACTTTCACCAGAGTTGGAAAGTGCGATGACAATATCATCTTTGGTAATCATTCCGAGGTCGCCATGGCTGGCCTCGGCTGGGTGCATAAAAAAGGCTGGCGTGCCGGTGCTGGCAAGTGTGGCCGCAATTTTATTGCCAATATGCCCGGATTTCCCCATGCCGCTCACCACAACACGGCCTTTGCATTGTAAAATGAGGGTGACTGCATGAGTGAAATTGCCGTCTAGTTTGGTAGCAAGTGCTGCTACCGCATTTGACTCAATCAAGAACACTGATTTGGCCAGTTCGATGGGCGTCTTTTTTGCGCTAGATTTTTGTAATGATGCGTTTTCCATACATGCCCAGTATAAAAGGGAATCCATCATGAATAAAGGACACAATAGCAAATAACCCCGACTTTTATCATTGTCGGCATAAATTTTGCGTTATAAATAGTTATGCACGAAACCTTACCCGCCGTTTTATTGTTGCTTATTAGCTCTGTGCTCGCAGTTGCTTTATTTCGTGCATTTCGATTGCCCGCCATGCTGGCTTACTTTTTGGTTGGCTTATTGCTTGGCCCAAGAAGCTTTGGTTTCTTGCCTGACACTGAGGCTAATCGTGAGTTAGCAGAGTTTGGCATCGTCTTTTTGATGTTTAGTATTGGCTTAGAGTTTAGTTTGGCTCAGCTTTATGCAATGCGTCGTATCGTAGTGGGCATTGGTGGTCTGCAAGTCATCGTGACCATGGGTGTCATTATCTTAGTTTGCTTGGGACTTGATCTTCATTGGCAAGCCGCTTTGGTTATTGGTGGTGCGTTGGCAATGTCATCTACAGCAATTGTTTCAAAATTGTTGGTCGAGCGATTGGACTTGAATTCGCGGCATGGTCGAGTTGCGATTGGCGTCCTCTTATTTCAAGACTTAGCGGTAGTCCCTTTGTTGGTGGTAATTCCAGCGATTGCTAGCCCATCAGGTTCTTTGGCTTACACACTCGGAATTGCTTTTGTGAAAGCCGCCGTGATGTTGTCCTTATTATTCTTTTTTGGCAAAAATTTAATGAACCGTTGGTTCGGTGTTGTGGCGCGTCAGCGATCACGTGAGTTGTTCGTCATGAACGTGTTGATGGTCACGATGGTGCTAGCGTATGCGACAAAAGTGGCAGGCTTGTCTTATGCTTTAGGTGCTTTTATCGCAGGCATGTTAATTTCAGAAACTAGATTCCGTTACCAAGTGGAGTCTGATATTGCGGCGTTCCGCGATATTTTGATGGGTTTATTCTTTATTACCATCGGTATGTTGCTAGACTTTCACAGTTTGGCTGGAAATCTGACGGATATCTTACTGGTAGTCGTCGGGCTGATTGTATTTAAATCGACCGTCGTTGCCTTGCTCAGCCGATTTTTCCGGTACGAGCCTGGCGTAGCGGTTCGCGCCGGCGTGACGCTGGCACAGGCGGGGGAGTTCTCATTCGTTGTATTTTCTTTAGGCTTGGAAAATGGCTTGATTAGTAATGGCACTCTCCAAATCGTACTGGCAGCTTCTTTACTGTCGATGTTTTTTGCGCCGTTTATTATTCAACATAATTTACAAATTGCGGAGTTCTTCTCACGAAGTTATACCCGTAATCGTAAAAATCAAATTGAAGGCATTGAGTCCGTAGGTAAACAACTTAAAGACCACGTCATTATTTGTGGTTTCGGCCGAAGTGGTCAATATTTAAGTCGCTTCTTAAAAGAGGAAAAATTTCCCTTTATCGCGTTGGATATTGACCCTGCTCGCGTGCAAGAAGCGGCAAGTGCTGGTGAAAATGTGATGTATGGTGATGCAGGTAAGCGTTTGGTATTGGATGCAGCTGGTGCTGGTCGTGCCAAGGCTTTGATTATTAGTTATGACGATCCGCCATCGGCCATTAAAATTTTGCACCTGGTCAATGACTACTTTCCGAATTTGCCTGTTGTGGTCAGGACTGTTGATGACACTAACATGGAGCGTTTCCGTGATGCTGGTGCTTCAGAGGTGGTGCCAGAAGTCCTTGAAGGTAGTTTGATGCTCGCTTCTCATGCATTGGTGTTGTTAGGGGTTCCACTTAACCGCGTGGTCAAACGTATTCGCCTCTTCCGTGAAGAGCGCTATAAAATGTTCAAAGGCTTTTTCCATGGGATTTCGGATGGCGATGAAGCGGTTGAGCGGGCGATGCCACGTTTGCATTCTGTGGCGGTGAATGCATTGGCCTATTGTATTGGCAAGCCACTCAAAGATATTTATTTTGGCCTTTGCAAAGCAGAAGTAACCGCAGTGAGGCGTGATGCCCACCCTGTAGAAGTCACGCCAGACTTTGTCTTCAAAGAAGGTGATGTCGTCGTGCTGTTGGCGAAGCCGCATGATTTAGTATTGGCAGAAAGAATTCTGCTGACGGGTAAGGAAACGTGAGTGAACATATCGTCATCGTTGGCGGTGGCATTGTAGGATGTATGACAGCGATGGCACTGGTTGACGCGGGTCACCGTGTCACCATTGTTGAGCGCAATCAAATCGCCAGTCAGACTTCTGGTGAGTCTTCATGGGCGGGGGGCGGCATTGTCTTTCCTTTGTTGCCTTGGATGTACTCTGAGCCGGTGAATCAGTTGACTAGCTATGGTGCAACGTCATACCAGCAAATTTGTGCGCGTTTAGAGCGTGAAACAGGTTTGCCCACAGGCTTTATTAATTCCGGTTTTTTACTACTTCCGCCTTACGACCAAACATCAGCGATTCATTGGTGTGAAAAACATCAGCAAGCTTATGAGTTTCTAGATGAGGTTGATTCACGGCTTGCACAAAATCATCTAACCCAATCGTCACTTTGGATGCCAGAGGTTTCCCAAGTTCGTCCACCTTATTTAATGAATGCACTCCGCCAATGGCTGGTGCAAAACGATGTTACTTTGCTCGAACGTACTGAGTTAAGTCCATTAAATGAGACCATGCCACTTAAGGCTTGGAAAACTTTAGATGGTGTGGAAATTAAAGCTGATAAGTTTTTGGTGACTTCGGGTGCTTGGAGTTTTCAGCTATTAAAAACGGTCGCTGGACAACTCAATATCAAGCCGATGCGTGGCCAGATTTTGCTTTATCAGCCAGACCAAAATCTTAAGCAAATTGTTTACAAAGATGGCTTTTATATGATCCCGCGAGAGGATGGCTATTTGCTTGCGGGTAGTACTTTGGAGGATGTCGGTTTTGATACTTCAGTGACCGATGATGTGAAAGCTGAACTTGCTGCAAAGGCCGAGGCGATTATGCCTGCATTAAAAGGCCTGCCTATCATCAAACATTGGAGTGGATTGCGACCTGGCACGCCAGAGAACCTTCCTGTTATTTCAGCCCATCCACAGATTGAAAATCTTTATCTCAATACAGGACATTTTCGCTATGGTTTAACCATGGCGCCAGCGAGTGCGCGATTGATATCCGAATTGATGACAGGCCAAGCGCCATTTATAGAGGCTAGTCCTTTTGCACTTGCAATTGATTAAGCGCAACTAACTGCTAAACGGGTTTGCTTTATCAATCCCGACTTTTTAGAATAACCTTATTACGCATAGCAAAGTGATGACAATGAAAGCCATTATTTTAGGTTTGTACGCAGTTTGTATTTTGTTTGTACATTTTCGTGGCAAAGCCAGATTGCCATTTTTTCGGCAGATTTTTGATCACTCCTCAGTGGTCTCGCCGATTAATATTTTCATTTATCTGTTTTCAAAAGTGCCCACGAAGCAAGCCTATATTCCTGTGGCCGAATTCAAAGGCTTGAAGCTTTTGGAAGACAATTGGCAGGTCATCCGTGATGAAGCGTTGGCGCTCAATAAGCTTGAAAAAATTAAAGCGGCCGATAAGAACGACGATGCGGGTTTTAACTCATTTTTCAAAAAAGGGTGGAAGCGCTTTTATCTCAAATGGTACGAGGCAAAGCATCCCTCAGCACTTCAATTTTGCCCAAAAACAGTGGCGTTATTAGCACAAGTGCCAGAAGTAAAAGCCGCCATGTTCACGGAGTTGCCTCCTGGTGCGAAGCTCAATCCACATCGTGATCCTTACGCGGGGTCGTTACGTTATCACCTAGGGTTATCAACACCGAATGATGATCGCGCTTTTATTGATGTCAACCAACAGCCTTATAGTTGGCGTGATGGTGAAGGGGTGATTTTCGATGAAACCTACATCCATTGGGCGGTTAATCAAACCGAACAAACCCGTATTATTTTGTTGTGTGATGTAGAGCGCCCAATGAAGTATCGCTGGGCAACAGTGATTAATCGCTGGCTCGCCAAGGTAGTCATGACTGCCGGAAGTTCGCCTAACGAAACGGGGGATCAAACTGGCGGCATTAATAAAATCTTCCGCTTCTTCTGGCTGGTGGGTAAATACAGACGCAAACTTAAAAAATTCAGTAAACCACTTTATTTGGCTATTAAGTTTGGATTGATAATAGGGTTTATTGTTTGGCTAGTAAGCGTGGATAACTTGTTGAGATTGATAAACACTTTCTCGGCTTAAGCTTGTGCAGCCCAGTGACCTGATTTACCACCTTGTTTTTCTAGCAGTTTAATTTCACCCATCACCATGCCGCGGTCAGCCGCCTTGCACATGGTTTATGGTGCTCTACGCTAATAAAAAATCAAATAGAAACAAATAGATAAAAATTCAGCAATCCAAAATCTGTATGTTAAAAAAATACAAAAGGGCCTATTGCGGGACAAAAAACCCTACTATTAGCTTATCACTCATTCAAAGATTTTCAAGTGTCGTTTTACACGACAAATCATTTAAGAGTAGTCGATTTGTAGTTAACTAGTTTTTCGACTACAAATTCAGGTAGCTCAAGCACAAAGGTATCATTAATAATTAATCATTTTGAGGGCTCTCAAAATGATAAGGCACGATGCTTTTGATCAGATTAACATTCCAACTCGTCATAGAACAGCTGCCATACCTGGCACAGTAACTTCTGTTCCCCACTACCCAAAAAAACTAAAAGTTTATTTAAATAATGCTTCGCCATATTGGTGGGCAACATATTTTGATATGGGCAAGACATATCGGCATAGCTGTAAAACACAAAATAAGATTGAGGCTTTTAAAGAGGCGAGGGTTTTTTACGAGAGGCTTTTGATTAGCAAATATCAACATCCAGCACATCTTTTAAATCATCAAATAACTGAAGAAAATAAACCTATTGAGGCTATAAAGATTGATTTGCGATTTAAGAAAATCGCATCGCAATGGCTATCTCGTAAAGCAACTAAATGGTCAGATAATCATACTAGGCAGGTAGAGCTAAGATTAGTAAACAACATTCTTCGTTATATTGCGGATAAAAATATTCAGCGCATTACACGCAAAGATTTACTTGGGTTGTTACAGAAAATGGAAGAGCGGGGGGCATATGGATTAGCTCGCCGCGTACTCAATGATTGCCGTCAAATATGGCAATACGCCATTGTGATTGGGATATGTAAGCAAGACATTACTTTAGGCTTAAACAAAGCATTACATGATCACACGGTTGTTCATTTCCATGCGGTCACTCCAAAAGAATTGCCAGTATTAATGGAAGACATCGCTCGATACAACAAACCTTGTGACTTGATTGTTAAATATGCCTTACAGCTGATGGCACTGACTTTTGTGCGCAAGAATGAGTTGGTGTTATCTAAGTGGGATGAGTTTGATTTAGACAATGCTATTTGGAAAATCCCAGCAGATCGCATGAAGATGCGAATTGATCATGTTGTGCCTTTAAGTAAACAAGCGATTACATTGCTAAGCCATATTAAAAAAACCTATCCAAGTAATGACTATGTATTCCATAAAGCAAATAAGCCTCTTGTAGATCACGCAATGATCTATGCGCTTTATTGGATGGGCTATAAACACAGAATGACAGTACATGGGTTTAGAGCGATAGCCAGCACAATACTTAATGAAAATAGCTTTAGAGCTGATGTAATTGAAAGGCAGCTGGCGCATACAGAAGCTAACCAAGTTCGTCGTGCTTACAACAGAGCTCAATACATGAATGAGCGAACAGAGATGATGAGTTGGTGGGGCGATTACTTACAGAAAATCACTCCATTTTTAAATCCTTAAAACAGCGAAAACTCGACTACTTTTTAGCGGATGACAGAAGCCAGTAGATTCAACAACATAAGTACATGTTTGAAACTGCTGGTGCTTTAGTAGCATTCTCATCTGCAGCTAACGCTGGTATCACAATCCCAGCTGGTGATTGGACTGTTGATATCGGTGGTGTTGTTAACGCTTACTATACATCAACAAATCTTTCAGGCGCTAACACACTTGGTTATGGTGGTACATACATGGCTGGTGGTTCACAAACACACGCTAACATCACAACAGGTTTGTTACCAAACTACCTAGCTGTATCTGGTAAAACACGTCAAAACGACCTTGATGTTGCTTTCACAATTTCTATCAATCCAGGTGCTTCTACAACAGCTGGTGGTAAACAATCATCACAACAAGAAAACCGTCAAGCATTCTTGACTGTTGGTGATGCTTCATGGGGTTCTATCAAACTAGGTAAGGATCTTGGTATCTATGCTTCTGACGCTATCTTGAACGACATGACATTGTTAGGTGTTGGTTCTGGCGCTGGTACTTTGGCTGGTAACACAACAACTCTTGGTCGTATCGGTACAGGCTTCATGTACGCTGACTGGAAGTCACAAGTTTCTTACACATCACCAAACTGGAATGGTTTCCAATTCACAGCTGGTGTAACACAACCGTTTAACGCTATTGCAGTTGGTGATGCAGCTACTCCAATCAGCGCAACAAGCAATGGTCAAGGCGGTTCAGAACCAGCATTTGAAGGTAAAGTTAGCTATGCTTTCACAGCAAATGAAGTTACTGGTAAAGTTTGGGTTTCTGGCATTTCACAAAAAGTTAAAGGCCTAACAAACGCATCAGCTGCTTACACAACTGTTGCTTCTAACGGTGCTGTAACTGGTCACGCTGCGGTTGCTAATTCAATTACTAGCCCTGATGATCGTGCAGAATCATGGGACATCGGTGGTAACGTTAGTTTCGCTGGTTTATCTCTAACTGGTTACTACTACCAAGGTTCTGGTATTGGTCAAACAATCCAATTGAACCATGGCTTCGACATCAACGGCAAAGCTCGTGATTCAGAAGGTGGCTATGTTCAAGCTGTTTACACAGTTCCAACTATCGGTACTAAGTTGGGTGTAAGCTGGGGTGAATCATCTATCGATGCTAACTCATCAGAAGCTGCAACAGGTAACCAAACTGATGAAATGTGGACTGTTGGTGCATACCACCCACTTACAAAAGCAGTTAACTTAGTAGCTGAGTATTCACATGCTAAGTCAGAAATCAGTGGTTCTAGTGTTTCTGCAAACAACCGTCAAGGTAAGGCTGATACAGTTTCACTTGGCGCGATCTTATTCTTCTAGGATTAATTTCTTAAGTTGATATCAGTTAAACGGCACCTTCGGGTGCCGTTTTTATTTAATCTGGTGGAAGATCTAAATGAAACTATTAGCCTTATTGGTATTGCTTTTGATTGGTTGTGCACAATTACAACATGGTCAATTACAGCCAGTTGTTATTAAAGATGCTAAGAAAAATATTTTCTTTACAACATGTAGTGGTGCTGTGGAAGATTGGGCAAGTTGCTATAAGAAAGCCAGAAATTCTTGTAATGGAGGCTTCAAGATTATCGAACAAAAAGATAATGCAAATGGTGGTTTCCGCGACCTTACATTTCAATGTAAGTAAGGCTTAGTTAGACTATGAATCTATATCCAGTTATTGTTGTAAATGGCTTTTATGATAATCCAGATGCTATGCGTCAGTTTGCATTAGCGCAGAAATTTACCTATTGCCATGAAATGAAAGAGATTAGCTATGTTTTTCCTGGGAGTAGAACTAAAGATCTATTTGAGTTAAATCCATCGTTGTACGAACAGATATGTAAAAAGCTTGTTTCTGTATTTCATATACCCGAATACGATTTGATGCGTTGGGCGATCTCAACTAGCTTTCAGATTGTTGGTGATGAATATGGCTCAGGCTTAATTCATCAAGATCAAAATACGATTTTTGCAGGTGTTCTTTATTTAACACCAGATGCTCCATTGGATTCTGGCACCTCGTTATTTAGAAAAAATAAAACTTATAATGAAGCTGAGTACAAAGAAGGCATTGCAGATAACGATGAGCGCTTTAGGAATAAACAACCTATTGATTTTAGCTATCACGCCATGTTTGATGAGGTTGTGAGAGTGAATAATGTTTACAACACACTTATTCTCTTTGAGGGCAACATACACCATTGTGCTAATAATTTCTTTGGTAATACAAACGAAAATTCAAGGCTAGCTCAGGTTTTCTTTATCAACAGTATTGATGCCAATAAGGAAAGTTCTTTCCCAATTAGAAGATTGAAAGCTCAGAAAATTAAAATTTAGCAGTTAAAACACCTGCTAAACTTTCCATTAACCGTCCAGTAACTAGACGCTTGAAATAAAAAAGCAAAGGCGCACACGCACCCTTGCCGTTTAGTTAAACGTATTGGATCTTCTGAATACGCCCAGCGTTGTGATTACGCTGAATGTCACTGAGCGTATCAAAATACTTTCGCAAATCACTCAAGCTCTGTTTGGTTTGTAACTGACCTAATACATAGCTATCTTTCAGAGTAATATTTTCCTGCCCTAAAATCTGCTGTGCGCGAGGCAAAAAATCATCTGCTGTAATTAGCCCAAAATCTAAAAGCTGGAAACGCGAACGAACAGCTTTTTCAATTTTCATAAAGTCATTTGCTGTGGCAATCACAATAACTTTGTCATTGAATGTATCCATTGTTTGCCAAAGAGCTGCCAAGCTATTCTTTACCTTATCTAGTTCATCAAAAAGCACGTACTGATATTTCTGACTACTCCAGCCAAAGTTATTAATCGTGCTTAACTGATTAATCGCATGACTGACATCAAACTTTTCTTCACCAATTAAGTGAACTGTATTTGGTGAGAAACCTTCGATTAGCTCAGGTAGCAAATGCGCAGCAGTACTTTTGCCTGTGCCATTAGTTCCCACAAAGCATAGTTTGTTAATGACATACCCATTTGCCATATCATCAAGCAAATCCTTAATGGCAGTATTTGGGATTACAAGATCGTTAAGTGCTTTTGGTTTGTATTTGTTGAGCAAGCTCATGTTCTTTCCTTTCAATAAAAAAGGGGTGACTATTAAGCCACCCCATAGTTAAGTATTAAGCTACTTCAAGCTCAGCATCGTTCGCTGCTTGTTTACCAGTCAAACTTGCCATTTCTGTCTCAAGCATTTTCTGCGCAGCTTCATCAGCAATGTTCTGCTTAGCAATGTGCTTGTAGAGTGCTGTAATAAGTTTTGCTTCAGCATTCTTAAGCACAGCAATCACATCACCTTCGCCATTAGCATTAGGTTTAGTAATTACAATCGCAAAAGGCGTAGTGTTTTGGCTAAGATCAATGCCAACAGTTGCTAGTGGCGCAAGCTCAGCTTGTTCAGCATTCGCATTAACTGCTTCAAGTGCTTTTTCACGCTTAGCTTTATTAGCAATGGCTTCTTCGCTCGCAACCATTTTGCGTTTGATCTCTTCAATGCCCCCTTGCTCAACAATAAACTTAGCTAAGCCTTCAGCAGAAATTTCATAAGAAATCGCTGCTTTTAGTACGTAAGCGTAACCGTGCGCACGTTTGCGATCAGAGCCAAATACATAACGCACAAACATAGTCAGCGTAGGCGTATTTGTTTGTACTTTAATGCCGTCTGTTTTAAGCAATGTAGCTAGCTCGTGACGTAGTGTTTTACGATCGCTGTCACCAGCTGTCACAAACTTGCTGTTAAACATCTCTAAGCAGCTGGACAACAAAGCATACAAACCTTCGTTTGCTTTCTTGTAATCCGTGCTTTCCCATTTCTCACGCTTAACAACTAAGTCGCTTAACTGCTTAACAATCGTTTGCGCATATTTGATATTAGTATCGCTAGGCACAAATACTTGTTTTGCTTTAGCTGTTGTTGAGGAAGTTTTTACTGCTGTTTTGTTAGTAACTGTAACCATGATGAAGCTCCTTAATTAAATTAAAAAACAACACAACAAGTTATGACGAAATGTCTGTTTGTTTTGTCATGCTGTAGATCGAATTATTTCAGCCATAACATATACGTGCGAAAGTACAAACAAAGTGTTACGATTAATACATGAACAAACAGCAGCCATTTTTTAAGGGGATATTAGGATTCACTCGCCAAAGTAGCGGGATGCTATCGAGGGATGCTGAGGACAGTATTTATCGATGGTGGTGGGAGTTCATGCGATTAAGTCCAGTTTTCTGGTATGCGAGAACAAAAGAAATTGATCCTGTAGATCCAAAGACTGCTGAGACCTACAAGCTAGTTGGTGATTTAAGTCATCCACATTTCAATCAGTGGTGGCATAACACTGGAGTCAATGTATTTGCCGAAGAGATAAGACCTCCGAAGGTCACAAACCTAGATTTGTTCAATCTAGATAAACATACCTTTATGGATAAAGCTCTTTATCTTGAAATACCGCTTAATATTCGTAAAGAAACTATTCTTAAACAGGTAAAGCAATTACTTAATGAACACCATGATGGTCGTGGGTTAGATTTAGCTGGAACAACTACTGCGCAATTAAAACTTCATACGAAGCGTTACAGATTAAGAGTAATTGAAATTGAGTATTGGGCATTACTTTATCGAATGCTTTATCCCAATATTGAAAACTGGAGGATAGGTGATCGTTTACAGTTATCACCTCATTTAAAGTTAAGAGATATGGATCGTAAAGGTGAGCCTCGTCTTTTTGATGGACTAAGTAGCCTAACTGGCAGATATCTGTATAAAGGAAAATTCACGCTGAATAATCTTTTATATGGCAAGTTCCCAAATAGCACAGCTTTGAATCTTGACGAGTCATTTATGCCCTTTGGTAAAGAACATCAACAAGCTTATTTAGACGCCACTAGGTTATCTGGGGATGAACCAAAATCAGAGTTTCATCTTTGGCTATTAGGTCAATATACCAATAGTCTGAAACATGAAGTAATCAAAAGAAATCGTTTAGAAGAAAACTACCGCAAGCCATTAAGTCAAACGTGGCGACGAATGCCAGCGTTTGTGGCAGGAGAAAGTGATTTGGTTTGATACAGCGTCTAGTTACTAGACGCTCGTTTTCTTAAATCAATTCCACAGCATTACGCTTCATATCATCATTCACATCAATATATTGCTGTGTGACCATAATTGATTTATGACCTGCCAGACTTGCTAATACACGCACACCAATACCTTTGCTAGCTAGGCTTGTAATAAAGCTTCTTCTTCCACTGTGACTACTAGCCCCATTAATCCCTGCTCGCTTATAAGTCCAAAAGAACCACTGACATAATCCATTAGGACTAAACCCTAATCGGTTCTCGGTATGAAATAAAGGCACATCTAAATGCTGTACCTTTCTTGTCGTTAAGTAACTAGCCCATTCATCTTTAAGCTTTTGTGGAATGAAGACTAAACGCCCTTTATCCCCTTTTGTTTGAGCTGCACTTAAACGCACTTCGTTTTTCAAACTACCATCATCATTTAATACATCGCGCATTCTCAAGTTGGCGATTTCACCCACACGCATTCCCGACCAGAAACTAGTCAATATGATTGCTCGATCTCTTAATGCGTATTTTTTAGTGCTGATAAAACGAAGAACTTGATCTAGTTCTGATTGAGTAAATGTCTTTGCTTGTGCCATTTATAAATATCTCCGATAAAGAAAAGTATTTATACATTTTGTTTTCTTAGGCTTAAATGGACAACCGAAAAAGGCACTAGCGAAGAATCAATAAAATCAATTGGTTATGTTTTAGGTTAAGAAAAGTGTAATTTTCTTTACCTGTATTTACATCAAAATTAATTTACAAGTTTCTCTAATTTATATACCCAGTCTTGTGAAGCAGCGCCATATTTTTTGAGAGATTCTGCACATAACATAGCTTGATATCTCCATTTCTCATTTGAGGTTTGAATATTTTGTGTTGATAATAATTTCGTCGTAATAACCTCAATTATTAAATCAGGGTCATAAAACTGCTGTATTAAATTTCGCATATCGGGAGCTTTAGCTTGATAGGGAAACATATCAACAACCCAATCATTGTATGGGTCTGTCATGATTGAATAGTCGGGATTAATACCTGTTGCCTCAATTGCTCTAGGATCAATCATTACTCTTGGAAAATTAGCCTGCTGACTTTCTATCTTATGTGCCTCGATTAAAGCAGGCCCAAAAATTATCTGATCATTGTGAAAGAGCTCACCCGCACTAATGCCACCACGCACTGCAAATCCACGCTGAAGTAATTTCATTGATATATGAGAAATAACATCATATATTCTTCCCTCCATACTTACGGGAATGCTAAGTACCAAACAGTCAGAAAAGAATCCAAATTGAACTTCAAGCATCAATGGATTAATTTTATTGCCGTATTTTTCTAACAGGGCATTTCGATGTGGTTGAGAATTAAATGCAGCACGCTCAATAATTGGTTTAAGAGCGTTATATAAGGATAAAGCTGATTCAGTCTTTATGGCTTCAGACCAGCCAAGTATGTCTACGTAAGCAGTAAGTCTATTTTCGTATGTAATAGTCATGATGAATCATAAAGTGATTCATCATCGATGACAAAGAATTACTATATTGCTGCAAGCTGTTTTTGCCCATTCCTAATCTTCTGGCGAGCCTTCTCAGCTTTAATTGCTTTTTGAGTATTTTTAACCTGATTCTTCATTCCTTGAATCTTTGCTTGATCTGGAGTCAGTGGCTTCTTAATCGCACTAGCGAACTCATAAAAACGCATAATAATTATCCAATTTTAGTAGGTGCAAATGGCACATTACTGCGCCCGAATTGATACTGCGCAATCAAACGAGCGTGTAGATCATTGTCAGCAAAGATCACGGTCTTCACCCATGTTCCATTCACTCTCGCTTGTACTTGATATCGATACATACAATTATTTATCTTTTATCGGACTTCGCGCCTTTGCGTCCAGCGGACTCGGCGCTTCAGGTTCGGCATATCTCACTTTTCAAAGCACCAGTTCCCGCAACTGTTCAAAGTGAGCTCGCATCATCTTTAAAAGCAGCTCTAGCTAGAGCACAAGATGATGCTTATGCCTCACTCCCTTTACGTCGGCCAGCTAGCCGACTATAGGCGGGGCACTGCCCCGCGTTATTAAGCGTCGCGTTACGCGACGCTGGTCTTAAAATACTATTAGTTTTTTCTCCTTTGCTAGTGCTTAAAGCCAGCTCTTAAGTTAGTACTCGCTAGTTCTATCTGGCTATCTAGCTCACCACTTTCAACTGCGACCTTGATAGTCTCTAGTGCTTTGACTAAGTCCTGTGGACTGTCTACTTCAACGCTAGGCTTTCCTTTTGCTAGCTCTAATACGCTAGTGCCGTACTTGATAGAAATACACACTTTCCCGTTAGCTGAAATAAACCACCAAGGTCTAATCCGTTTAGGTACTTCTAGTTGTTTACGCAATCCTGTTTCTTGATCTTTAAATGATCGGTATTTCTTAACTACAAACTCCGTACCTTCTATTTGGCTTTTGGCTAATTGGATCTGTTCCCATAAGCGATGCGATAGTTTGTTTCTGCGCTGCTGAACTGGCGCAATGTGTAGTGGTTTAGTCTCTGCGGTTAACTTTAATGTACCTAATGTGCTCATTTGTTTTCTCCTATTAATGAATGGGCACTCAGTAAGTTAATGTCAGATTCCGTGAACGGACAACCGATTTGTTGGTGATCTTTCGTTTTGACTCATTTTTTACCAGTTTTAAGTGGTTTTTCTTATACAGGCATAAATACTTTTGCGAGTTGCTAGGTTACAAAGTTAGGTCGCAAAAGAAATAAAAGAAGTTGCTAGTTGAGTTAAGTGAGTTAGTTACTTAAGTCACTAGGGGTTACAAATGAGTAACTCTGACTAAGCAACACACGAAGCGACTTCTTTTTCTCTTGTCTCTTGCGACTTAACTCGAAGCAACATCTTTTTGTCTCGACTCCTTTGTAACCAGCACAACCTCGCAACTTAAGAAAAAGGAAAAAAGAAAATGATAGAAAGAGAAATAGCAGTAAGAGGTTTTGTTAATGAGAAATTCAACACGACGTTTGGCAAGAATCAATTCCGCAGAGCATTCTTTAATGGCTCAGTGGAACTTAGAAATCCCAGTAGTAAATACCTAGTGGATTACTACCAATATGCTGCTTGGGAAGCTTCAGCCAAAAGCGATGAGCAAATGAATGTAATTCGACAATTACGTAATTCAGGTTTTCCTGAAAATGAGGATTTATTGTTTAGTTGGCTAGTGCGTTATGACCCACTGACTAAATCAAAAACCAAAGTAGATGGTTATTCAATTTACGCACCAAGTACCAGTGAGCTTTATACGACGATCAATGATCCTGATAATCAAACTGTTGAGGAGTGGACACTCGATGTCCACTTGTGTCGAAACATCGGCGTTAACAAACCTGTGTTTATTGCGACCAATGTTGATCTAAATTAGGTGCCTTAGATTAACGCTAGGGTGTCTTAAAGCGCAAAACAAAGCGTCTAGCAACTAGACGCTTCTACTCCAGAATATTTAGCTAAAGACTGGCGACCTGATTGTAAAGGTCAATTAAGTGTCTAATATCAAGATCTAAAATTGGCTCATACATGAACGAATTTAAATGAATATTTGAACTAACAGTTATGCTGACTTTTTCTAAAACAGTTAACTCTCTAGAGTTGGGACTGAAGCTTGTATATTCTTTGATTAAATTGCCAAATTGATTTTTGTCTTGGCACCAATAATTATTGTCATCTTTGTATTTTCTAAGTTGGTTTAAAAGATATATTTCGGCTTGCATCCGAATAGCCATGGAAAGCACAATCTTATCCTCAAGATTTAATGCTTTGTGGTCTATTTGCTGAGATATTTCTTTAGCTTTACTTGATAGTATGTCTTTTAAAAGTCTTGGATCACTTTCATCTTCCTGCTTACTAAAGATTTTGTTGTAAACATTAAGATACTTACCTACTGTTATCTGATCAGTGTCATTTTTCCAATGTACTAAACTAGTTAGTAGTAAATAATCATTATCATTTTCCCCGCTCGTATATTCAATAATGTTCCTAGTGAAAGGAATAGATGTAAGCAAAATGGAGTCATTAACTGCTACTTTGTCTTTAATTTTGTATATAAAGTAGTTTCTTACTCCGTCAGCTAAGTCCAGATATACGCCATTTTCATCTTTTCTAGTCATTAAGCATCTACTACGATTTACAAAGTCGCTAATAGCTAATGTTCTGAAAAAGTCGAAATTGTGTGTAAGTATGATCTGGTGAAAACAATCAACTTTTGTTAGGTCTTTTAGATACTGAACGATGGCATGTTTGTTCTTGTAGTCAAAAGAATCTGCGGGGTCGTCAATAATGAATAAAGTTTCTTGTTTTTTTAGTTCTCTTGCTTCAACTTCGAAAATAAAATTTAAAAGATAAAATGCTCTTCTCTCGCCTTGGCTTAAAGTTTTGATATCTTCTCGTGACCAAGTTACTTCATCAATGCCATCTTTAAATGTAAAGGCAAGCCTTGGTGGTTCTTGGCCAAGAACAGCTTTTATCTGGTTCGATATTGATAAAGTAAATGGCATATCAACGAAACGATCATTAAACCGATCTACAGCTTTTTTCCAATGTGGACCAAGTTGTTTAGCATCTGCTTCTATTTGATCCATATCTTTACGGTATTCCAGATACTTTTCATAATACGCTTGAGCATCAGAACTATTGTTAATGTAATAAGACCAAAGGTCTTGTTTAAATTTATTTTGATTTATTGGCTTGGCATTTTCTAATAAAAAATCTACCTGAGAAGGAGATAAAGTTTCTATTAAATTTGTTAATGCTTGCGTTTGGACATTTTTAGCAAGACTATCACGCAGTTTTTTAAGCGTTGAGTCATTGTCAATTGTTGCATTTATTTCTTGAACTTTTTTCTTGAGTTCGGCTTGATCAAAAGAGGATGCTTCATCACGCAAATGGACTTTATGTCCTCCCGTAAAAAATCCTTGTTTTTCTAGAGTGTCAAAAGCCATATCTGCTTTTGAAGGATTAAAAATCCCTTTTTTGTATATGGTGCCTGCTTTATTGAACAACTCTTGATATCTTTGATTGAACTCTTCAGCTTTAGATATAAACTCTGGACTTTTCAAGACTTCAATAGCTTTTGAGTCAAATATGACGCCATATTCGTAATCTGATAGATTTTCTTCAACTTTATTTTCTAGAGCTTTATTAAGGCAGTCAAAGAGACTCTCTTCATCAAAATCCAACATTAATTGATGCTCTATAAACTTTTTAGGGAAGTTTGATAGTTTGTTTAGGGAGTTGATGAGTTTATTTTTAAGACTTTCTAACTCTGTTGCTAATGCATCATATGCAGCTTTGCTTTCTGGACGGACTAATATGTCCGTTACAGATGGATTATCTTCACGAAGATCTACTTCTGCCTTTAAGACGAAAATAGTTTCAGGTAGAGGTGGTGTTTTATCTGACTCAACAGTACATTTTGCTTTTCTGTTGTATCGCTCTTCTTTCGGATTTTCCCCTTTAGACAAATCAACAAAAACTTTAGCAAACGAGGTCTTCATGACTCCGTTGGGAGCATAAATGGCATATGCTTTAGGACTGCAATTCGAAAAATCAAAATTGTGATCCAATGACTTAATGCCATAACAATCTTCAAATTTAATTTTTAGTTTGTTCATAAGGTAGAGACGGTTCTCAAAAAGACGTCTTTAATCCTACACCGTTTAGAACTAGACTAACAATTAGATATAGTGTTAGCGAAATAAGGGTGACAAAATTTAGACAGATTTAAGTCAAGCGTCTAGTAACTAGACGCTTGACTTAATTAAGTACGGGATATTACTTAATCGTCTAATTTTCTTGCTAGCTCAGTAATGTTTAGATGAATATAGCGTTTGAGCATTGATAGCGATCTATGACCAGTGACGCTAGATAGTTCGATAACATTCGTGAGCTTGCCTGACATAGCAGTAATCGCTGTATGCCTCAAATCATGAAAGCGCACTTCCTTTACGCCTGCTTTGCGGGAATATCGAGTGAATGCTAGTGATACTGATCCGTTTATAAATGGGAAAACTCTGTCGTGATTACGAGGTAGCTCGTTAAGAATTTTGATCGCAGTATTTGATAGTGGTACATAACGGCAACTACCATTCTTCGTAATCGGCAAGAAAGCTGTTCGATTATTGAAATCTACATCTTTCCATAAAAGTGATGTAATTTCGCCTAGCCTCATCGCAGTGGCTAAAGCAAACTCTATTATTGCTGGTACCCAAACATTTGTATTGGCGGGCTTGGCTTTTTGAATGGCATTAATTATTCGTATCTTTTCATCCTCAGTTAGCACCCTTGTTCTGCCTTCGGGCATTGGTGGCTTTTTAATCATTGCGACGGGATTTTCAATGTTAAGCCCCCATTCACGCCTCGCATGATTGATGATGGCTGAAAAATAGGACAGTTCTCTTAGCATCGTATTAGGAGCAATGATTTTTAATCGCTGATCTCTATATTCTGCTAATTTGGTTGGAGTCAGTTCGGTCATGCTGAGCTTACTGATCGGTCGCCTTGCGATTGCACGAAGACGATAAGTATCTGCGGCAGCGCCACGCATTGATGGAGTTACTTCGTTAATAAAACGTTCGATTAGCTCTTTGAATGTTATCTTTTGGGCATAGCGAAGGTTTTTATATGCGCCTTTATCAATATTGCTTTCAATACCCCTTGCCCAATATTGCGCATCTTTTTTTGATTCAAAAGTTTTACAGAGAGTGTCATAGCCTTTCCGTGTTACACGGGCTTGCCATTTGCCATTACGCTTACGAAATGTCGCCATTTTCCATCCAAAATTAGGACAGATTTAGGACAAATGAGACTTTTTATCTATATTTGAAGTGATTTGAAGATTGGTATGTTAGTAGCTACTTCTCCGCCACCCAATGCCCCGATTTTCCACCTTGTTTTTCTAGCAGCTTAATTTCACCCATCACCATACCGCGGTCAACGGCTTTGCACATGTCGTAAATGGTTAGCAAGGCTACGCTGGTGGCGGTAAGCGCTTCCATTTCCACACCTGTTTTACCCGTGCATTTTGCAGTCACATTGCAATGAATGGTGTTAGTTCCTTCGTCGATATTAAATTCAACACCCACTTTGGTGAGACTGATGGGGTGGCAAAGGGGAATTAAATCGGAAGTGCGTTTTGACGCTTGAATCGCCGCAATGCGAGCAATACCTAATACATCGCCTTTTTTGGCATCGCCTTTTAAAATCAATTGCAACGTATCTGGTAGCATACGGATATTGCCTGTTGCTACGGCTACACGCTCTGTTTCAGTTTTGCTGCCAACATCGACCATATGCGCTTGGCCTTGGCTATCAAAATGGGTAAGTTCGCTCATCAATGTTGCTTTCTTATTTAACTTGTTCGCATGATAATTTCGATGTGAACGGTGAACTTGCTTCGTAATGTCGTTATAACATCGTGTACTATTATTTTACTACTTGAGAGCATCAAAAAGCTCTCATGGACCTAGTGAGTAACGTTATCATACGCAATGATGAAACTTGTTTATAGCCTTCTGTTGTTTTCCTTATTTGCGCCTATCGCATTAGCAGATGATTTGCCTGATTTGGGCGATGTCTCAGCGACTGTGCTTTCGCCACTTCAAGAAAAGAAAATTGCTGACCAAATCATGCGTAGCGTGATGTCGAGCGATGAGGTGCTTTCCGACCCAGAAATTACCGATTACATTCAAAATCTTGGCATGCGCTTAGCGAGTAACGGCCCAGACAAAACGCAGTGGTTTAACTTTTTTGTGGTTAAGGACAACAGCATTAATGCTTTTGCGATGCCTGGTGGGGTGATTGGCGTGCATACAGGCCTGATTGTGGCCGCTACCAACGAATCTGAATTGGCAGGTGTGATTGGTCATGAAATCGGTCACGTGGTGCAACATCATATGGCGAGAATGATGGCCCAGCAGAAAAATGATTCTTTGATTAGTATGGCGGGGATGGCATTAGCGATTTTATCCGCACGCGCAAATCCACAGCTTGCTAGCGCTGCCATGATGACCTCATCCGCAGGTTCTGTGCAAAAGCAATTGGATTACACACGCGATCATGAACGCGAAGCTGACCGTGTTGGCATTTCAATTTTGGAAAGCGCGGGTTACGACACCCATGGGATGGCGAGCTTTTTTCAAATCATGCAAAAAGGTACTCGCTATGTGGAAGGTAGTGCACCGGCTTTTTTACGCACCCACCCAATTACTAGTGAGCGTATTGCTGATGTAACTGCGCGCACTGCGAATAGCCGTTATCGGATGGCGCCATATTCACCAGATTTTGACTTGGTGCGAGCCAAGGTGCTGGCGAGTGGTGGTGTTGCAAATGAGGCAGTGAGTTTATTTCAAGCCAATTTGATAGATAGACGTTACATCAGCGAAAGTGCTCAGCATTATGGACTTGCGATTGCAATGTTGCGTGTTGGCAATGTGGATGGAGCAAGTAACGAGTTAAGTTGGCTAAGTGCCAATACGCCCAGCCACCCATTTTTTGCCAGCCTTGCAGCTAATATTGAAGTGGCTCGTGATAATCCAACGCAAGCCGCAAAAGCTTATCAAGCAGGTTTAGTCATTTATCCAGGTAGTCGCGCTTTAATTTACGGATATGCTGAGCATTTCTTGCGTATTCGTCAGTCACAACAAGCGTTGCAATTGCTGAATGAAAAACAAAGCTTATATCCTAGCGATCCTTATATTTACGAATTGAAGGCGAAAGGTTACGCCGCATTGGGAAAAAACTTGCTTAGCCATCAAGCGCAAGGTGAAGCCTATTTTAGGCGTTACAATGTGCCGAAAGCTCTAGAGCAGATGGACTTAGCAGTAAAGTCTGGCGATGCTGATTTTTATCAGCAATCCATTGTCGAAGCTCGACTAAAAGAGCTTCGTGGTTTAATTGATGAACCAAAAAAAGGTGGCTGGTTTAACTAGCGATAAAAGGAGTGGTCAGGATGCAACGCAGAAAGTTTATTAAGGCCTTATTCGCTGCGAGCGCTTTGGCGCTCGTGCCAATTAAAGCATTCGCCGCCATGTGGAATACGCCTGCTTTTCAAGCCACCAAATTACAAGAGGCCATGGCCGCTTTGCAAATTAGCAATGTTACGTTATCCAACGACATTCAAATCATCGCTCCAGACAAAGCTGAAAATGGCGCGGTGGTGCAAATAGAAGTAATGAGCCGTATCCCTAATACCGAATCTATCACCATCTTTGTGGAGAATAATCCTACGGCCTTAATTGCCAACTTTTTGTTTGGCGAAGGTGCCGAGGGCTTTGTGGTGACGCGTATCAAAATGGCGGAAACCTCAGATGTGCTAGCGGTGATTAAATCAGGAAATCGTTACTTTTCTGCCAAAAAACGGGTAGAAGTTTTAGAGAATGGATGTGGCTAATATGGCTGAAAATATGCGTATGCGTGCCCAACTTAAGGGGGATACGACAGAAGTGAAAGTGCTGATGACACACCCCATGGAAACAGGGCGTCGTAAGAGTGATTCTGGTGATGTCATTCCTGCCAACTTCATTCAGTTAGTGAGTGCTAGCCTTAATGGAAATCAAGTACTAGAGGCGCAGTGGGGAACAGGTATTTCTAAAAACCCTTATCTCACTTTTCATTTGCGGGGTGCAAAAGTTGGCGATATTGTGCGGGTCAATTGGACAGATAACCAAGGCAAAACAGGTGTTGGAGAGATTGCGGTAACGCTAGCTTAAGTTTTAGGTTTTGAACTGTGGCGGTTGGGTTAAGTCTGTGCTGTTACGCTTAATGCTACTGCTTCAGCGATCCTAATCCCATCCACCGCTGCAGATAAAATCCCCCCTGCATAGCCAGCACCTTCACCCGTTGGGTAAAGGCCTTTGGTGTTGATGCTCTGTAGCGTTTCGTCGTCACGTTTAATTCTAATCGGTGAGGATGTCCTAGTTTCTACACCTGTTAGTACGCCATCGGGCAGATCAAAGCCTTTAATCTGTTTAGCAAACGCGGGGAGTGCTTCGCGAATGGCAGTAATTGCATATTCAGGCAATGCGGTGCTCAAATCGGTGAGGTGCACGCCTGGTGTGTATGAAGGCTGTACCGCGCCAAATTCGGTAGAGGGTTCGCCATTAATAAAGTCGCCGATGAGTTGTCCGGGGGCTTTGTAATTTCTGCCACCGAGCTCAAAAGCGCGTGCTTCCCATTTTCGTTGAAATTCCATGCCAGCTAATGGATCGCCTGGATAGTCTTGTTCTGGGTTAATCCCTACGACGATGCCAGCATTTGCATTACGTTCGTTACGTGAGTATTGACTCATACCGTTAGTGACAACCCGACCTTCTTCGGAAGCTGCTGCGACAACTGTTCCGCCCGGGCACATGCAGAAGCTATACACACTTCGTCCATTTTTGGCATGATGCACGAGCTTATAATCAGCTGCTCCTAAGACGGGGTGATGGGCATTTGGCCCAAAGCGTGCATGGTCAATGAGCGATTGTGGATGTTCAATACGAAAACCAATAGAAAAAGGCTTTGCTTCAATATAAATCCCACGTTTGTGAATCATCTCAAAGGTGTCACGGGCGCTATGACCGACCGCTAATACAAGATGATTCGTGGTGATGCGCTCGCCGTTTTGTAGAACTACGCCTTGGACTTGGCCGCTTTCAATTTCAATATCATCTACGCGACTTTGAAAGCGTATTTCGCCGCCAAGCTCGATGATATTTTTACGCATTTCTTCCACCATCCCAACTAAACGGAATGTTCCAATATGCGGATGACTCACGTACAAAATTTCTTCTGGCGCACCTGCTTTGACAAACTCATTGAGCACTTTGCGGCCATAATGTTTAGAATCTTTAATTTGGCTGTAGAGTTTGCCATCTGAAAAAGTTCCGGCACCACCTTCACCAAACTGTACGTTAGATTCTGGATTGAGTACGCTTTTACGCCACAAACCCCATGTGTCTTTGGTGCGTTCGCGCACCGCTTTGCCACGTTCTAGGACGATCGGCTTAAACCCCGATTGCGCCAAAATGAGTGCCGCAAAAATACCCGATGGACCAAACCCCACAATCACTGGGCGCGGGGCTTTGTTTGATTCCTGGGCCTTTGCCACAAAGTGATAAGAGGTGTCAGGCGCCACTTTGACGTGCGGGTCTTTTTTGAACTTTGCTAAAATTTTTGCTTCGTTTTTCACTTCAATATCGAGCGTATAAACAAACAAAATTGCGTGCGATTTGCGCGCATCTACCCCGCGCTTAAAAATCGCCATGCTGATTAAATCACTGGCTGGAATGCCAAGTTTTTTAATAAGCGCGGCCTGAATTACCTCGGGTTCGTGATGAAGTGAGGTAGCATTATCTAAAGGTAGTTTAATTTCGGATGCGCGTAACATATTTTTTAATTTTTTATTAAGGTCAAATAAGCGGTAGTTGAAGAAGTTTTTTAAGAAGTGGCACTGTCACAGGACGTTTCTCAGTGAGCGACCATTCATCTAGCGCATCTAAAATTGCCATCAAGCTAGGCAAATCACGACGCAAATAGCGCAAGCAATAATCCACGACTTCAACAGGCAATTTCATGCCGCGTTCTAAAGCATGAGCTTGCAGTGCTTGCGCTTTTTCTTCATCGGTTAGCGGATGCAATTGGTAAGTTAACCCCCAAGCTAAGCGGGTTGCGAGATCATCACGCAAATGCATTTGGTTAGGCGAAGCGTTTCCCGCTGCAAGTAGCACGCCGCTTGTTGCGCGTGTTTGGTTGTAAGCATCGAATAAAGCGATTTGTGCTTCTTCATTCAGTAAGTTCACATTATCTGCTGTGACGAGGTTGATGTTTGATGCCTTTGCTAATTCCTGGGCCGCTTTTAGTAGGTGGGTTTTGCCACTGCCCGCAGCACCCCAAAAGTAAATGAAACGGCTCTCAGCGCCAATTTGCAGTGCTTGATTTAAGCTGTGCAAAGCCTCTGCATTGCGACCAACGACGAAGTTGGCAATGCTGGGCAATGCGTCTGGCTGGATGTCTAGGAGCAGTTGTTTCATTTATTTAATCTTACAAAGCAATTCAAAGCGGAATAACTCAGCTTTTATCGTTCAGTCTTTTCTCGTTTGGTCGTCATTTAGGTTAAAATTCGGGTATTACAAAAAATACGCGATAAGTGTGTATTTTAACCTTTTATTTGTTTTTATCTTGTAGAAAGCGAGAAAGCTTTGAATTCGAACGACCAATCAAGCAATACATCTATTAGCTACCGTGATGCTGGGGTGGATATTGAGGCGGGTGACGCGCTGGTTGAACAGATTAAGCCTTTCGCAAAACGTACGATGCGGCCTGAGGTTTTGGGTGGGATTGGCGGTTTTGGTTCATTGTTTGAGATGCCGAAAAAATTTAAAAACCCAGTCTTAGTTTCTGGCACTGATGGAGTAGGTACTAAACTAAAACTCGCTTTTGAACTGAACAAACACGATACCGTCGGTATCGACCTTGTTGCGATGAGTGTGAATGACATTTTGGTGCAGGGTGCTGAGCCATTGTTCTTCTTAGATTATTTTGCATGTGGCAAGCTTGAAGTAGGCACTGCAGCCCAAGTGATTAAAGGCATTGCCGAAGGTTGTGAACAGTCAGGTTGTGCATTGGTGGGCGGTGAAACGGCTGAAATGCCAGGTATGTATCCGGCAGGTGAATACGATTTAGCCGGTTTTGCGGTAGGGTGTGTAGATAAAGAGAGTCTGATCACTGGCAAAACAATCGCTGAAGGCGATGTGGTGTTGGGATTAGGTTCAAGCGGTGCACATTCAAACGGCTATTCATTGATTCGTAAATTGATTGCGAAATCAGGGATTGATTTTAATGCAGACTTTCACGGTAAACCATTTAAAGACGTAGTGATGGCGCCAACGCGTATTTATGTAAAACCTTTGCTTAAGTTAATTTCATCCATGACCGTCAAAGGCATGGCACATATCACTGGCGGTGGCATCACAGAAAACGTGCCTCGTGTATTGCCTGAAGGTTTAACGGCTGAAATCAAAAAAGGTAGCTGGGATATGCCACCTTTATTCACATGGTTGCAAGCACAAGGCAACGTCGCTGAAAGTGAAATGCACAAAACTTTTAACTGCGGTATTGGCATGGTGGTGATTGTCTCTAAAGACCAAGCAAAAGCTGCGATGGATTTATTGAAAGCTGAAGGCGAACAAGTGTTTGAGATTGGCTTTATCCGCAAGCAACAAGCGGGCGAAGCGCCAACGGTGGTAGTTTAATATCAAAACTGCGGCTAAATTAGTACTGCTCAGTTTTTTGGTCGCAGCAAACCTTGTGTTTGCTGCGCCAAACAATGTAGTGCTGACTTATCAAGCCACACGTAATGGTAAACCTTTTGCAAATGTTACCGAGACGTTTAAGCAAACAGGCAATCAGTATGCCATTGAAAGTGTCACTGAAGGCGTTGGTTTAGCTGCGCTATTTGGTAAACGTATTTTGAAGAGTGAGGGTGTTATTACTGCTGATGGTCTTCAGCCTAAGCACTTTGAGCAACATCAAGGTGATAACGAAAAAAAGGCTGTTTATGCTGATTTTGATTGGGTAGCGAATCAATTAAGCATGAAAAATAAAGGAAGTGTGATCACAGAGCCTTTAGTCAAAGGCACGCAAGACGTGGTGAGTTTTCCTTATCAATGGATGCTATTTCCACCCAAAGGGGATGAGGTGAGCTTGCCAATTACCACAGGTAAAAAGCAGCGTGTTTATAGTTACAAAGCAGTTGAGCGTGATGTGAGTTTGAAGATGGACTCTGGTCAATTTAAGACTTTGCATTTAAGTAATGCGAGTGAAAGTGGTGGTGGTAACGAAAAAGAATTTTGGTTGGCGTTAGAGCACTTTTATTTGCCAGTAAAAATCATCATTCGCGAAGAAAATGGCGCGACTATCGAACAAACGCTGACCAGCATGCATATAGATTAATGATTTTTGATTGTTTTGTGTTTTGAACCATCAGTAAAACATCATTTGAAAAATAGCAAATTTTTAACACTTCAATTGCATCAAATTCGTGTGCCACAACGCTGGCTGTGGGCAATTTTGCTGTCGGTGTTGTTACATATTTTATTGCTTGGTGGTTGGAGTTTTGTGCTACCGAACTTCGAATCGTCATCGCATTTGATAGAGGCTGAGTTGCTTCCTCCGCCTGTGAAAAAGCCATTGCCATCGGCTAAAAAGGCACATAAGCCAGCAAGGCATTTGGCTGACCCCCATGAAATTAGACGTGAGTCAATAAAACCAAATACCTCTTTGCAGGCGGAAGCGCCTCAAGTAACTGAGCCATTATGGCGCGAGGAAGATAGACCTGCATACGAAGAGATGCCGCGATTACCGCCACCTTCATTTGTGGATATGGATTTTGATGTAAAACGCGTGAATAGTTTTGGCAGTGGCCGTGCGCATTATCGTTATCAAGCTGACCCACAAGGTCGATATAGCTTGCGTAGTGAGATGGAAGCGGTAGGGTTGGCCTCGATTGCTTTTGCTGGAAAACGTATTGAAACCAGCATCGGAAAAATAATGGAGCAGGGCCTTCAGCCAGAAGCTTATCGCGTTGAAGTGACAGGCAAGCCTGACAAGTTGCAGGCAGCGAATTTTGATTGGGTTAATTATAAATTGACCCTCAAAAATGCAAAAACAGAAGTGGTAGAAGAGTTGCCAGAAGGCACGCAGGACTTTTTAAGCTTTATGTATCAGTTTATGTTTGTGCCACCTCTAGAGAGGATGGAGTGGCCTTTAACTAATGGAAAAATGGTGCGCGTTTATAACTATCAGTTTATTTCTGAGGAAGTAATTGCAACTAAGTTTGGCCAAATTAATACGTATCACATTGCTAAAAGTAGCGGTGATGCAGAAGAAAAAACCGATGTCTGGTTAGCGGAAGATTATCGATTTATCCCCATTAAAATTTTAAAAATAGCAAAGGACGGTAGCGGGTACGAATTCATCGCCACTCGCATAGATACCGATATCGCAAAATGACAATAAACCCTAATCTCTTAAGACTCGCTGGCGTGGCGCTTTCAGACGTGCTCTCTAACACGGGCCCTGCTGACGTAAAACTCGGTTGGTTCTTCAAGCAAAATCGTGATTTGGGCACTAAAGACCGAGCATTTATTGCTGAGTCAGCTTATGGTGTTTTGCGCCGTAAATCATTTTTGACTTATGTAGCTGGTGGCGATGATCCGCGTAAGCTCTTAGTGGCTTATTTGGTGCGTGTGCTTGGCATGAGTACGCGTGACTTAGCTGATACCTTAAATGCTCAACAAAAAGAGTGGGCGTTGGAAATTAAAGCGAAGAAAACGGATGATATTAGTAAAGCCATGCAAGCTGATTTGCCAGAGTGGTTTTGGGATAAATTGGTTGAGCAATATGGTGAAGAGCAAGCGCTAACAATCGCTAGAAGTATGCACCAGCCAGCTGCTCTGGATTTGCGTGTGAATTTGGTTAAAGCGACGCGTGAAGATGTAATGGCTAAATTTGCATCCGAAAATACTGAAGTTGTGCCAACTCCGTACTCTCCAAATGGTTTGCGTATGCCGCAAAAAATGACTATTAGCCGCCATGTGCTGTTTACTGAAGGCAAGATTGAAGTGCAAGATGAAGGCAGTCAATTGTTGGCGCAGTTAGTCGCCCCACGCCGTGGTGAAATGGTCGCTGATTTCTGCGCTGGTGCTGGCGGTAAGAGTTTGGCGATGGGTGCTTTAATGCGCAACTCTGGCAGAATTTATGCCTTTGATGTGTCAGAAAAACGTTTGCAAAACTTAGGTACACGCTTAAAGCGTTCAGGCCTATCGAATTTGCATAGCCAATTAATCAGTAGCGAAGCTGACCCCAAATTAAAACGTCTTAATGGTAAATTTGATCGTGTATTAGTCGATGCGCCCTGCAGTGGACTCGGCACTTTGCGTCGCAACCCAGATTTGAAATGGCGTCAAAAACCACAAGACGTATTAGAGTTAACGGTGAAGCAAACTAATATTTTAGCGCGCGCTGCTAAATTGGTAAAAGCTGGCGGGCGTTTAATTTATGCGACATGTAGTTTATTGCAAGATGAAAACGAACAAATCGCAGAAGCTTTCTTGAAAGTAAATCCTGAGTTTGTATTAGTGCCAGCGAACAGCATTTTGGCGCAACAGCAAATCAATTTGGATACGGGTAATTATCTAAAATTATTACCCCATTTGCACCAAACGGATGGCTTCTTTGCGGCCGTGTTTGAAAAAACGATGCCAGTAAAACCAACTGCAGAAGACAAATCAGAACTGGTTGAAGTTGCTAACGAGCCAGACGAGGCAATAGTGAAAGCTGAACGAAAAAAGGCGGCAATTTCTAAATCTAAAGCACTAACAAAAGCGGCAGCTGCAAAATCAACTGCTAAAAAAGCGGCACCAAAAAAGGCAAAAGTTTAAATAATGAAATCACCAAGCCTTAATTTACAAATACTGATTGGCGCCCTAACAGGCATCGGTTTAGGCTGGTACTTTCACGGGCTTGGCGTTGAGCATGAGGTGGTTAAACTAGGCTTGTATTCAGCAAGTTTGGTCGCTACTTTGTTTATTGACTTGCTGAAAATGATTCTGATTCCTCTGGTGTTTTGCTCGATTGTGGTTGGCATCGCCAATTTGCGTCAGCATCAGCAAATGCACAAGGTTTGGGTTGCTACGCTTAGCTTTTTTGTCATCTCTATGGCCATTGCGATTGCATTAGGTTTATTCGCTAGCAACTATTTTAAACCTGGTGCTGGCTTACACTTGGCGATGTTCGCTGATGACATGCAAAACTTTGAAGCAAAGCAATTGCCTTTGCCTGAGTTCTTTGCGCAGTTTCTACACAGCATTTTCCTTAACCCATTTACTGCACTCTCTCAAGGGAATGTGCTTGCAGTCGTTGTTTTTGCATTGATTTTGGGTGTCGCATTAGTGATGGGTGGTGAGCGTTACAAAAATATCTTGGTCTTGCTACAAGAGGCATTGGAAGTTTGTATGCGCATCGTCAGTTGGATTATGCGTTTAGCTCCATTAGGCATTTTTGCACTGTTGCTTAAATTAGTTGCTCTTCAAGATTTAGCAATGTTAAGTACATTGGGAAAGTTTGTCTCGGTGGTATTAGGAACAACTTTATTCCATGGTGTCGTTGTCCTTCCACTGATTTTATTTGTCTTTACGGGTAAGTCCCCATTATGGTTTTGGCGTGGGGCTAGAGAGGCATTAGTGACAGCTTTTGCTACGAGCTCAAGCTCAGCCACTTTGCCAGTGACGCTTCGTTGTGTCACGCAACATTTACATGTTAAGCCCGAAATTGCAGGCTTTGTGATCCCGCTTGGCGCAACCATTAATATGGATGGCACAGCCCTCTACGAGGCTGCTGCTGCGTTATTTATTGCAAACCTTGCAGGTATTGATTTAAGTCTTGCACAGCAATTTATTGTCTTCTTTACCGCCATGATTGCTGCGATGGGTGCGCCTGGGATTCCAAGTGCTGGCATGGTGACGATGGTCATGGTCTTACAGTCAGTTGGCTTGCCTGCAGAGGCGATTGCGATTTTGTTACCGATAGATAGACTGCTTGATACCCTTCGCACTACAGTCAATGTTCAAGGTGATATGGTGGGTAGTTTGGTCGTTCAAAAACTAGTGAATCGATAAGCGATGCTTAGCTTTCACAAAGCAGAGTTAAATGATGCCTCCGCAATTGCTGATTTGGTTAACTCAGCCTATCGTGGAGAGGGTAGTCGTGTAGGCTGGACAACAGAAGCGGATTTATTAGATGGCCTGCGCATTACCACCCCAGAAATTGCTACGTTAATTCGGCGTGATGATGCATTTGTGTTGGTTGGCGTACTGCGTGATCAGGTAGTGGCTTGTATTGCCTGTGAACACAATGAAAATACAGCAAAGTTTGGTTTGATCTCAGTGAAGCCCTCATTGCAGAACAAGGGCTATGGGCGCGAGATGATTCAAGCGGCTGAAGCTATTACCGCAAGAGAATGGCGCGTAGCTGGCTTTTATCTGTCGGTGATTACCTTGCGGAATGAGTTGATTGAATTCTACGAGCGCTTAGGTTTTGAGCGGTCAGGACAGTTCGAAGACTTCCCACAAAATCCATCATTATGGCAACCTAAAGTCCAAGATTTGGCCTTGGAGTATTTAGTTAAATTGATTCGTCGTTAGCATTTGTAAGTTGCTAAGGTCCTCAAACTAATGCTTTCTTGCTTTCCACTTTTCTAGACCATTCATCACCAAAGAGTAGGCAGCTGGTACGACTACCAACGTCAGCAAGGTTGATGAAATCATCCCGCCAATAATGGCGACGGAAAGAGGCTTGTTGGTCTCGCTGCCAGCACCTAAACCCAAAGCGGCAGGCAGAAGCGCCAAGATGATGGTGAGCGAGGTCATTACCACTGGACGTAAACGAATCGGACAAGCTTCTTTAAGTGCATCGTTGATGCTTGCACCACGTTCACGTAGCTGATTCGTTAAATCCACTAGCAAGATAGAATTTTTTGCGACCAATCCAATCAGCAGCACCAATCCAATCATCGAGTAAATGTTCAACGAATCGCCTGAAAGCAGAAGTGCAATTAAGCCACCGATAATTGCAAGCGGCTGTGCCAACATAATGATGACAGGCTGTACAAAAGAATTGAATTGGCTTGCCAGCACCATGTAAAGCAAGATGAAGGCGAGAATAAACACAAACTTAATATTCTTAAATGTTTTCCCAAACTCTTCTGCTTGGCCCGACATTTTGAGTGTGTAATTTGTCGGCAATGTTTTGGTAGCAGTCTCTTTTACCAACGTAACGGCGTCTCCTAACGGCATGCTTGGATTGGCATAAAAGTTGGCAGAGTATTGCATATCGTAGCGGCCAATTACAGCAGCGCCTAGTGATGGTTTGAAGCTAGCAACTGTATCAAGACGTACCAATTCGCCACTGGCGCTTCTTAAGTAGATTTTGCTGAGATCTGTTGTTTGCTTGAATTCATCTTCGTTTGCTTTTATACGAATGTCATAACGTTGGCCATCACCGTCACTATCGTTAAATGTGGCAACATTAAGACCGCCTGCATATAAGCTCACAGCGCCTGCGATGTCGTTCGCGCTCAGTCCCAATGCCGATGCGCGGCTTCGGTCAATATTCATTTCTAGTTGAGGCAGGTCTAGCTGAACATCTAAGTCCACCTTGCCCATTTCAGTATTTTTAGACAATGTTTGCTGTATTTTTTTAGAAAGACTGCCAATTTCTTCAAGACTCGGACCGGTGATAATGAACTGCAGTTTTTCTGAGCGCTGACCTTTTGCAATCGATGCAGGAGATGGGATTGCCTTTACACCAGGGATTTGGTCGAACTGTTTTTTAAGCGTTTTGATGAGTGCTTTTTGGCTTAGTGCGCGCTCAGTTTTAGAAACTAAGCGTACGTTGATATTACCTTGGTTCACTTGACCGCGTGAGCCTGCACCAATCGTTGAAAAGTAGCTGGCGACTTCTTTCGGGTGTGAGGCGATCGCCGCTTCAACTAATTTTAAACGTGAGTTTGTATATTCTAGACTTGAGCCAAGTGGGGTTTTAACGCTGATGGTAAAGCTTCCTTCATCTGCTTCTGGTACAAAGTCCTTTTGTACATTTTTCATGGCATAGCCGCCACCTAGAATCACAAATAGTATGGTGATAATCAGCACGCGCCAGCGATGATTGAGGCTTAAGTTGAGTAAGTAGTCATAAGCACTATCGATTTTGGCAAGATTTCTTTCAATTGCGCTATAGAATTTATTTTCTTTGTGGCCAACGCTCAAGTAGCGCGAGCAAAGCATAGGCGTTAGCGTGAGAGAAACGAATAACGAGGCAAGTACGCCAAAGGTCACAACTACGCCAAATGACTTGAAGAACATGCCGACAATGCCATCCATAAAAATCACTGGCGCAAAAATACAAATCAATGAGAGTGATGCTGCAATCACTGCAAAAGTGACTTCACTGGATCCATTAATCGCTGCGCTGATCGGGTCTTTATCAATATTTTCTCGGTGGCGGAAAATATTTTCTAGCACGACGATGGCATCATCCACAACCACACCAATGAGCAGAAGCAAGCCAAGCAAAGTCATTGAGTTGAAGGTATAACCAGAGAAGTACATCACCGCAATAGCACCCAATAATGAAACGGGAATAGCTGTCGCAATGATTAAGGTTGAACGCATGGAGCGCAAGAAAATAAATACAATCAGCGCTGCAAGCAGAGTGCCTGTGAATAAATGCTCTTTTAGCGACGCCACCATTTGATTAATAAAAATCGAATCATTAGTGGAGATTTCTAGTTTCATCCCAGGTGGTAAGTTTGGCCGTATATCCTCATCCAATCGACGCTCAACCTCTTTGATAATCTCTACGGTATTGGCGTTAGCAATCTTGACCATGCCTAAGCCAACGGTTGGATTGCCGTTGTAGCGAGCTACTTGTCGATTGTCAGTAATGCTGTCGGTAATGGTTGCGATGTCTTGAAGACGAACAGGGGCGCCATCTTTATGATTAATGATGAGTTCACCCAAATCTTTTATGTTATGAAATTCTAAATCGAGTTTTACCAATTTCTCGGTTTGGGCGCTGACTAAAAATCCGCCTGGGAGCTGAACATGTTCACGCTTGAGCGCGTTGATTAAATCGCTAGCCGTGAGTTTATAAGCTGCCATCCGTTCTGGTGAGAGGCTAACCCGAATTACTCGGTCACGACGGCCACCTAGGGTGACTTCACCGACGCCGTTGATCGTTTCAAATTTCTTTTTTAGCACATTGAGCGCATAAAGGTTCAGTTGCTGGATGGTACGATCGCCCGTTAAGGCAAGCCAGATAACAGCCTGTGCATTTGAGTCTACTTTTTGAATTGTTGGTGGGTCAGTGTCGTTGGGTAGTTTTTTTAATACTTGGCTGACTTTTGATTGCACTTCGTTATAAGCAACATCAATATTTTTATTGAGCGCAAAAGTAATTGTAATCGTTGAAACGCCAGGGGATGATGATGACTGAATATGCTCAATGCCAGGTGTTGTATTGATCGCTGCTTCAATGACGCTAGTAATGCTCGAGTCCATTACATCGGGATTTGCACCTTTAAGCGTGGTGTTGACCATGATGATAGGAAAATCAATCGATGGAATGCGGTCGATCCCAATGCGCTGGTAAGAAATAACACCAAATAATACGATGACGGCAGACAGCATCCATGCAAAGACATGGCGCTTAATGGAAAGCTGAGGCAAGTTCATGCAATTTTCTCTTTTATTCTTTAGCTTGTTTTTTGGCTTCGATTTTTACTTTAGCCTTGTCTGTGAGGAAGGCTGCCCCATCTTTAGCAATAACTTCACCGGCACTTAAACCTTCTGTGATTTCAATTTTCCCATCTTGGCGCATTCCTGTTTTAACGATTCTTTGAAGCGCTACACCATCTTGCACAACATAAACCACTTCGCCTGCTGGGCGAAGGACGATGCACTGCTCAGGTACTAGAACTGCATTAGCATGTTCACCTAAAATGATTTCTCCTTTAACGCTAGCGCCAGGTTGCCAACCTGACTGGTCGTTGACATCAGCAATCACATCAACGGCACGGCTGGTTTCACTAATGAGTGGTTTTAGTTCATGGATGGTGCTGATGACTTCATTCGTCGATGTTGGGGTGCTCAAACGTACTTTGATTCCCGCATGAATTTTTGCAGCAATATTTTCTGGTAAAGGTAAATGTGCCCGGAGTTTTTGTTTGCTGATGATTTGGATTAAAGGGTCGCCAATTTTGACAAAGTCACCAGTGGAAACAATTTGTTTTTGAACGACGCCATCAATCGGTGCAGTAATCGTTGTTTTGGTTCGAGTATGGTCAATGATTGCGAGCTGTGCCTTTGCGCCATCAAGTTCTTGTTGTAGCGCTGCATGTTGTGTGGTCACATCGTCTAACGCATTTTGCGATATGAATTTCTTTTGGACTAATACTTGATTTCTATCAACAATGCGGCTTTGATTGATAGTGAGCGCTTCTAATCTGGCGACCTCGGCTTGGGTTTGGACGCGTTGCAGGTTGTAATCAGTTGCATCAATTAATACTAAGGTTTCCCCTTTTTTTACGGCTTGCCCAGGATGTGCAAAGACTTTAGTGACCCGCCCTGCTGCTTCAGCAGCCACTGTTGGGTCAATCAACCCTTCTAGCGTGCCAATGGATTCTTCTCGAATTTCCAATGACCTGGATTCAGCGGTCGTTGTACTAATCAGGGCGGTTTGGGATTTCTTTTTAGTCTCTTGGTCAGTTTCTTTTTTGCCACAAGCAATCAACGCAAAACTCATCGATAAAGTAATGGCAATCAGAAGCAGTGTTGATTTTCTACTTGTTGAATAATATTGCTTAGATAACATGCGAAGTTACTTTCATTAAATATTGGCTAGAGTATAGCGATAGTCATCGAAAAAGTGTGATTAAGTCTTGATGCAAGACCAATCAAAATAGGGGCCAGGGTCTGTTTTTCTTCCTGGTGCAATTTCCGAATGGCCTACGATTTCTCTAATTGGATAGTGACTTTTAATGCTGCTGATGAGTGATTGGAGTGTTTCATATTGCTGAGGTTCAAAAGCTTCAAAATCACTCCCCTCTAATTCAATGCCAATAGAGAAGTCGTTACATCGCTCACGGCCCTCCCAAGTTGAAACGCCTGCGTGCCAAGCCCTGTCATTACAGGATGCAAATTGTAATAACAGCCCATCCCGACGAATAAAAAAGTGCGATGAAACTTTTAGATGTGCGATTTCAGCGTAATAAGGATGTGCATTCGGATTAAGTTGGTTGGTGAATAGTTCCATTACACCATTGCCCCCGAACTGATTGGGCGGGAGGCTAATATTGTGGATCACAATAAGTGAAATATCCTCAGTGGATGGTCGTGGATCTACGTTCGGTGATGCGATAAACGTCGCTTGAACACAAAGGCCATTCTGATTGATTTGAAGATTTTGCATGCTTAATCATCGCTTATCCGATAAAATTCAGCTAATCATTTTTGAGGAATTTCCATGATTTTCGCTGAATTACTCTTATTCTTAATCGTTATTCTAATTGCTGCCGAAGTCTTTACCAATGCACTTGAGCACTTAGGTGAAAAACTAGGCATTTCAGAAGGGGTAACGGGATCATTATTTGCTGCTGTTGGAACCGCGTTGCCAGAAACATCAGTTCCACTTTTAGCCTTGATGGCGGGTACCAGTGATGCCCATGTTAACGAAGAGATTGGTGTTGGTGCAATTCTGGGTGCGCCACTAATGCTTTCAACATTGTCTATTTCACTTTTGGCATTTGCTGTATTGAAAAACAGAAAAGCGACTGGACATTTTCATCCTGAGAAAACTGGTCTTAAGCGTGATTTAAATTTCTTTCTCGTGGCTTTTGGTTTTGCAACACTAGCGCTGTTTGTGCCGCATGAAATTAAAGCTGTGCGATACGGCATAGGTTTTGTGATGGTCATGATTTACTTTATTTACATCATGCTGACTTTGCGCGCCTCTAAAAATCTTGTTGCAGATGGCCACGCGACTGAGGCAGAAAACCCAATGTTCTTATGTCGACTAGGTCTCCCTAATCATATGGGTGTAGTCATGCTGCAATTGTTAATGGGCTTGGGTTTGTTGATCTCTGGGGCTAAAGGCTTTATTTCTGGTATTGAGGGTGCATCTGAGTTGCTAGGGATTACGCCTTTGTTACTTTCTTTATTGGTGATTCCAATTGCGACAGAGTTGCCTGAAAAGGTGAATAGTATTTTGTGGGTGCGCAAAGGGAAAGACACATTGGCTTTCGGTAATATTACGGGCGCTTTGGTATTTCAAGGGACTCTGTTGCCAGCGATTGGCATTATGTTGACTCCTTGGGTTCCTCAAAAGGAAGTGTTTGCTGGTGTGGTAGTTACTTTGCTCGGTGTGCTTTGGTTACGCTGGATGATCTCTCGCGGACAGCTACGAGTTTGGCATGTTTGGGTAAACGGTTTAATGTACATCGCCTATTTAGTGTTGGCATTAAGTTAATTCGTCTTCGATAGGGAATGATGTATTTTCTTTACTCATCCCTAGTTTAGCAAGACGGTAGCGTAGCGTTCTAAAACTCACGCCTAACAATTTAGCAGCAGCTGTTTTGTTTTGGCGTGTTTTTGTGAGTGCTTCTAGAATGGCTTGCTTCTCAATTTTTTCCAAATAATCTGGCAGTGGTAATTTCGAAATATCTAACTTTAATTGGTCTGGTAGCGCTATCTTTTCTTTGACCAGCAAGTCTTCCGCTCTAATAATACTGCCCTCGCATAAAGTAATCGCACGCTCTAGCGTGTTTCTTAACTCACGTACATTTCCCAAAAATTGGCTGGTTTTTAATTTGGATAATGCACATTCGGACAGTGTTGCATTCTCGTTGCCATAAGTGCCTGCTATTTGTCTTAACAAGTGCTGCGCAATCACAGGAATATCCTCTGGTATTTCACGCAGTGTCGGCATCTGTAAGCTCATTACATTTAGCTGGTAATAAAAGTCTTTGTTGAATAATCCTTGCTCCATTAAGAGGCTTAGGTCTTGGTGCGTTGCTCCGATTAAGCAGGAATTAAAGCTGTTCTCCTGCATCAGATCGAGCAGTTGGTTTTGAATTCGGACTGGCAGTTTTTCAACATTGTCTAAAAAAAGCGTCCCTTCCTTGGCGGCTTGAAGAAACCCTTCTTTTTCTTTTGGGAGCTCGGAATGTTGAGCTTGTCCGAAAAATGCTTTTTCTGCACTTTCTGGATTAAGTACTGCACAATTTACTTTGATAAATGGATGCTCGTGTCTTGAACTGTTCAGGTGGATGAGTCTTGCGGCTGACTCTTTACCTGTGCCTAATTCGCCTGTAATTAATAATGGAGATTGATTACGAGAAATTTTTTCAAGCTGTTGGCGGATATCATTCATCCGCTTTGAATTGCCTAACAAAGATACTTGAACATTTTTTTGCTCGTGACTTTGCCCAAACTTAATCGCTGCTTTTGCTAAAGCTTGTAGTTGTGGCAATGCGATTGGTTTACTTAAGTAATCAAACGCCCCAGCTTTTAGTGCCGCTACAGCGTTATCAGAGTTGGCGAAGGCTGTGATGATTGCAATTGGTAGGCCTGCATGTTGGAATCCAATATGTTTGACTAAATCTAAACCATTTCCATCTGGTAAGCGCATATCGGTTAAACAAAAGTCGTAGCGACGGTGGGCAAGCATATGTTTTGCGTCGGCAACTGTTTCAGAGCAATCTGTCTTAATTCCCATTTTCTCTAGATTCATGGCAATGAACTCTGACAAATCGGGTTCGTCGTCAACGATCAAACAGGTGGGTTTTGTGGTCATGGTTTCTTTAATAGCATCTTGAAAATAATTCCGTCGTAGATTGTAGCTAAATTATGGGTCCGCTACCAATGAGAATGTTTAATTTAGATTTGATGAAGATGCTTTGCTTTTTTGTGTGAACACGATACATTAAGATAATGGCTACTCGACAAGAACTATCGGATTTTCTCACGCAAGTGGAGCGTCGTGCTTTTAAGCAAACTGCCTATGCTGTCCGTGATGATCATGTTGCATTGGATATTGTGCAAGATGCCATGATGAAATTGTCCGAGAAGTATGCTTTACGCCCATCGAGTGAATTTCCTATGTTGTTTCAGCGAATTTTGCAAAACACGATGCGTGATTATTGGCGTCGCCAAAAAGTACGAAATGTTTGGACGACTTTATTATCCTCTTTTAGCGTAGTTGGCGAGGATGGTGAGGACTCTGATCCTTTAGAGGTGCTCGCCGGATCAAATCATGATGCCCGTGACGAACCTGAGGTTCAGTTGGAGCAACGTCAGACTTTGGCGCTCATTGAGGATGCGTTGACGAAGCTTCCAACACGTCAACGAGAAGCCTTTGTAATGCGTTACTGGGAGGATATGGACGTTGCTGACACTGCTGCGGCTATGGGTTGTTCACAAGGCAGCGTGAAAACGCATTGCTCACGTGCAGTACGCGCAATGGCGGCGACTTTAGAGGAGCATGGGTTGGCTGAACATCTGTTGGCTAGGCCTTTGTCGTCCAAGAAAGGAGTAGAGAATGAAGAGTGAAATTGAAAATCAAGAAAATGTGTTGCGAGGTCAAGAAATCGCTAAGCGTATTGCTTTGCTTTTGGATGAGCGCGCTTCAAATGTCGATGCAAAGGTAGACTCGCAGTTGAGCTATGCACGTCAACAAGCGCTAGCCAATATGGCTAGGCCTTCCTCAGCAATGGCAATCAGCCAAAATGGCGTGATACAACTGTTCGGTGATTATTGGCATCAGCATCGTCTTTTGGTGATGTTACTGATGTGTGGCTTAGGTCTTGTTGCGTTATTCACAATGCAAAATATTGTTAATCAAGATATTTCCGAGCAAGGGGATGCTTATTTATTGGCTTCAGACTTGCCTCCTGAAGCTTATTTGAACGAGGGTTTTGGTATATGGTTGTCAGAAAACACACAGCAATAATCATTGTTTGCTGTGCGCTTGCTTTCTTTGCGCATTTGGTGAACGCTGAAGATGGCGCAGACAAGGCTTGGTCTTCTCTCAATGATCAGCAAAGACAAGTGTTGGCGCCATTGTCAGATGAGTGGGATAGTTTGAGGCCGTGGCAACGTGAGCGTATGCTTGAGATTGCACGCGATTATCCAAAAATGACGCTTGAACATCAAAGCCGTGTTCAAAATCGGTTATCTGGTTGGAGTCGAATGACCCCATTTGAACGTGAAAACGCACGTAAACGATATCAACAATTCAAATCGTTACCTCCGGAAAAAAAAGAAGAGTTACGTAAAAAGTGGCATGAGTACCGAGAAGCTTCGCCAGAAAAAAGACTGGAATTGAGAGCGCAACATCCTGAAATATTCGGTACGGAAGACCTCGAGCACTAAATGCATTCAATTTCTCTATTTAAGCGTATTGCTTGCGTGCTCTATGAAAGTATCTTGGTCTTCGCTATTTTATTTGTGGCTGGCATTATTTATCGTGCCATCTTTGGTGACCCCATTTCAGACCTCCAGCGTAATACATTTTTTATCTACTCTTGGACGGTTGCGGGTGCATATTTTGTATTTTGTTGGGCAAAAAGTGGCCAAACATTAGCAATGCAGACATGGCGTATTCAATTAACCAGCCAAGACGGCTCCAGATTGACGGCGTTGCAAGCGGTGCAGCGTTACATTCTCGCAAGTTTGTTTTTTGGCGTTAGTTTTTTGTGGGCGATCTTTGACCGAGATGGTTTGTATTTACACGACAGATTCACGGGAGGGCGTTTGATCGCAGTGCCAAAAAGCAGCAAAGCGAAATAAAGTTACCTTTTTATTACTGTGTTTCTACCCACATCAGCATCAGTATGCTGGCGATAAAAAATAAGAAAGTTGGCATCACTGCGCTTGAGAATGCATTCCAGTCGTTCAACAAGCCTAAATGCAGAGAGACTTTGTTTAATACTTGATACAAAATACCAAGCAAAATTCCCATGAAAATCTTGGTGGTGACTGTTCCCGATCTTTGTTGTAAAAATCCAAATGGTAATGCAAGCATGACCATCACCAATGAAGCCATTGGGTAGACTAATTTAGCCCACAAGGCGATTTCATAGCGTGAAGTTTTTTGCTTGTTTTTACTCAGATGTGAAATGTAAGAATAGAGATTCCATGCGGACATTCTCTCAGGAACGACCAATAAAATACTAAGTAACTCTGGTCGAATCAATGATTTCCACTGTGCCTTGTCTAGGTGATTAGATTTTACGTTCGTCTTTCCTAGGTGCGTCTGTGTAACGCTTGTTAAGTCCCAGCTTTCACCATTGAATATCCCTTTTTTTGCCTGATTAATAGCAACCATCTGAAAGTTTTCATCAAATTCATAAATGTGAATATTCACCAGCTCTGCATCAGGAAGCACCTGTTCTACGTTCACAAAACTTTTGCCATCCTTTACCCAAAGGCCAGAGCGAAAGTCTTGTGCAATGACAGAATCAATCGCCTTTATTCGCATCCGTTGAGCAGTTTTTGCGCTGATTGGTGTGATCATCTCGCCGATAATGAAAGTGACTAAGGCAAACACAACGCCAATGCGTAGCAGCGTTAATCCAATCTGAATGGTCGACATGCCGCTGACTCTGAGAATCACAAGCTCCGAGTTTTTTGCAAGTTGAGTGAGTGAATACATCGCCCCAATAAGCACTGCGACAGGGACGATTTCATAGACATGCCCAGGCGCACTTAGCAGAACGAAAATCAAAATTTTGGCGATGCCATAAGAGCCTTTGCCCACGCTTTCTAGCTCTTGCAAAAGATCGAAGAAAGCAAACATCGCAAGTAATGCAGCCATGATAAGCAGGATGCTGTAAGTTGTTTCTTTAATGAGATGTCGTTTGATAATGTTCATTTGCTTACCACCTTGGGACGACAGGTAGCTGAAAAGCGCGACGATAAAATAGATAAATCGTCAGGGTTAGAAATATAAAATGTACTGGCCAAATTCCAATCATCGGGTTTAACTTCCCTTGAGTTAACCATGCTTGGGTGATGCTAATCATATTGTTGTAAATGATGTAGGTTAAAACAGCCATCGCCATATTGCCGGAGCGTCCAGAGCGAGGATCCACAAAGCTTAAGGGGATAGCCAGCAAGACCAAAATAAATGCGGATATTGGAATAGCAATGCGCCCTTGGATTTCAGCGTTATTGACTGGGTTGTGTTGACTCAAGAGGACACTACTAGGGACAGCCTGCATCACCATGGGAGACTTTTCCTTTGACTCTTTCGCTTCTAGCCTGACCGCGTATTTTTCGAAGGATGTGGAGGTGAACTCTTCCGTATCTTGCTTGCCTTCGTATCGGCGGCCTTGTTCCATGATTAAGAAATTATCACGATTGGCCATGGTTTCACGGTGGCCTTGGTTAGCGACAATCACACCCAGTTTTTGATGTTGTACGGACTGAATGAAAATATTTTTTACGGTTGCGCCAAGCTGATTGAAGCTCTCGACGAAGTAAACACGGTCTGCTTGTTTAGACTCTTTGAAAACACCAGGGGTGATGGTGGCTAGTTCGTCTTGTTTTTGTAGTTGGGTTTTGTATTCTGTACTTTTATTAGTTGCCCAAGGGGTGACCATTAAACTTAAAAAAGCAATCAAGACAATTACAGGTGAAGCAAAAGTTAATACTGGTTTAATCCAAGCGGCCAATCCTTGCCCAGAACTAAACCAAATGACCATTTCGCTGTCACGATGTTGGCGTGTTAATGTAAGTAATACCGCGAGAAATAATGTAAGAGAAAGTAGCATGGGCATGAATTTGATCATGCTGAAACCAAGAAGCGTGTTGATTGCATTGCTAGCAATGCTACCGCTGGCAGCAATGCCAATGTAGTAAGTGACACGCTGTGCAATCACAATGCCAAATAAAATTGCAAATGCACCTATTGCCGTTTGAAGCAGCTCTTTTGAAAGTGAGCGTTTGAAGATCATAAGTTGGCTGGGCTTTTATTTGGCTATTTAATTAGGTTTGGTTAAAAATGATTTCGTACAAAATTTTGATTTCAAACTAAAACGCAGGATAATTCAACGATATTTAGCGAAAAGGGTGTACTGATGGAATTTAGCATAAAAAGTGGTAAATCGGAAAAACAACGTAATGATTGTGTGATTGTCGGTGTTTACGAATCTGGCAAGCTTAGCCATTCTGCTCAAGCAATTGATCATGCTTCAGACGGGTTTCTGACTAAAGTATTAAAGCGTGGCGATATGGATGGAAAAGTCGCCTCTAGCTTATTACTCCATAGTGTCGCTGGTATTCATGCTGAACGCGTGTTGTTAGTAGGCTTGGGTAAGCAAGGTGAATTGAATGAAAAAAATTATCGCAAGGCGGTCATTGCATCTGTCAAAGCGCTCGCAAAGACAGGTGCGAATGACGTGGCGAGCTTTTTAGCTGAAGTTGAAGTGCTCAATGCGGACGATAAAAAACAAGATGCCGCTTGGAAGATTGCACAAATGGTTGAAGCTGTGAATGATGCTTTGTACCGCTTTGATGTCATGAAGGGTAAAAAAGACAAGTCAGATAAAGAAGCTCAAAAGGGCATGATTAAGCTAGAGATTCACGTCTCAGAGCATGATGATAATCAAGATGCAAAACTAGCACTCAAACAAGGTTTAGCAGTGTCATCTGGTGTGAGTCTAGCCAAAGACTTGGGTAATTTGCCCCCAAACGTTTGTACCCCGACTTATTTGGCAGAGCAAGCGTTGGCAATGGTGAAGACCCATGGATTGACGGTTCAAGTGCTTGAGCGTGAAGAGTTGAAAAAATTAGGCATGGGCTCATTCTTGGGCGTTGCGCAAGGTAGTGCACAGCCACCTAAGTTGATTGTGCTTCAGCATAATCAAGGCAAAAAAGATCAGAAACCAGTCGTGCTGGTTGGTAAGGGCATCACTTTTGATACTGGCGGTATTTCGCTCAAGCCAGGTGCTGAAATGGATGAGATGAAGTATGACATGTGCGGTGCGGCGAGTGTTTTGGGAACGTTCAAAGCGATTGCTGAGATGGATTTGCCATTAAATGTAGTTGGTATCATTCCTGCGTGCGAAAACATGCCTGATGCTGATGCAATTCGTCCTGGGGACGTATTAACCAGTATGTCGGGTCAAACGATTGAAGTGTTGAATACGGATGCTGAGGGTCGTTTAATTTTGTGTGACGCGCTGACATATGCAGAAAAATTCGAGCCATCTGCAGTGATTGATATTGCAACGCTTACAGGTGCTTGCGTGATTGCACTTGGGCATCATGCAAGTGGTTTGTTTAGTAATCAAGATCGCTTAGCTAAAGAGTTGTTGGTCGCGGGTGAGGATGCTTTAGACCGTGCTTGGCACATGCCATTGTGGGAAGAGTATCAGCCACAATTGGATAGTAATTTTGCAGATATCGCCAATATTGGTGGCCGCGCTGGCGGTAGTATTACTGCAGCTTGTTTCTTGTCTCGTTTTACTAAAAAGTACCATTGGGCGCATTTGGATATCGCTGGCACGGCTTGGAAATCAGGTAAAGAAAAAGGCTCAACAGGTCGCCCTGTGCCTTTGTTAACGCAGTTTTTGAAGCATCGTGCGGCAAAGGCTTAGTATTAAATGACGCGAGTTGAGTTCTTTTTTAATGTGGAAGATAAGTTTCAAAAACTTGCTGAGTTAAGTGAAAAAGCAATCGCCAAAAATGTAAAGTTAATGGTGCTTGCCGAAACAGATGCCCGTGCAACAGAAATAGCGCAGTATCTATGGCGTTTGCCACAGCAGTTTTTGCCCAACCATTCTGCTAATCATCCACTTGCGGCTGAAACACCGATTGTGGTTGATTGGCAGGGTGAGAAGCTTTTGCATGATGAAGTGCTGATTAACTTGCAGCATCCTCAACCCTTATTTTTTAGTCGATTTCGCAGGCTGATTGAAATTGTCGGAAGCGATGAAGAGGATAAGACAGAGGCGCGTGTTCGGTATAAATTTTACCGCGACCGTGGTTATGAAATTAAAAGCTATGATGCTGCGTGCAAAGGCATTTAGCCCGCCCGTTATGACTAATTGAGAATCCCATGTCGTCTAAACAAGAAAAAATTCCCGTACTGACTGAGGTTTACGCTAACGCAGAAGCTCCTTTATTAACTCCCGCATTCTTTGAGTTTGCGGTGGCTCAACTGATGCCTTATTTAGAAAAGGTTTTGGCTGAGTCAGCATTGACACATCAAAGTGAGATGCTTAAAAATGAAATTCTGCAGGAGTTGCGACCATCTTTGAGCCAAGAATTTGAATCACAAGTCACCCAAGGAGTTGAGGATGCGCAGCAGAAACTCATGCGTGATATGGGTGACTTTATAGATAAAACCAAAGCTGATCTAGCGACCGATATTCCGCAAATGTATCAAGCGCGTGCTGAAATATTTCAATCGGACATGATGGGTCGCCTGAGTAAACTTCAGGATCAAACCTTGGAGCAGTTGCGTGTTGAATTTGAGCAAATGATGCCTCAGCTGGAAAGTAACTTGGCGGAAAAAGTAAATGTTCGATTGCTAGATTTGCAAACTGCCACAATTGAGAAAGTGACGGATGCATTGCAGCAACAGCTGGCTGATTTTCATGAGATGACTTTAGCGCAGATGCGCCAAGACTTGGCGCGTGATTTACCTGGAATTTATGAGTCGATTGTCGCGCAAGCAAATGATGCTTTGGCTGAACAATTAAAAAGCCTTCAAGAAGATGCCAGTCAAGAACTTGGCGTTAAGATGAATGAGACCTTGCCAAGCATTTACGAACTTGCATCAACACAAGTAAAAACGGATTTGTTTGCTGAGATGTCAGCGTTTGCAAGCGCAACAAAGCAAGAATTTGAAACAGCATTAAAAGGTGAAGTGCCGGCGCTTGAGCAATTACTTAAAGATAGAATACATGAGGCTTTTGCTAGCGAACTGCCAACAATGCGTCAGGAAATCAGTGTCCAAGTGAATGGTGAGATTGAAAAGATGATCAATGCGGTGCGCTTAGTTGTGTCACCGCATACTGAAGAACCTAACTAGCTTGATTGGCCAAGTAGTGATTCGTAGCCCTTTGCATCCATCAGACTATTAATGTCTGCTGGATTGTTGGGTTTGAATTTGAAAATCCAAGTTTTATAAGGGGCGTCGTTAATTTGTTCAGGATTAACTTGAAGGCTTGTATTGATTTCAGTGACAACGCCATTTAGTGGGGCGTGTAAGTCTGAGCCTGTTTTAACTGACTCCACTAAGCCGCATGGCTTACCCGCCTCGATTTGCGCACCAATTTCTGGAAACTCAACAAATACAATGTCGCCCAATAGATCTTGCGCATAATCAGTAATCCCTGATAAGCACTCACCTTGATCGTTTGTGTTGACCCAAAGATGCTCGCCGGAATAGTGCAAATTGTTGTCGATCTTCATTGTCGCTGGGCTTAATAAATAAGGGTATTATTTTCTCACAAAGTCATTAAAATGAATAAAAATTAATTATTCTAAGAAAATAGCTTACCAATATGAGCTATCTTAATGACAAATCAAGATTATTTCGTTAAAATTGTTAAAGATTTAACAATTAGAGGTCGCTATATGACATCAAAAAAGATTGCCCTATGTGTTGCATTGATAATGGCTCTGCCATTTAGTGCTGCCGAAGCCGCACACAAAAAACACAATCAGCGCGTTCATCATGTTGTTGATGATCATGCTTCTGCAAAGAAGGCCTCTGTTAAGACCCATAAGCATATAGCCTCTCGAAAGCAGGATATCCAACAAGTCAGTTTTGAAAAAACCACTTTTTCTGGTGAGCCTCAGTTAGCCTCAGCAAAAGCATTGGTCATGGATCAATCGACGGGTGAAATTCTTTTTGCTAAAAACATTAATGCGCAAACGCCTATTGCGTCAGTGACCAAGCTGATGACAGCGATGGTCATGCTTGATGCGCACTTGCCTATGGATGAAGTCCTGCAAGTTACCGATGCTGATGTGGATACGTTTAAAGGATCTAGTTCTAAATTGCCAGTAGGCAGTCAGTTAACGCGTGCTGAATTGTTACACATGGCCATTATGTCTTCTGAAAACAGAGCGGCTTCAGCTTTGGGACGTAATTATCCGGGTGGCATTACTACATTTGTTGCAGCTATGAATGAAAAGGCACATGCTTTAGGAATGTCGAGTAGCCATTTTGTAGATTCAACTGGTTTACATAGCGAAAACGTATCGACTGCCGCGGATCTTTCAAAAATGGTGCGCGCTGCTTACAACTATCCTCAGATAAGACAAGTCAGTACTACGGCTTCACAAGAGTTCAACGTGCATGGTTATCGAAACCCAGTCAATTTCTCTAATACCAATTTGCTTGTTCGTAATAACAGTCAGAATTGGGTGATTGGCCTTTCAAAAACAGGATACATCAGTGAAGCTGGACGTTGCTTAGTAATGCAGGCAGAAATTTCTGGTAAGTCTGTGGTGATGGTGTTTTTAGATTCGATGGGTAAATTTTCGAGAATTGGTGATGCTGAACGTATCCGTAAATGGATGGAAGCACGCAATTTTTCATCACGTATGAGTTAAATCTATATCAGATAGACATAAAAAAAAGCGGCATTAAATAGCCGCTTTTTTTATGTCTAAAACAGATGCGTTTTTATGCGTTCGCTTTTTTTGCTGGTACTTTCTTGGGCGCTGCTTTTTTAACGGTGGATTTTTTCACTGTCGTTTTTTTAGCAACGGCTTTTTTAGGCGCCGCCTTCTTTACTGCACTCTTTTTGGCTGCTGGTTTCTTTTTAGCTGGGGCATCTTTAAGGGCTTTTGCAGCTAATAGCTCCAATGCTTCTTCCATGGTTAGCGATTCAGGATCTTCGCTCTTTGCAATGGTGGCTCTGATCTTGCCGTGTTGAACATAGGGTCCGTAACGACCAGAGTAAATGGCGATTTGGCCATCTTCAGTTGGGTGATTGCCCAGCTCACGAATAGGCGCTGGACCAGTGTTCGCCTGTGCAAGTAACTCAACTGCACGGGGTAGATCAATATCAAACACGCTATCAGTTTTTGGAATAGATTTGAATTTTGCATCGTGATTCACGTAAGGGCCAAAGCGCCCAATATTAGCAATCACCTTTTTATTGGTTTCTGGATGCAAGCCTAAGTCGCGCGGCAATGCTATCAGTTGCAGAGCAACATCTAGGTTGACGTTTGCAAGTGGAATGTCTTTAGGGATGCTCACTCGCTTAGGTTTCTTCTTGGCATCGGCTTCTGGTAGTCCAAGTTGTAGATAAGGACCATAAGGGCCATTCAGCAATAGAATATCTTTGCCTGACGTGGTGTCTACACCGATGAGCGTCGGCTCGCTACTAATTGCAGCTGCGCCATCTACATTGCGTTTGTAGTCGCACTTTGGTGTGTCGTTATAACCTACACAACCGATAAAGCTTCCGTAACGGCTGAGTTGTTTAGAGAGTTGCTTCCCGCATTTTGGACAGGCCTCATCTAACAACTCTGTACCAGGACGCTCAACATCTTTTTTGTCGTCGATTTGTTTGTGCAAGCCATCCCAAAACTCTTTGAGTAACGGAATCCATTCATGCTCTCCATCAGCGACGCTATCAAGTTGATTTTCAAGATTGGCTGTGAAGTCGTAATCGACGTAGCGGGTAAAGTGGTCAGTTAAGAACTTGTTCACTACGCGACCAACATCTGTAGGTGTGAAGCGCTTTTTATCTAACAAAACATACTCTCTGTCTTGCAAAGTAGAGATGATGCTTGCATAGGTTGAAGGGCGACCAATCCCGTACTCTTCAAGCACTTTAACCAAGCTAGCCTCGCCGTAGCGCGGTGGTGGTTCAGTGAAATGTTGGTCACCGAAGATCTTTTGTACTTCCAGTATCTCGCCGGTTTCTAGCACAGGTAATTTGGTTTCGCTTTCTTCTTCCGCATCATCCACGCCCTCCATGTAAACCCCAATAAAACCCGGGAATACTAGCGTTTGTCCGGTAGCACGGAATAGATTGGCATCGCTACCAATCGCCAAATCAACACTGACTGCATCAAACTTTGCAGGTGCCATTTGACACGCCACAGAGCGCTTCCAAATCATTTCATAAAGCTTGAACTGCTCAGGGGTTAAGAATTGCTCAACGCTTGCTGGTGTGCGTGAAATATCAGTTGGGCGAATCGCCTCGTGGGCTTCTTGTGCATTTTTAGATTTAGTTTTGTATGCAATCGGTAACTTAGGTAAGTAGTCGGCTGCAAAGTTGTCTTTAATATAACCACGAATCTGCGCAATGGCTTCAGCTGCTAGGCTGAAAGAATCGGTACGCATGTAAGTGATTAAACCAACTGCACCGCCGCCAATATCAATACCTTCATAGAGTTGCTGCGCAATACGCATAGCACGGCTAGTGGTGAAACCTAGTTTGCGAACGGCTTCCTGTTGCAAGGTTGAGGTGGTAAATGGCGCAGCAGGGCTTCGGCTACGTTGCTTTTTCTCAACGCGGCTAACAGTGGTTTTGCCCGCGCTTTTAAGTAATAACTCACCAACAATATCAGCTTGTTGGTCTTGGTTAATGACGGTAAATTGCTCAACTTTTTTGCCATCAAGTTGAATCAATTTTGCATCAAAACTATGCTGATGCTTGCGTGATTCTAAATGGATAGACCAATACTCTTGGCTCTTAAAAGCTTCAATCTCAAGCTCACGCTCAACAATTAAACGCAGTGCTGGGCTTTGTACACGACCAGCTGATAGGCCGCGGCGAATCTTTTTCCACAACAGTGGAGAAAGATTAAAGCCCACTAAGTAATCAAGTGCCCGACGCGCTTGTTGTGCATTGACGAGCGGCATCAAGATATCGCGTGGTTCATCGATAGCGTGCTGAACGGCAGTTTTAGTAATTTCGTGGAAAACCACACGCTTCATTAATTTGTTTTTAATGAGATTCTTGCTTTTTAAAATCTCAGCGATGTGCCAGGAAATCGCCTCACCTTCGCGATCCGGATCGGTTGCAAGGTAGATGGCTTCAGCATCTTTTACAGCACGCGTAATGGCATCGACATGTTTTGAATTGCGGTCGATAATTTCATATTTCATCGCAAAATCATTTTCAGTATCTACTGCGCCTGATTTTGGAATAAGGTCACGCACATGGCCGTAAGAGGCGAGTACTTTGAATTCTTTGCCTAAATACTTTTCAAGCGTTTTGGCTTTGGAGGGGGATTCAACAATCAACAGTTTTGACATGTGCGCTTTACAAGAATGATGCTAATTGAGGGGATGATAAGAGTAAAACCTTGTCTATACAAGGAGAGAGGCGCAAGTTCTTAAATAATTTTTTCAAGAGTTGCTAAAACCGAACTGTTTTTATTGCTAAAGATTGCGAATAAATTCGATGCGTGTGCCTTCGCTGTTCCCTAGGCTGAGTGCGCCTTCAGGCTTTTCTTTTTCGGCAATATCTCCGAACAAAGGGTCTTCATCTTCTGCCGATGCTTGGCTAAGGTTTTTAAAATCATATAAATTTGTATCAGCAAGGTGTGAAGGCTCAACGTTGCCAATGGCTCGGAAAATATTATTTACGCGCCCTGGCTGTTCAATCTCCCAAGCATGTAGCATTTCTTTTATTTTTTGACGTTGTAAGTTTTCTTGTGAGCCGCAAAGGTCGCAAGGAATGATTGGGAAGCTCATTTGGCGAGCGTAAGCGGCAATGTCTTTTTCAGCGCAATAAGCAAGTGGACGTATCACGATATTTTGTTTGTCATTCGTCGCTAGTTTTGGGGGCATGGCTTTCATTTTCGCGCCAAAGAATAAATTCAAGAATAAAGTTTCAACGATGTCATCGCGATGGTGGCCCAAGGCAATTTTATTGGCGCCTAATTCTTTAGCGGTGCGATAGATGACACCACGACGTAAACGAGAACATAAGGAGCAGGTAGTTTTGCCTTCGGGAATTTTTTCTTTCACGATGGAATAAGTGTCGGCTTCTACAATACGATATTCAACACCAAGCTTTTCCAAGTATGCCGGCAATATCTCCGCAGGAAAGCCAGGTTGTTTTTGGTCCAAATTCATCGCAATTAATTTGAAGTCAATTGGTGCGCGCTCTTGCAGTGCTAGCAAAATCATTAGCATTGCGTGTGAATCTTTGCCGCCACTCATGCATACCAAAACGGTATCGCCATCTTCGATCATGTTGTAATCGCCAATCGCCTTGCCAGTTGCGCTAATTAGGCTATTTCGAAGGCGAATAAAGGTGTTGGAGGCGTTTTCTGGTAGGTGTTTGATCATTTAAAGCTAGCTTGTTTTATAGATTAAGGGAACGGCCACCATCAACAGCAATAATTTGACCTGTAATGAAAGGGGCATCTTGTATGAGGAATTTTACAGCTTTTGCGATGTCATTGGGTTCGCCGATGCGTTTTAATAAAGTTTGTGAAATCACACGTTGTCGATAAAGCTCATCAAACTGTGGGTTGTCTTCAGGCCACATCACTGGGCCCGGAGCAACTGCGTTGACTCGGACTTCTGGTGACAGCTCGTGCGCCAATGATTTGGTGAGGGTAACCAGCCCCGCTTTAGCTACGCTGTAGACGATATAACCTTTTTTAGGGCGCTCTATATGCATGTCTGTAATGTTAATAATGCAGCCGTGTTGTTTACGCAATTCAACCGCTGCCGCTTGTGCTAAAAACAAAGGTGCTTTTAAATTAGAACCCATTAAATCCTGCCACTGATCCTCTTTAATATCGCCAATCTCAGTTGGGTAATAGCTTGATGCGTTGTTGATGAGCACGTCCAATTGCCCAAAATGATGAATGCTTTCTTGAATCAAGCTAGGCAGAATGGACAAGTTAAGTAAATCCGCTTGAATAATGGCAACGGAATTAGCACGCTGTAAATTGAGTTCTGCTTGGAGTGCACGGGCTTCCTTTACCGAGCTACGGTAATGAATCATCAAGTTCGCACCACTTGCATGAAGCAGCCTGCATATAGACGCGCCAACGCGTTTAGCACCGCCAGTGATTAAAATAACTTTGTTTTGTAAGCTGTCTTCCACGTTTTTTCCTGACTTTTCGTCTTCAGCAATTATAATCTAGTCTTTATGCACACATCATTCCCGCAACCCGATTCAGATGCAGTCGCACATAGTGCGGCATTGCTTTCATCTATCCAGTCGCTTATTGCCAGCAAAGGTGGCTGGATTAATTTTGCCCAGTTGATGGACGCGGCTTTATACACGCCAGGCCTTGGTTATTACAGCGGCGGCGCCAAAAAGTTCGGTTTGAGTGGCGATTTTGTGACGGCGCCAGAAATTTCTCCCTTATTTGCGCAGACTGTTGCAAGGCAAGTACAGCAAGTATTAAACGCGCTTCAAACACAAAATAAGCCAAATGATATTTTGGAGCTGGGGGCAGGTACTGGCCGTTTAGCTAAAGATTTACTGCTGGAGTTATCTAAACTCGAGCAGTTACCAACAAGGTACATGATTTTAGAAGTTAGCGCTCATTTACGTGAAGTACAGCAAGCAACCTTAAAGGCTGCTTTGCCTCATGATTTAATCGAGCGCGTTGTTTGGTTGGATGCTCTGCCCAATCATTTTGACGGGCTTATATTTGCAAATGAAGTGTTGGACGCTTTGCCTGTGCATATTGTTAAAAAAACGCTTGAGGGTCTTTCTGAAATGGGTGTGGTTTCCGCGCATGACGGTTTGGCTTGGGAAGAAACACCAGTGACATCTCCCGCGTTAAAAGATTTTGTTGAAGCCCTTCATTTAATGGATGGCTACACAACCGAAATTTGTCTGGCCGCATCTGGCCTAGTCTCCAGCCTGGCTAATAGTTTGCAGAGTGGCATGCTGTTGATGATTGATTACGGTTTTTCTCGGGCTGAGTACTACCATCCACAGCGGAATCAAGGCACATTGATGTGCCACTACCGACATCGCTCACATGGTGATCCTTTAGTTTATCTTGGTCTGCAAGATATTACGGCGCATGTCGACTTTACAAGAGTGGCTGAAGCGGGGGTGGCGAATGATCTTGAGTTGGTCGGATTTTTGACACAGGCACAATTTTTAATTAATGCGGGCATTACTGAATTGCTGCAATCTACCCCTGCGAGTGACGCCGCAACTTATCTCCCTTTGGCGGCATCGGCACAAAAATTACTTTCTCCCGCTGAAATGGGCGATTTATTTAAAGTCATCGCGTTTGAGAAAAATTTAGATATTCCTTATATTGGATTTTCTAGTGGTGATAAATCGCATACTTTGTAGCTTCACGTATAATGCCGCCCATGAATAAAAACACCTCACATGTTGAAGCAGAAGAAGATCTGACACAGCGCCGCATTCGTAGTTATGTTTTGCGCCAAGGTCGCTTAACCAAGGGCCAAGAAAAAGCGCTTACAGATAACTGGCCCCAATTTGGCATTGATTACTCCCCTGAAATTTTAGACTTGCCTAAGACTTTTGGTCGACCAGAGAGCCTCAAAGTTTTGGAGATTGGTTTTGGCATGGGTGAAACCACAGCGAAGATTGCTGAAGGGATGCCAGAGAGAGATTTCTTGGGCGTTGAAGTGCATACGCCTGGCGTTGGTGGTTTGCTTAAATTAATTGGTGAGAATTCGTTGAGTAATGTTCGTATCATTCAGCATGATGTTGTGGATGTGCTTAATCATATGATTGCAGACGCTAGCTTGGATGGCGTTCATATTTTCTTTCCTGATCCATGGCATAAAAAGCGTCACCATAAGCGTAGATTGATTCAGGCTGAGTTTGTGAAGTTGTTATGTTCAAAGCTAAAAGAGGGCGGTTATCTGCATGTGGCAACTGATTGGCAGGAATATGCCGAATGGGTGCTGGATATTTTGAAGGTGGAGCCTTTGCTCACTAACTCAGCAAAAGATTACGCACCCAAGCCAGCTTATCGTCCGCTGACCAAATTTGAAAATCGTGGAATTAAGTTAGGCCACGGCGTCTGGGATTTGATTTTCATCAGGCAATAAAGGATCGTCCTTAAGCCAAGCACCAATTACGGTTTCAGCCTCTTCCACGCCTTGTTTTTTCAAACTTGAGAAGAGCTGAATCGTACAATTTCCCCATATGCTTTGTAATTCTTTTTTCACCGCTTGCAAAGTTTGGTTTGCAGCATTACGTGATAATTTGTCCGATTTTGTAAGCAAGACATGAATAGGTCTGCCACTTGGTGAGAACCAGTCCAACATTTGGCGGTCTAGTGGTGTGAGTGGGTGACGGCAATCCATTACTAATACTAAGCCATAAAGGGTTGAGCGATGGCTTAGGTAGCTCGATAGGGTCATTTGCCAATGTGCGCGCATTGATGCTGGCACTTTTGCATAGCCGTAGCCAGGTAAGTCGACTAAGAATCGATCGTTACCTAGGCTGAAAAAATTGATAAGTTGCGTGCGGCCTGGTTGTTTGCTGACGTATGCAAGGCGATTGTGGTTGGCCAAAGTGTTGAGCGCGCTAGACTTGCCCGCATTAGAACGTCCAGCAAATGCGACCTCAATGCCTACCGGTGCTGGCAAGTCGCGAAGGTGGTGTGCGGAAATGTAAAACGTGGCATTTTGGAACAACGGCATAAGATAACCCTTTCAAGGCCGAAAATGCTACCACGATTAGGCGATTTTCGATAAAATGTTTTAATTATTCTAAATGTATCAGTCACAAGGTTTAAGGGAAAATAAGCATGAAAATCGGTAACGTATTAGCAATTATCCTGATGTCTGTTGGTTTGATTTCAGCTGCGGAAGCGGCTGGTAATGCGGCTGCGGGTGAAAAAATTGTGACTGGCGTCTGTGCGGCGTGTCATGGCGCTGACGGTAATAGCGTGATTACAACCAATCCTAAACTTGCTCAGCAACATCCTGAATATATCGCTAAGCAATTAGCAAACTTTAAATCTGGCGAACGTAAAAATGCTGTCATGTCTGGCATGGCAGCCAGCCTTTCCCCAGAAGATATGGCCAATGTAGCAGCTTATTTTGGTGCGCAAAAAGGTAAAGTGGGTAGCGCTAAAGCAAACGCGGCAGGCTCTTTAGGTGAAAAAATTTATCGTGGTGGTATTGCAAGTGTTGGTGTTCCAGCCTGTGCTTCATGTCACGGCGCTACCGGTGCCGGCGTGCCAGTTCAGTTCCCACGTTTATCTGGCCAGCATGCGGATTACGTAGTGACGCAATTAAAGGCGTTCTATTCTGGTGAGCGTGCAAATGACAATGCTAAAGTGATGCGTATGATTGCAGCGAAAATGTCAGAAGCTGAAATGGCAGCAGTGGCAGATTACATTCAGGGTTTGCATTAATTTGAAACTATTTGGTAGCTAAGTGCTACCAAGTGAATGAGGGTGGCACTGCCACCCTTAATTTTTGGAAATCCAATTTGCTTGAAGGTTTGAATGACGAATTCTAAAAGATTATATGAGCTACTCAGCTCGATGCGCTTCGCAGTAAGCGTGCTGACAGTATTAGGCATTGCCTCGATTATTGGTACGGTGCTCAAGCAAAATGAGCCTTATGCAAATTATGTCATTCAGTTTGGTCAGTTTTGGTTTGATTTGTTTGAAATGCTTGGGCTCTATGATGTTTATCATAGCGCTTGGTTCTTGGTGATTCTAGTTTTCTTAGTGGCATCCACAAGCCTTTGTATTTATCGAAACACCCCTTTGATGCTCAAAGAGCTTCGCGCTTATCGTGAGCAAGTCACAGAAAAGTCTTTACATGCATTTAGTCATCAGCACGAATACGCTACCGGTGAGAATTTAGATAAAACTAAGCAAGATTTGAGTCACTTTTTAACTGCCCGTGGTTTTCGTTTTAGAACGGTTAAACATAAAGATGGTAGTGAGCTAATTGCTGCTAAGGCAGGGAGTTATCAACGCTTAGGTTACATTTTCACGCATGCTGCCATTGTCATTATTTGTATTGGTGGCTTAATGGATGGCAATGTGCCACTCAAAGTAGAAGAGTTGTTCGGACAAAAAACAGTGGAATCCCGCGATATCCCTGCAAATGAGGTACCTAAGAAAAGTCGCCTGTCTGTCAGTAATTTATCCTTTAGAGCTAATATGACGTTGCCAGAGGGCGCAAGTGCTGATGTAGCATTTCAGCGTGTTCGTGATGGTTATATGGTTCAGGAGCTGCCGTTTAGCATTGCGCTAACAGACTTTAGAATTGAACATTACCCAACGGGTCAGCCCAAGTCATTTGAGAGTGATTTGGTGATTATTGATCCCGACCTAAAAGAACCCCTTAAACACACTATTAGCGTGAATCATCCTCTAATTTATAAGGGGATCGCAATTTATCAGTCGGACTTTCAGGACGGAGGCTCGAAGCTAAACTTTGATGTTTGGGGCATATTGAGCGCAGAGGCTAAGCCTATCCCTGTAGAGGGTGCTATCTTTGGCAAAACCGAATTTGGGGCTGGTGCAGATGGGCTTCAGCTAGAGTTCATTGATTTTCGCAAATTCAATATTTTGAATTTAAGTCTTGATGGCAAAGGTAAGCCGCACAATGTTGGACCTAATGTGACGTTTAAGGTGCGTGATACTGCAGGTCAGGCCAAAGAGTATGTGAACTACATGCAGCCGTTGCAGTTGGATGGCCGATATTATTTTGTTTCAGGCATGCGTTCATCGCCGCAAGAAGAGTTCAAGTATTTGCGTATTCCAGCAGATAGCAATTTTGAAATGCAAGGCTTTATGCGGATGAGGGCTGTGCTTTTTAATAAAGCACTTCACCAAGAAATTGCCCATCGATTTGCATTGAAAGCACTGAAGCCAGGGGATGATGCCGCTATTAAGACTAAATTTGAGGCGAGTGTGGTGCAGTTGCTAGGTGCGTTTGGTGATGGTGGTTTTGCTGAAATTGCTAAGTTAATAGATGCGTCTGTACCAAAAGCGCAACGTGAAGCTGCGGCACAGACATATATCAAAATTATTACCGGAGTAGCTTCCGAAGCCTATCAGTTGAGCCAAGAGCGCGCGGGCATTAAAAATGTAAAAGTTGATGAAAATACGCAAGCATTCTTACAGGACTCACTCAATGCAATAAGTGATTTGTTCTTTTATGGCGAACCTATTTATTTGCAAATGACCAAATTTGAACAGCGCGAAGCAAGTGGTTTGCAGTTAACTCGCTCTCCAGGCAAGAACTTAGTTTACTCAGGTTCGGTCTTACTTGTGCTGGGAATCTTTGCGATGATTTATATTCGCGAAAGGCGGATTTGGTTGTTAATTAAACCGCAACAACAAACAGTGTTGTTTGCAATGTCGGCAAATCGTAAAAACCGTGATTTTGAGATTGAATTTAATCGCTATCAAAGTCAACTTTCAGCACTCTTACAGCGTTAAATATTGAAAGTCATCACCCCCTTAGGACAACATCATGGCAACGAAACAAAACCTAACACCTACCAATATCAACGACGATCCTGTGCCATTTTTTAGCCAGCTTGGTTGGAAAGATTGGCTTTATGCAATCGTGCTAATAGCCTCAACGGTCATCGCCTATTCAAAATATAGTCAATTTATGGATGTTTACGAAACGACATTCTTGTTCGGTGCGGGTGTTGTTTTTAGTTTGTTGGGTTGGTGCTGGAAGCCTGTTCGTCTATTGTTGGTTGGTATTGCCACTTTAAGTTTATTCTCAATTAATCTTTATCATGGCGATCTTGATAGCGTTAATAAAGTCTTCTTTTTGAAGTTTTTAATTGGCAGCCAAACTGCTGTGATGTGGATGAATGTGTTATTTGTGTTGGCAATGCTCACTTATTGGTTCGCACTTTTCGCACGCTCAGCTTTCACAGGTAAAGTCGCTACAAGCCTTACGTGGGCGGCAGTGTTGATGGGTTTTGTAGGCTTAATGGTGCGTTGGTATGAGTCTTACTTGATTGCGCCAGATGTTGGCCATATTCCACTCAGTAACTTGTATGAAGTCTTCATCTTGTTCTGTCTCATAACTTCATTGATGTATTTATATTACGAGCAACGCTATGCGACTAAACAGCTTGGTGGTTTTGTCATGTTGGTCGTGAGTGCTGCTGTTGGCTTTATTCTTTGGTATACATTTAGTCGCCATGCCAATGGCATTCAGCCGCTGGTGCCAGCACTACAGTCTTATTGGATGAAAATCCATGTGCCAGCAAACTTCATTGGCTACGGCGCGTTTTCACTGGCAGCAATGGTGGCGAGTGCATATTTGTTAGTTGATAAAGAAATTTTGGTCTCTCGCCTACCTGCGGCAGACGTATTAGATGACTTGATGTACAAAGCGATTTCAGTAGGTTTCGCATTTTTCACAATCGCGACTATTTTAGGTGCTGTATGGGCTGCTGAAGCTTGGGGTGGTTATTGGTCTTGGGATGCAAAAGAAACCTGGGCGCTTATTGTTTGGCTTAACTATGCTGCATGGTTGCACTTGCGTTTAGTGAAGGGTCTGCGTGGTCCGATGCTGGCTTGGTGGGCGCTCATTGGCTTGCTGGTCACAACATTCGCATTCTTGGGTGTGAATATGTTCCTTTCAGGGCTGCATTCTTACGGCACGCTATAGTTTTAACATCGCGCAATCTCTTCTAAATCCTGCGTTAGTCAGCACATGCTGATGACGCAGGATTTTTTGTTTTTACCATTCCATTTTTAGGCCGCTACTTTTTGTGAGTATAGGCAAACCTCATGCAATAAACCCCGTCGTAAATTGTTAAATATTTAACAATTAAAATGTTTATTTATCATTATGTTGCAATGTTTTGTTCAGTAAACTATGATTTGAAAAAATTGAATCTTAGGTTGATGCTTACGGCCTCTCTAAGCAATTAAATCGTGGTTCTGATCAACACCATACCAATGTCTTGAAAGGCGGGGATGAATAAAATGAAAAAACAATCTGGATTTACACTGATCGAATTAGCCATTGTGCTGGTGATTATTGGCTTGTTGCTTGGCGGTGTACTTAAAGGACAAGAGTTGATAAATAGCGCCAAAGTTAAAAATATGGCGAGTGACTTTAGAAATGCACAGGTTCAGATTTATAGTTATCAGGACAAATTCAGGGCATTGCCGGGCGACGATAGTGCAGCGAAAAATCATGTGAATGCAACGAATGATGGCAATGGCGATGGTCTTATATCGGGTGCATGGGATGCAGCATCAGGTGAAACTTTTGATTATTGGCAGCATGTCAGATTGGCTGGGTTGGCAACAGGGCCAACAGTTACGACTGATGCTACTTACTTGCCTACAAATGCTGAAGGAGGGCGTATTGGTGTTCAATCAAATCCTGATAAAACGATTGCTAATTTAAAGGGGTCCTATGCAATTTGCTCTGCGGGCATATTAGGTAAATTTGCAAAGCAATTAGACACGGCGCTTGATGATGGAAATACTGCAGGAGGTAATGTGATGGTTGCTTCTAGTGTGACTGGTGTGACTGCAGTTGCTGCTGTGACTTCGATAGGAAATAGTCCAACTATTGATGACTCAACTAAATATACCATTTGCATGGCGTTTTAATGGCATTTGAGTTTTTCAAGCCCGCTTTGGCGGGCTTTTTCATTTCTATTATCAATCACACCCAATATGCATTAAAATAGCGTAATACTTTTAGTGCGTAATATTATGTCCGACAACATCGTCGAAATTGATAATCTATCGTTTGGCTACAAAGGCCGATTGCTTCATAAGGGCATCAACATGGTGTTCCCACGTGGCAAGGTGGTGGCCATTATGGGTGGTAGCGGCAGTGGTAAAACCACTTTACTTCGTTTGATTGGCGGCCAGCTAAAACCAAACGTGGGTGAAGTGCGTGTTGACGGCGATGTGGTGCACGAGCAAAGCCGTGATGGTTTGTATCAATTGCGGCGCAAAATGGGCATGTTATTTCAATTCGGCGCACTTTTTACCGATTTGTCCGTCTTCGAAAATGTCGCTTTCCCGATTCGCGAACATACCAACTTGCCAGAGTCTATGGTCCGTGACTTTGTGATGCTTAAATTAAATGCGGTAGGCCTTCGAGGTGCCCATAATTTAATGCCAACAGAACTTTCTGGTGGGATGGCCCGCCGCGTTGCATTGGCTCGCGCTGTTGCGCTAGATCCACAAATTATTATGTATGACGAGCCGTTTGCTGGCCTTGATCCTATTTCTATGGGTGTTGTGTGCAATTTGATTCGTAGTTTGAATGATGCGCTTGGCGCAACATCGATTGTCGTCACCCATGATGTCCATGAAACTTTCACTTTTGTGGATTATGTCTATTTTGTATCAGGTGGGGTTGTTGTTGCTGAGGGTACGCCAGATGAGCTGCGTAATTCAGAGATGCCATTTGTTCATCAGTTCGTGCATGGCGAAGCCGATGGTCCAGTGCCATTCCATTACCCAGCGCCAGATTACAAGCGTGAAATGTTAAGAGGCCATGATGTTTAAAGGATTGCAATCAACGCTTGTAGGTTTGGGCCATCGAGCAATAGAGGGTGTTTGGCGTATTGGTGCCGCCGCTAGGTTGTTTTTTTATGTTTGGGTCTATCTTTTTGAGAGCTTTAAGCGCCCTCGCTTAATTGTGCGTGAGATTTTCGCTACGGGCGTGCTTTCGTTGCTGATTATTTTAGTTTCAGCTTTCTTTGTTGGCATGGTCCTGGGCTTACAGGGCTATAACACGTTGCAGAAATATGGTTCATCTGAAGCGATTGGTGTTTTGGTGGCTTTGTCTTTAGTCCGCGAGTTAGGTCCCGTAGTAACGGCATTATTATTTGCGGGTCGTGCAGGCACGGCCATTACGGCGGAAATTGGCTTAATGAAAGCTACGGAGCAGTTGTCTGCGATGGAAATGATGGCGGTGAGTCCTGTGGCCCGTGTGATTGCGCCTAGATTTTGGGCTGGTGTGATTTCTATGCCAATTTTAGCTGCGCTATTTTCTATGGTGGGTGTTTTAGGCGGATATTTTGTCGCCGTTCCTATTATTGGTGTCGATGATGGTGCTTTCTGGTCCCAAATGCAGGCAAGTGTGGATTTTCGTGATGATATTTTGAACGGTGTCATCAAAAGTGTCGTGTTTGGCGTTGTATGTACCATGATTGCACTATTTGAAGGCTACGATGCGCCGCCAACCGCTGAGGGTGTGAGTCGCGCTACAACAAGAACCGTAGTGAATTCTTCTTTGGCAGTGTTGGCTTTGGATTTTATTCTGACGTCGTTTATGATAAGCGTTTGATTTTTTATAAAGAAATAGTAGTAAATTGGAGATAGTATGGAACGCACAACAGTAGATTTATGGGTCGGGGTGTTTGTTGCTTTAGGCCTAGCTGCGATATTTGGCTTAGCACTTAAAGTCGGCAATCTAACCTCTAGCAATATTGGCGACACTTATACAGTGACTGCTGCGTTTGAAAATATTGGTGGATTGAAACCGCATGCGCCAGTAAAAAGTGCCGGTGTTGTAATTGGGCGTGTGGATGGCATTGTGTTCGATAGCAAAGACTATGAAGCTAAAGTCACTATTAAACTCGATAAGCGTTATCAATTCCCTACAGATACATTTGCGAATATCTATACGGCAGGCCTTCTTGGTGAGCAATATATTGGTTTAGAAGCTGGCGGTGAAGAAGTTCAGCTTAAAAATGGCGACAAAATTACACATACGCAAGATGCGGTAGTGCTTGAAAAAATGATTAGTCAATTCTTATACAACAAAGCTTCAGATACAAAATCTTCTGAATCAACTAAGGCTGCAGAATAATATGAAATGCGTAATCACTCTTTGTGTTGGCTTGATGATGTTTGCTTGTTCAGCCTTTGCGCAAGCAACAATCCCAGCAGATGTGTTTGTGAAATCAGTTGCTGATGATGTGCTGACTATCGTTAAAAAAGATAAAGACATTCAAAATGGAGATCAAGCCAAGATTTTTGCGTTGACTGAAGAAAAGATTGTGCCTAATTTCAACTTTGATCATGTTTGCAAATTGGTGCTGGGTAAGAACTTTAGTAAAGCGACTAAAGAGCAACAGGATGCCTTCGAGCGTGAATTTCGTAGCTTGTTAATTAGGACTTATGCTTCAGCATTATCAAAATATCGCAATCAGACAATTGAATACAAGCCACTTCGTGATGCTGCAGATGACAAGCAAGTGACTGTAAAAACACAAATTCTACAGCCTGGCGGTCAGCCATTAGCTGTGGACTACAGTCTTGAGCAGATTAGCGATGTCTGGAAGGTCTATGACATCACGATTGAAGGCGTGAGCTTAGTAACAAATTACCGTGGACAATTTAGTAATGAAGTACGTCAAGGCGGTATGGATGGCTTGATTCAAAAATTGGCGGATAAAAATAAAAGTAACGCCGCAGCTAAAAAGTAATTCATCTTCAGCAAATTAATTGAGAATTTAATTGGCACAAATTAATAAATCGCAAATTGATAAAACGAATAGTCTCTGGGAAGTCGACGGCGATATCACGATCAATCATGCCCCGGCACTTTTGATTGAAACCAAGCAGTTGCCGATGGCAGGTGCCTTGGTTGTTGACTTGTCTAAAGTCACGCATGTTGACACAGCAACCATCAGCCTGATGTTTGAGTGGTTGCGTCATGCAAAAGCCAAAAAGTGTGACTTACGATTTGCTAATTTCCCTAAGAATTTATTAAGTTTGATTGCGTTGTATGGCGTAACCGACCTAATTCCCCAAGTTACGCATTAAATTATCAATTGGGCGAATTTTTAGCCCGAGGAACCTATGACTCCCGCAATTAAAATTGAGCAAGTACACAAGCAGTTTGGTGCATTGCATGCACTAAAGGGCGTTGACTTGACCATTGAGCAGGGGGAGTTTTTTGCTTTACTAGGCCCTAATGGGGCAGGTAAATCAACGCTGATTAACTTGCTGGCTGGTTTGTTGCGTCCTTCCAGTGGCAATCTTTCAGTGATGGGGAATGACGTGATGGCGCAATATCGCCAAGCACGCCACGCGTTGGGAGTTGTGCCTCAAGAGTTGGTGTTTGACCCATTTTTTAATGTGCGTGAAATGTTACGTTTCCAAGCCGGTTATTTCGGTAAAGGCCCTGAAAACGACCCGTGGATAGATGAAGTGATTGAATCATTGGGGCTCACGGATAAAGCGAATACAAATATGCGCCGCTTGTCTGGCGGCATGAAGCGTCGTGCACTTATTGCGCAAGCTTTAGCGCACAAGCCGCCTGTGATTGTGCTGGATGAGCCAACTGCTGGCGTAGACGTTGAGTTGCGCTATATGTTGTGGGAATTTATTAAGCGATTGAATCGCGAAGGTCATACTATCATCCTGACCACGCATTATTTGGAAGAAGCTGAAACGCTATGTTCGCGTGTTGCCCTTCTAAAACAAGGCGAAGTGATTGCCTTAGATAGCACAAAAAATTTATTAGCGAGCATTCCAGGTAAAAAGCTAAGACTCAAATTGGCTAACGCATTGCCACCTTCCTTAAAAGGCATGGTGCGTCATCAAGAAGCACAAGATTACACACTGTCGCTCAATGCGATTAATCAAGTTGAGTATGTTTTGGCTGAGCTACGAAGTGCCAATGTGGTCGTGGAAGATATGCAATTGATTGAGCCAGATTTAGAAGACGTGTTTGTTGATTTAATGGGGCGAGCATGAGTCTAATGAATCAACGTTTTCGTGGTCCTTGGACATTGTTCAAAAAAGAGATTCTTCGTTTTTGGCGTGTCAGCTTCCAAACTGTAGCAGCGCCCGTCATGACGGCCCTCTTGTATTTGTTGATCTTCTCTCATGTCCTGGGCGGGCGTGTTGAGGTATATCCTGGCGTCCCTTATACCGTATTCTTGATTCCTGGCTTAATTATGATGTCTGTTTTGCAAAACGCTTTTGCAAATAGCTCATCAAGCCTTATTCAATCAAAAGTAATGGGGAGCATTATTTTTGTACTACTGACACCATTAAGTTATTTGGAATTCTTTTTGGCGTTTTTAGCGGCGTCCATTATTAGGGGACTGGTGGTTGGTTTGAGTATTTATTTAGTGGCAATTTGCTTTATTGATTTGCCACTAGTGCACCCAATGTTTATTTTGGCTTTTGCGCTGTTTGGAAGCGGAATGCTTGGCGCATTTGGGATTATTGCAGGCTTGTGGGCTGAAAAATTCGATCAAATGGCAGCTTTTCAAAACTTTGTCATCATGCCACTGTCATTCTTATCTGGCGTGTTTTATTCGATCCATTCGTTGCCGCCATTTTGGCAACAAGTTTCGCATTTGAACCCATTTTTTTACATGATTGATGGTTTTAGATATGGCTTTTTTGGGCAAGGCGATATCTCAGCTTGGTTTAGCTTGAGTGTTGTTGTAGGGAGCTTTATTGCCCTATCATTGGTGACAATTGGTATGTTAAAAGCTGGATATAAATTACGGGGTTAAGATGTTAAGTGCGGATGAGTTAAAAACCTATATTACGAATGGCCTTGCATGCGAGCATGTTGCAGTGCTTGGCGATGATGGGCAGCATTTTGAAGCCATTATTGTGAGTGCGGCTTTTGTAGGTAAGAATATGGTGCAACAGCATCAATTAGTTTATCAAGCGTTGGGCGATAGAATGCGCTCAGAAATACATGCGCTTTCAATGCGCACTTTTACACCAGATGCCTGGCAGGCTAATGGTAAGCGCGCTTAAAAAAGAATTTTTATTAGGAGTTTAGTATGGATGTTCAAGCAGCAATTAAGAGTCAAGTAACTAGCAATCCTGTTGTGCTTTATATGAAGGGCAGTCCAAAATTTCCACAATGTGGTTTTTCTGGTTTAGCAATTCAGATTTTACAAGCCTGTGGCGTACAAAATTTAGTTGCGGTTGATGTGTTGGCTGATCCAGCGATTCGAGATGGCATTAAGGTTTACGCAAACTGGCCAACGATTCCACAACTTTATATTAATGGCGAGTTCATTGGTGGTTCAGACATTATGCGCAGTATGTATGAGCAAGGTGAATTACAAAAACTATTAGCGGAAGTGGCTGCTTAATTGGACAAACTCCTTATTCAGGGTGGTGCTCGTCTTAATGGCGAAGTAACCGTTTCAGGCGCTAAAAATGCGGCATTGCCAATTTTGTGTGCGGCATTATTAGCAGAAGACACGTTAAAGTTATCTAGCGTTCCTAAACTCAAAGATGTAGGTACCACAATTCATTTGCTTGAGCATATGGGCGTTAAGGTGAACCGCCAAGCGGACAAGGTAGATTTAGACGCTCGTCATATCCAAAGTTTAGAAGCGCCCTATGAAATGGTGAAAACCATGCGTGCTTCTATCTTGGTGTTAGGCCCATTGTTGGCTCGCTTTGGTAAGGCGCGTGTTTCATTGCCAGGTGGCTGTGCAATCGGCTCTCGTCCGGTGGATTTGCATATCAAAGGCTTGCAAGCCATGGGCGCTGAAATCCATATCGAACATGGTTACATAGAAGCAACAACAGAGCATTTGCCAAATAAACGCCTGCAAGGTGCACGTTATTACATGGATTTGGTCACAGTCACTGGGACTGAAAATTTGATGATGGCTGCTGCACTAGCTAACGGCACCACAGTTTTAGAAAATGCGGCTAAAGAGCCTGAAGTTGTTGATATGGCAGAGTGCTTGATTAAAATGGGCGCTAAAATTAAAGGCGCTGGTACCGATGTGATTACGATTGAAGGTGTTGAAAAACTTCACGGCGCAACTCATCAGGTAGTCTGTGATCGTATAGAAGCTGGTACTTACATGGTTGCAGCAGCAATGACAGGCGGAGAAGTGAAGCTTCTTAATGTCAAAGAAAACTTACTGGATGCGGTGATTGAGAAGCTGCGTGAAGCTGGTGCTGAAGTGATTTGTGACCAGAATACCATTACCGTTAAAAGTGATGGCAAGCTTAAAGCTGTGAATATTCGTACCGCACCGCATCCCGCTTTTCCAACGGATATGCAAGCCCAGTTTATGGCGCTTAACACGGTTGCTGAAGGCGTTTCAAAAGTCACAGAAACGATTTTTGAAAACCGCTTTATGCATGTTCAAGAAATGCAGCGTTTAGGTGCAAATATTGATATTGATGGCAATACGGCTTTAGTAAAAGGCGTTGCCCAGTTAGAAGGTGCTACCGTAATGGCGACAGATTTGCGTGCCTCAGCAAGCTTGGTGTTGGCTGGCTTAGTTGCACAAGGGCAAACCGTGATTGAACGTATTTACCATTTAGATCGTGGGTATGAAAACCTTGAAGAAAAATTTAATGCGCTTGGTGCAAATGTGAAGCGCGTTTCTTAAATAACGAAAACTAATGACAACATGATTACCATCGCACTTTCAAAAGGCAGAATCTTCCAAGAAACAACACCATTATTGGCGGCGGCAGGAATTCATGCGCTTGAAGATCCAGAAGCATCTCGTAAATTGATTTTGCCGACTAACCGCGATGATGTGCGTTTGATTATTGTGCGCGCTTCAGATGTGCCAACCTACGTGCAATATGGCGCTGCCGATTTGGGTATCGCAGGTAAAGACGTCCTAGATGAGCATGGTGGTGAGGGCCTTTATCAGCCGATTGACTTGCAAATTGCAAAATGCAAAATGATGGTCGCAGTGCGTGAAGATTTTGATTACTTTGCTTCTATTCGTAGCGGCGCGCGTCTGAAAGTCGTGACTAAATATGTTAAAACGGCGCGTGAGCATTTTGCCGCTAAAGGCATGCACGTGGATTTAATTAAGCTTTACGGTTCAATGGAGCTTGGCCCTTTAGTGGGATTGGCTGATGTGATTGTGGATTTGGTTAGTACAGGGAGCACCTTGCGCGCAAACAATCTCAAAGCGGTCGAGGAAGTGGGGGAAGTCAGCTCACGCTTGGTCGTGAATCAAGCTTCTTACAAACTCAACCGTGCAAAATTACAGCCTATGATGGATGCTTTTATTGGCGCTATCGGTAAGTAACTATTTAAAATAGATATTAGAAACAGGTTCAATAGACTATGAGTGCCGAAATTAAACTAAGACGTTTTTCTAGTACAGATGCTGATTTTGATAGCAAATTAAAAGGGTTGCTCGCATTTGAAACTGCACAAGACGACAGCATTGATGAAGTGGTTGCGAACATTCTCAAAGACGTGAAAAAGCGTGGGGATGCCGCGGTCTTGGATTACACCAACCGCTTTGATAAAACCAATGCAACTTCGTTGGCGCAATTGGAAATTCCTCAAGCTGAGCTTTTAGCTGCATTAGACGGACTGCCTGCGGAGCAGCGTGCTGCTTTGAAAGCTGCGGCTGATCGTGTTCGTTCTTACCATGAAAAGCAATTGATGGCTTCGTGGCAGTACACGGAAGCGGATGGCACAATTTTAGGCCAGCAAGTGACCTCTTTAGATCGTGTAGGTCTTTACGTGCCGGGTGGCAAAGCCGCTTATCCTTCATCTGTGTTGATGAATGCGATTCCAGCTAAAGTGGCGGGTGTTAAAGAGTTAATCATGGTCGTACCAACGCCTAATGGCGAGAAAAACCAATTGGTCTTAGCTGCCGCAGCGATTGCTGGTGTTGACCGTGTGTTCTGTATTGGCGGTGCGCAAGGCGTTGGCGCAATGGCTTACGGAACTGAAACGGTGCCACAAGTCGATAAAATCGTAGGCCCAGGCAATGCTTATGTGGCTGCTGCAAAGCGTCGTGTATTTGGTGTGGTTGGTATCGATATGGTCGCTGGACCTTCCGAGATTTTAGTGATTTGTGATGGTAAAACCAATCCTGATTGGGTGGCGATGGACTTGTTTAGTCAAGCTGAACATGATGAATTGGCGCAAGCAATTTTGTTGAGTCCAGATGCTACATTCTTGGATCAAGTGCATGCGAGTATCCAAAAGCTTGTACAAACCATGCCGCGTAAAGAAATTATCTCGACTTCACTCACAGATCGAGGCGCTTTAATTCAAGTACGCGATTTGGATGAGGCGGCTGAAATCAGCAACTATATTGCGCCTGAGCATTTGGAGCTGTCGCTTGAAGATCCGCTCGCATTCAGCAAAAAAATTAAACATGCGGGTGCTATTTTTATGGGTCGTGATACTTGCGAGGCACTTGGCGATTATTGCGCAGGGCCTAATCATGTGCTGCCAACTTCACGGACTGCACGTTTTTCATCACCATTAGGTGTTTATGACTTCCAAAAACGCTCAAGCTTAATCTTTGTTTCGTCAGCGGGGGCGCAAACATTGGGTAAAGTTGCTGCGACTTTGGCTTATGGCGAAGGGCTGCAAGCGCATGCTCAATCTGCGGAATACAGACTAAAAAAATGAGTCGATACTGGAGCAAGCTTGTTCACTCGCTGACACCGTACGTGCCAGGTGAACAACCTAAAATCAACAACCTCATTAAGTTGAATACAAATGAAAATCCCTATGGCCCCAGTCCAAAGGTGATTGCTGCTTTGCAGAAAGAAGCGACCGATAACCTACGTCTTTATCCAGATCCTAATTCTGATGCGCTTAAACAAGCGATTGCTGAGTATCATGGATTAAGCAGCAATCAAGTGTTTGTTGGAAATGGCTCTGATGAAGTGTTAGCGCATGTTTTTAATGCGTTGCTAAAACATGAAAAGCCTATTTTATTTCCTGATATTACTTATAGCTTTTATCCTGTTTACTGTGGGTTGTATGAAATTGCGTTTGAAACAATTCCGCTGAATGATGCGTTCGAAATTAAAGTTGAGGATTACTTTAAGGCAAACGGCGGGATCATTTTCCCTAACCCTAACGCGCCGACTGGTCGTTTATTAGCACTGTCTGAAATAGAGCGCCTGTTACAACATAATTCGCAATCGGTTGTTGTTGTGGATGAGGCTTATGTTGATTTTGGTGGTGAATCTGCAGTCGCATTGGTGAATCGTTACCCACAGTTGCTTGTAACGCACACTTTATCTAAAGCGCGTTCATTGGCTGGATTGCGTGTAGGTTATGCCGTCGGGCATCCTGATTTAATCGATGCGTTGCATCGCGTAAAGGACAGCTTTAATTCCTATCCGCTTGATCGATTTGCTCAAGCAGGTGCTATTGCCGCGATGCAAGATAAGGCGTACTTTGAAGAAACTCGCCAGCACGTGATTAAGACTAGAGATACTGTAGTTGAATCCTTAACATCTATGGGATTTGAAGTGCTGCCTTCAGGCGCGAACTTTATATTTGCACGCCATCCGCATCACGATGCTGAAGCATTAGCCTCCTCTTTAAGAGAGAGAAAAATCATTATTCGACACTTTAAGAAGCCAACGAGAGTTGCGCAATTTTTGCGCATTACGATTGGGACGGATAATGAGTGTCAAGCCCTAGTAGATTCACTAAAAAGCATCCTAAAAGTGTAAAGAGTTTTGACCAAATAGTGAAATCGTTATATAAAGTCACTTTTGGTAAAAGAGTATCTATTTACCATTAACTTCATAAAAAAATGTATCATAACGCGTGTAGTTAAATTGTAAACGTGTAATTAAGCGGAGGAAGTAACATGGCATTAACACAGATGGCTTTAGACTCATTGGATTTTGACGCAACAGTAGCATTGGCTGCAAAAGTTGCTCCACATGTTGATATTCTTGAAATTGGTACACCATGCATTAAGCACAACGGTATCAAATTGCTTGAAACTCTTCGTGCTAAATTCCCAAACAACAAGATCTTAGTTGACTTGAAAACAATGGATGCTGGCTTCTACGAAGCTGAGCCATTCTACAAAGCTGGTGCAGACATCTGTACAGTTTTGGGTACTGCAGATATCGGCACTATCAAAGGTGTAATCGATGTTGCTAACAAGTACGGCAAAAAAGCTCAAGTTGACTTGATCAACGTTGCTGACAAAAAAGCACGTACACAAGAAGTGGCTAAGCTAGGTGCACACATTATTGGCGTTCACACTGGTCTTGACCAACAAGCTGCTGGCCAAACACCTTTTGCTGACTTGGCAATGGTTTCTAGCTTGAACCTTGGTTTAGATATTTCTGTTGCTGGTGGCGTTAAAGCTTCTACAGCTGCTCAAGTACGTGATGCTGGCGCAACAATCATTGTTGCTGGCGCTGCGATCTACGGTGCTGCTGATCCTGCTGCTTCTGCTGCAGAAATTACTGCAATTGCACACGGTGGCAAATCAGGTGGTTTGTTCGGTTGGTTGAAAGGTTTGTTTAGCTAATATTAAGTTGGCTAAATAAAAGGTACTAAACGACCATAATAGACCGCTGCAAAACAAGAAATGACGTTTTGCGGCGGTTTTTATTTGTAAATTAAGAAAGAAAACATACTCTCATGCGTAAAGCTGAAGTTAGCCGTAATACTCTAGAAACCCAAATTGTTGCTTCAATTAATCTTGATGGCACTGGGGCCTCTCAATTGGCGAGTGGGCTAGGTTTTCTTGATCATATGATAGATCAGATTGCTAGACATGGCATGATGGACATCACGATTGAAGCTAAAGGTGATTTGCACATTGATGCGCATCACACTGTCGAAGATGTTGGTATCACCCTCGGTCAGGCCTTCGCAAAAGCGGTGGGTGATAAAAAAGGCGTACGCCGATATGGACATTCATATGTGCCTTTAGATGAAGCATTGTCACGTGTCGTATTAGATTTATCAGGCCGCCCAGGTTTGGAGTTCGGTGTTGAATTCAAGCGTGCGCGCATTGGTGATTTTGATGTGGATTTAATTCATGAGTTCTTCCAAGGCTTCGTCAATCATGCCTTGGTGACCCTGCATATTGATAACTTGCGTGGCGATAATGCACATCACCAAGCTGAAACAATCTTTAAAGCATTTGGTCGCGCACTTCGTATGGCCGCAGAATTAGACACCCGTATGGCTGGCATTATGCCTTCCACCAAGGGGACTTTATAAGTCTGAGTTTTTATTACTCAAAACTTCCATCAATCGAGCTTGAGTGATTGATGGCAAGACTTTCAGAAAAGTATCATGATTGATATCGCAGTTGTAGATTATGGCATGGGCAATTTACGCTCAGTCTCAAAAGCTTTAGAGCACGTTGCGCCAACTAAAAACATTGTGGTGACGAGCAGTCATCAGGATATTCTTGATGCGGAACGCGTCGTTTTTCCAGGGCAGGGCGCTATGCCAGACTGTATGCGTGAGCTTGAGTCTAGAGGTTTGCGTGATGCAATCTTAAAAGCTGCCGCGACTAAACCATTTTTAGGCATCTGTATTGGGTTGCAACTATTGTTTCAACATTCTGAAGAAGGCAATGCAGATGGGTTGGGGATTTTATCCGGCAAAGTAAAACGATTTGCAGCTGAAGCGATGCATGATTCAGAAGGTAATAAGTTAAAGGTTCCTCACATGGGATGGAATCAGGTTTATCAAAAACAAGCTCACTCAATGTGGAAAGACATTCCAGATGGCGAGCGATTCTATTATGTTCATAGTTATTATGTGCAGCCAGATGATGCGAGTTTAATCGCAGGCGTGACTGAGTACCCTGCTACCTTTACTGGTGCTATTGCATATAAAAATATTTTTGCAGTGCAGTTTCATCCGGAAAAAAGTCAGCACGCTGGATTACAGTTGTTATCTAACTTTGTTCAGTGGAATGGCAACTCTTAACCCCCTTTATTCAATTTAATTTGTAAAACAGCCTTTATATTATGTTAATTATTCCTGCTATCGATTTAAAAGACGGTCACTGTGTACGTTTAAAACAAGGTTTGATGGAAGACGCGACGGTGTTTTCTGAAGATCCTGGTGCAATGGCCCGTCATTGGGTAGATCAAGGCGGTAAGCGCCTGCATCTTGTTGATTTGAACGGCGCATTTGCTGGTAAGCCAGTGAACGAAGGTGCTATTAAAGCCATTGTTGAAGCTTGTCGTGGAGAAATTCCAATTCAATTGGGCGGTGGTATTCGTGATTTGGAAACCATCGAGCGTTATCTCGATAATGGTATTGATTATGTGATTATTGGCACTGCCGCAGTTAAAAACCCTGGTTTCTTACATGAGGCATGCTACGCATTCCCAGGTCAAATCATGGTGGGTTTAGATGCGAAAGATGGCAAAGTGGCTGTAGATGGCTGGTCAAAATTAACTGGTCATGACGTGATTGATCTGGCTAAGAAGTTTGAAGACTATGGTGTTGAAGCGATTGTTTATACCGATATCGGTCGTGACGGGATGCTAAGTGGTGTCAACATCGAGGCAACGGTCGCCTTGGCACAAGCACTCACTATTCCAGTGATTGCGAGCGGCGGCATTACCGATTTGGATGATGTGCGTAAGCTTTGTGCTGTTGAAAGCGAAGGCATTATGGGCGCGATTACAGGCCGTGCAATCTATGAAGGCACGCTAAACTTTGAAGCGGCACAAGCGCTTGCAAACGAGTTGAACGGTTAATGCTAGCTAAACGCATCATTCCATGTCTTGACGTGACTGATGGTCGCGTCGTGAAGGGTGTAAATTTTCTTGAACTGCGTGATGCAGGCGATCCAGTGGAAATTGCGCGCCGTTATGATGAGCAGGGCGCAGACGAGTTAACTTTCCTTGATATCACTGCAAGCTCAGATAATCGTGGATTGATTCTGCACATTATTGAAGAAGTGGCTTCGCAAGTATTTATCCCATTAACGGTAGGTGGCGGTGTTCGTGAGGTTGAAGATGTCCGTCGCTTGCTGAATGCTGGTGCTGATAAAGTGAGCATTAATACATCCGCAGTTGTAAATCCGCAGTTGGTTGCAGATGCTTCCGATCGCTATGGGTCACAATGTATCGTGGTGGCTATTGATGCTAAACAGGTTGGCGTCGATGATTTAGGTCAGCCTAAATGGGAAGTTTTTACCCATGGCGGACGTAAAGAAACTGGGTTGGATGCCGTTGAGTGGGCGCGAAAAATGGTGAGTCTCGGAGCAGGTGAATTGCTCGTAACGAGTATGGATAGAGATGGCACCAAAATAGGATTTAATCTTGGTTTGAATAAAGCAATTAGCGACGCAGTCGATGTGCCTATCATTGCTTCTGGTGGGGTTGGTAATTTGCAGCATTTAGTTGATGGTGTGAAATTAGGCGGTGCCGATGCTGTGCTTGCGGCGAGTATTTTTCACTATGGAGAATACACTGTGCGTGAAGCTAAAGAATACATGCGTGCCCACGGCATAGAGGTTCGGCTGTGAGCTGGTTGGATAAAATAAGTTGGACTGATGGACTGGTGCCAGTCATCGCTCAAGAGCTGGGTACCAATCAAGTATTGATGTTTGCTTTCATGAACCGCGAAGCTTTAAAGTTGACGATGGAAACGGGGCATGCCGTGTATTGGTCACGTTCGCGTCGCAAGCTTTGGCACAAGGGCGAAGAGTCTGGTCATGTGCAAAAAGTGCATGAGCTGCGTTTGGATTGTGATGCCGATGTTATTTTGATGACAGTTGAACAGGTCGGCGGGATTGCTTGTCATACTGGGAGACATGACTGTTTTTTCCAAAAACTAGAAAATGGTGAATGGACGACAGACAAACCTGTGATTAAAAATCCAGAGGAAATTTACAAACATGAATGACATTATTCAGCGCCTGACAGAGGCTTTGGAAGCGCGAAAAGGCGCTGATCCGCAAACATCTTATGTGGCAAAACTTTATAGTAAAGGGATGAATAGCATCCTTAAAAAAGTCGGTGAAGAAGCTGCTGAAACTATTATTGCTGCAAAAGATGGTAGTAAAGAAGACTTAATTTATGAGACGGCTGATTTGTGGTTTCATACCATGGTGATGTTGGCGCAAGCAGGACTCAATGCGCAGGATGTTTTAGATGAGTTGGCGCGTCGTGAAGGTTTGTCTGGCATCGCTGAAAAAGCATCACGCCCTAAAGATTAGAACCAGCGAGATTAGAGATCATGAGCGCAGATTGTATTTTTTGCAAAATTACGAGAGGTGAAATCCCTTCAAAAAAGATTTTTGAAGATGAAGATGTTATTGTTTTTCATGACATCCATCCAATTGCGCCAGTTCATTTTTTAATTGTTCCAAAGCTACATATTGATAGCCTTGCATCTGCGGATCAATCTCATCAGGCTTTGTTAGGTAAAATGCTGCTGTTAGCGCCCAAGCTGGCTGCAGATCAAGGCTTAAAAGGTTTTCGAACCATGATTAATACAGGCCGTGAAGGTGGACAAGAAGTGTTTCATATTCATATTCATGTATTTGGTGGCGGAACAACTTTACCCAAGACTTAATTAGGAGTTTTCTTATGTTTAAAGAATTAATCGTTATCTTGGTGATTGCACTTGTTGTTTTTGGAACTAAAAGACTGCGTAATATTGGTGGTGATTTAGGCAGCGCTATTAAGAACTTCAAGGATGCGATGAAGGATGAAGCTAAGCCTGAAGAAGGTCGCAAAGTTGAAACAATTGATGCTGAAGTGATTGATAAATCGAAGCACTAATTTATGTTTGATGTAGGCTTTTCAGAGCTGGTGCTCATTGCTGTTGTTGCCATGATTGTGATCGGCCCTGAGAGACTACCTAAAGTAGCACGAACTGCTGGTGCATTGCTCGGACGCATGCAGCGATATGTTGCCAACGTAAAATCTGAAGTTGAGCGAGAAATGCAATTTGAGGATCTCAAACAATTGCAGCAAGAAATTCAAGCTCAATCCAAACAAGTCGAGAATAGTATTCTTGCGCCAACCTCCTTAGATTCATCTCCGGCTCAAAGTGAGCTTGAATTGCAAGACCAAAAACCAGTAATAAAACCCAAACCAATTAAAAAAACTCAACCCAAATGAGTGTGACAGAGACTTTTATTTCTCATTTACTGGAACTGCGCAATCGCTTGCTTAAGATTGTGTTGGGCTTGGTTGTTTGCGTTATCGCTTTCTTACCTTTTTCAAATGCGCTTTATACGTGGTTGGCACAGCCATTATTGAGTCAAATGCCAGCAGGCACACACATGATTGCAACAGCAGTAACCACGCCCTTTTTAGTGCCAATGAAAGTGTCTACCTTAGTGGCGATCGTGGTTTCTTTGCCTTATACACTTTATCAAGCATGGGCATTCGTTGCTCCGGGGCTTTACGCACATGAGCGTCGATTTATTGGTCCTTTGGTTGTGGCAAGCACTTTGTTGTTTCTTGCTGGAATGGCGTTTGCCTACTTTGCGGTGTTCCCAGTTTTATTTGGTTTTATCACGGCGTCTGCCCCAAAAGGTGTGGCTGTGATGACTGACATTGGTAGCTATTTAGATTTTGTGACGACGATGTTTGTGTCGTTTGGATTAGCATTTGAAGTGCCGATTGCGGTAGTGATTTTGGTGAAATTTAACATCGTAAAAATTGAGATGCTAAAAGAGGCCAGGCCTTATGTCATTGTCGGCGCTTTTATTGTCGGCGCAATTTTGACCCCGCCAGATGTGATTTCACAAATTATGTTGGCAGTGCCTTTATGGTTTTTATATGAGGCCGGGGTGTTGGTCGCAAAGTTTGTTAAACCTCGTTCGGAGTAAATCCTATCGCTCACGCGATTCCAACTTGGGCCTGCGGCCTATCAAGACTGGTACATTAATCTCTTTTTGATGACGCTCTACTTTTAGTGACGCTTGTTTGTTCGGCTTTAATTCTGAAATGAGTCCTAGCATGTTGCTACTATCAATCACTTGAAGACCGTTAATCTCCAGCAATACATCGCCAGCCTTTAATCCTGCACGTTCGGCGGGACTATTCTTTATGATGCCTGCGATTAAAGCCCCTTGCGGACTTTTGAGTTTAAATGAATCTGCAAGCTCTGCTGTGATGTCTTGAGCTTCAATGCCTATCCAGCCACGAGTAACACTGCCCTCACGAACAATTTGCTCCATGACTTGTTTTGCGATGCTAACGGGGATAGCAAAACCTATTCCCATTGATCCACCATTACGAGAGTAGATGGCGCTGTTGATCCCGACTAAATTACCATCGGCATCAATAAGTGCGCCGCCAGAATTGCCTGGATTGATGGATGCGTCAGTTTGAATGAAGCTTTCAAAAGTACTGATGCCTAGATGATTACGTCCCAGAGCGCTAATAATGCCTTGCGTTACAGTTTGCCCAACGCCAAAAGGATTACCGATTGCTAGTACCACATCACCGACTTTGTTTTTCTTTGGGTCAGCAAAAGTGATTGCAGGTAAATTTTTGACGTCGATTTTTAATACGGCTAAGTCAGTGTCTGGATCAGCGCCAACAATATGCGCTCTCACTGTTCGGCCATCTTCTAAAGCCACTTCAATTTCATCCGCGGCTTCAATTACATGGTGATTAGTGAGGATGAGCCCATTCTCGTTGACGATTACGCCAGAACCCAGGCTGTTGTCATGTTGAGCTGTGTCATCAAGTTGATCACCGAAGAAGCGTTTGAATAGAGGGTCGTCAAGGAATTGCTGATGAGGGTTTATTGGTCTTTTTTTGCTGGTAAATATATTGACGACGGATGGCATTGCCTTTTGGGCAGCTGCACTGTAAGAGCCAGTATTGCTTGTTTCTCGTGATGGGCTCGCGATACGGTCTTCAATATACTGAAGATTTGAATTGAGTAATTTTGGGTAAAAGATCTGTGTAACAAAAACAACAGCAAGGCTTATGGTGACGGATTGTGCGAAAATGAGCCAAAACTTCTTCATATGATTTGCCAAAATAAAAATAACTAACGTAACAATTGTGGAATCAAAAATGGAACTAAAACAATTAGTAAATTATACCCGACAATTTTTGCAGGTAGAAAAATTTGCCGATTACTGCCCGAATGGCTTGCAAGTTGAGGGTAAATCTCAAGTCGCTAAGATTGTAACGGGAGTAAGTGCAAGCATGGACTTTTTAGAGGCTGCAAAGTCAGCAGGTGCTGATGCTGTGCTCGTCCATCATGGATACTTCTGGAAAAATGAAGAGGCTTGCATAGTAGGGATAAAGCGCAATCGTATTAAATTTTTGCTCGATAATGAGATGAGTCTATTGGCCTATCATTTGCCGCTAGATGCCCATCCTGAACTTGGCAATAATGCGCAACTTGGAAAAGTATTGGGCATGAATGTGCAAGCGTTCTCGGGCAATCAGGGGTTAGTTGCGCAGGGAAGCTTAAGTGGCATGCAAACATTAGGGAAGTTTTCTGAACATCTAGGTGCGCAGTTAGGTAGGGCGCCTTTAGTTATCGGCGATTTAAGTCGCACAGTAAAAAACATCGCTTGGTGTACAGGTGGTGCGCAAGGATACATCACGGATGCGATTGAATTAGGCGTGGACGTTTTTATTAGCGGTGAAATTTCTGAACAAACAGTACATTTGGCTATGGAGTCTGGAGTGGCTTATATTGCCGCAGGGCACCACGCTACTGAACGCTATGGCATTAAAGCATTAGGCGAACATCTTGCTGGCCAGTTTGGATTAGCACATGAATTTATTGATATCCACAATCCTGTTTGAACTATCGATTAAATTCAATTGATCAATTTTGATAGAAGCGGCATAAATTAACGTCCTCAAGGGTTTAAGTTTTCAATTGAAACCTGTAAAATGGGAGGTTAAATTTAATGTAGCGTCAATGTAGTTTAGAAATTAAGGACATGTGATGGCGAATCAAGAAGTAGATCAGAGTAAGCGCAAGTTTCTAATTGCTGCAACTTCAGTTGCGGGTGGTGTAGCGGCAGCAGCTGTTGCGGTACCTTTCGTTACTAGCATGATGCCTAGCGAGCGTGCTAAAGCTGCTGGTGCACCAGTTGAGGCTGATATCAGCAAAATTGAACCAGGTTCAATGATTACGGTTGAGTGGCGCGGTAAGCCTGTTTGGATTGTGAATCGCAATCAGGCGATGTTGGATACCTTGGCTACGCACGACGATAAATTATCAGATCCCAAATTAGAAGTGACTAGTCAGCAGCCAGATTACTGTGTGAACCCAGCGCGTGCGATTAAATCAAATATCATGGTGCTGGTTGGTATCTGTACTCACTTGGGCTGTTCTCCATCGCCAAAATTACAAACGGGTGCCGATATGGGCGCTGATTGGCCGGGTGGTTTTTTCTGTCCATGTCATGGATCTAAATTTGATTTGGCAGGGCGCGTATTTAAGGGGTCTCCAGCGCCGATTAACTTGGTTGTTCCACCACATAAATATATCAGTGACTCAGTACTCCTGATCGGTGCTGACGATAAGGGAGTTGCATAATGGCTAACAGCAATCAACAAGATTCTAAAGGCTTATTGGGTTGGATTGATGCTCGATTTCCTTTGAGCTCAACGCTTAAAGCGCATGTCACTGAATATTATGCACCTAAGAATTTCAATTTTTGGTACTTCTTTGGTGCATTAGCAACGCTTGTTTTAGTGATACAAATTCTAACGGGCATCTTTCTAACCATGAACTATAAGCCAGAGGCTTCGTTAGCTTTTGCTTCAGTTGAATACATCATGCGAGATGTTTCATGGGGTCGCTTGATTCGTTATATGCACTCCACTGGCGCGTCAATGTTCTTCGTGGTTGTTTATTTGCACATGTTTCGCGGCTTGATGTATGGTTCTTACAAAGCGCCTCGCGAATTAATTTGGTTGTTTGGTGTAGGCATTTTCTTGGTGTTGATGGGAGAAGCGTTCTTTGGCTACCTATTGCCTTGGGGGCAAATGTCTTATTGGGGCGCGCAAGTGATTATTAACTTGTTCACTTCTATTCCATTCATCGGTCCAGATATTTCGCTCTGGTTGCGTGGGGATTACACGGTTTCTGATGCAACGCTTAATCGTTTCTTCGCATTCCATGTGATTGCCTTGCCACTAGTTTTGTTGGGTCTTGTTGTTGCGCACTTGATTGCATTGCATGAAGTCGGCTCTAATAATCCTGACGGTGTTGAGATTAAAAAACATAAAGATCCAAAAACACACATTCCATTAGATGGTATTGCATTCCATCCTTACTACACCGTTAAAGATTTAATGGGCGTGTCAGTTTTCTTGATTGTGTTCTCTGCGATTATTTTCTTTGCACCTGAGATGGGCGGTTATTTCCTTGAAGCAAATAACTTTATCCCAGCAGATCCATTGAAAACGCCACCGCATATTGCACCAGTTTGGTATTTCACACCTTACTATTCAATCTTGCGCGCAGTACCGCCAATTTTGAACTCACAGTTCCCTGGAGTGGCTGCGATGGGCTTGTCAGTGGTGAGCTTCGCGTTCTTGCCTTGGCTAGATCGTAGTCCAGTGAAATCAATTCGCTATCGCGGTACTTTATATAAAAAATGGCTGGCAGCTTTTGTGGTGAGCTTTGTAATCTTGGGTTACTTGGGTACTGAGCCATCAAACGTATGGGGTCAGTTTTCACCTGAGACATTGATTGTTGGTGGTGCAGATCGTGCAACAGTTGTAGCGAGAATCTTTAGTTTGGTTTACTTCTCATTCTTTGCCTTGATGCCTTGGTACACCAAAAAAGATAAGACTAAGCCAGTGCCAGAAAGGGTAACAGCATAATGAAAACTAAATTTTTATTTGTTTTAGCCTTGCTATTACCTTTAACGGTAATAGCAAACGAAGGCGTGAAGCTTGACCATGCGCCTATCGATCCTAATAACCAAGCTTCATTGCAGCGCGGCGCAAAAGTGTTTGTTAACTATTGCTTAAATTGTCATAGCGCAGCCTATATGCGATATAACCGTTTGCAAGATATTGGTTTAACTGATGCACAAATCAAAGAAAACTTAATGTTTGCTGGTGAAAAGGTTGGCGACACGATGACTGTTGCTATCCAAAAAGCCGATGCTAAAGCTTGGTTTGGTGCAACGCCTCCAGATTTGTCAGTTGAGGCTCGTGCGCGCGGTGCAGATTGGCTTTATAGTTATTTACGCGGTTTTTACCGTGATGATACGCGACCTACGGGTTGGAATAATGTGGTTTACGACAAAGTTGCAATGCCGCACGTCCTTTGGAGTTTGCAAGGTGAGCAAGTATTAAAGGTTGATGAAAAAACTGAAACACATCACTTAGTGCTTGAGAAGCAAGGTACGATGACGCCGGCAGAATACGATGAGACAATCGCAGATTTGGTTAACTATTTAGTCTTTATGGCTGAGCCATATAAAGAACGTGACAAGCATCTTGGTTTATTGGTGCTGGCCTTTTTGGGCCTATTGTTTGTACTGACATACTATTTGAAAAAAGAATTCTGGAAAGATATACACTAAAATAACAAGTTAACGGGGGGTGCTGCTTTTCGGCAGTACTTCCCGTTTTGCTTTTTGCAAGCGAGGAACCAAAATTATGATGACACTTTATTCAGGTACTACCGATCCATATAGCCATCGTTGCCGTATCGTATTGTTCGAAAAGGGCATGGACTTTCAAGTCATTGATGTTGATTTGGCAAATAAGCCAGAAGATCTGGCAGTGATTAATCCACATAACACTGTGCCAGTATTGGTTGAGCGTGACTTGGTGTTAGAGCAAGCAAATATCATCAATGAGTACATTGATGAGCGTTTCCCACATCCACAATTGATGCCTGCTGATCCTGTTATGCGTGCGCGTGCACGTTTATTTCTTCACAATTTTGAAGAGCAGTTATTTGATCATATTAAAGACCTTGAGTCGGACAACCAAAAAGCTGCTGATAAGGCGCGTGCAACGATTCGTGATAATTTAACGCAAATCGTTCCTTTGTTTAGCAAGCAAGAATATATTTTGGGTGACGAGTTCTCAATGCTAGATGTGGCGATTGCTCCATTATTATGGCGTTTGGGTCATTATGGTATTGAATTGCCAAAACAGGCTGCGCCGTTGTTGAAATATGCAGAACGCATTTTCTCTCGCCCAGCTTATATTGAAGCAATGACGCCATCTGAAAAAGCGATGCGTAAGTAAAAAATGGCTGAATTTAGCTCAACCAAGCCTTATATGATTAGGGCAATTCATGAGTGGTGCGTTGATAATCAATTGACGCCCCATCTCTTGGTTGAGGTTAATGCGCAAACTAGAGTTCCGATGGCTTACGTTAAAGATGGTGAGATTGTTTTAAATCTTAATCATTCGGCCACAAAGGATTTGTATTTTACTAACGAAGCGATTACTTTTTCGGCGCGATTTTCAGGTGCTTCAAATAATATATATGTTCCAATCAGTGCAGTAAAAGGCATTTTTGCCAGAGAAAATGGGCAGGGAATGTTTTTTGAAGTGTTGCCTGAGGATGCAAATCAAATAAAAAACAATGACATAGACTCCCCTGAAAAAAAAGAAAAAAATATTTCATCAGAAGTGAAAAAAACCACCCTAAAGTTGGTAAAATAGCGTCCGTTGTAAATGTAGTTGATTAATTAATACTTGCCGAATTAGCTCAGTTGGTAGAGCAGCGCACTTGTAATGCGAAGGTCGTCAGTTCGATTCCGACATTCGGCACCACCCCCTTAATCACCCTAAGCTAAATCTATTGTCATCAATCGCGATTTTAATTTGGGTTATCAATGTAACACTCGATACCGTTGGGCACGTTGCGCTTAAGTTTGCTGCGACAGCTGATCAACAAGAATCAACAGAAATTAAACGCTGGAAATCTATGTTCGGCTCATTTCCTTTGTGGGTTGGGATTGTTTGTTTCTGTCTCGAATTTGTCGTTTGGCTAGCTTTTCTTTCAGTGCTATCTTTGTCCCAGGGCGTGTTATTGGGCGCAATCAATATGGTGTCTATTGTTATCGCAGGTCGATTGGTCTTTAAGGAACGATTGGATCGTATGCGATTAATGGGGATGGCCTTAATAACAATTGGCGTTATTTTTGTTGGGTTGTATGCATGAAAAAAACCAGATTCTATATGATTGGTTTTTCCGCCTTAATGTTATGCGACACCTTGACGCAGATATCGTTTAAGCTGGCTTCAAACCATGGTGGTGATTTTGTCATGCACTTGGATTGGTTCTTATCCATATTCTCTCAGCCTTGGATATATGGTGCTGTTTTGGGTTATTTGGGCTCATTTGTTGCATGGATGACATTGCTCAAACACGCGCCGGTCGGCCCAGCCTTCGCCGCATCCCACCTAGAGGTGGTCTTGGTCTTGGTTGTTTCGGCTGTTTATTTTGGAGACCGACTTGCGCCCATGCAAATTGTTGGGGCTTTATTAATTGTGATCGGTATTATCTGTTTGAGCTTTAGTGAGGCTGAGCAAGAAAATGTTGAAAATCACTGAAGCATCTCCTACAGCTGGTTTAGCGCTCTCTTGGCGTGACTTTATTCCCCAGATTTTTTCCCGTAACCCTAAACACTCTCTTGAGCAAAAAATTGCCGATTTTATTGGCGTTGATGAGGTTCAGATTGAATGTTCTGGAACGGCAGCATTGGTCGTCGCATTAGAGGCCATAAAAACATTAAGTGACAGAAAGTATGTAGTGATTAGTGCTTACACGTGTCCTTGGGTTGCCCTTGCAGTGCTTAAAGCGAACCTCATTCCAGTTCTTGCCGACTCACGCCCAGGTCATTTTGACTTTTGTGAAAGCGCTCTTAAAACTGTCGTTAATAATGAAACGTTGGCTGTCGTTCATACCCATCTTGCTGGGCGCGTGGCCGATGTTCAAAAAACAATAGCCATTGCAAGGAATGTTGGTGCTTTCGTGATTGAGGATGCCGCGCAGTCGATGGGGGCTCATTTGAATGACAAAGCTGTTGGCAGATTTGGTGATATAGGATTTTTTAGTTTAGGCGTTGGCAAAGGACTCACAATATTTGCTGGCGGTTGTGTTGTGAGTGAAAACCCAATGCTTCGAGAGGCTTTGAGACGGACAAGTGGTGCACTACCGTCTAAACGTTTCTTGGAAGCGCGACGCATTGTGGAGTTGGCTGGCTATTACATGCTTTATCGACCTGTTGGAATGGGGTTGGCATTTGGACATCATTTAAGGCGCAAGTTGAAACGAGGCAATTTAATTCAAGCGGTGGGAGATGACTGCAGCTTTACGTTTCCACTGCATCAGGTGGGTGCTTGGCGCAAGTTTGTTGGTGCGAATGCGGCGAATCGTTTGCCAAGTTTTATTGGGCAAACGAAATTGTTGGCTGAAAATCGGTTGAAGCAATTAAAGAAAATTCCAAACGTTCAGGTAATGCATGACATTGTAGGTGGTGAGGGTGTATGGCCATTCTTTATTTTATTAATGCCGACTGAAGTGGTCCGTGATGCTGTTCTGAAACAGCTCTGGAATAAAGGTTTAGGCGTAGGTCGGCTATTTATCCATGCGTTAAAAGATTATGGTTATTTGACACCTTACTTTCTAGAAGCCAACATCCCTAATGCTCAGGCATTCGCTTCAAAAACCTTGATTGTGACGAATTGCGTTTGGTTGAGTGAGCGAGATTTCGCTAAAATATGCGACGTTATTTCGGAGCAAGTATCACATGTATAAAATAGAGTGGCATCAGTCGGTGGAGGATATTCCTGAGGATCTATGGCAGAAATGCTTTGCTGCGCCTTACGAAGGTAAGTGGTGGTATGCGGCACTAGAGCGTGCAGGCTTAGATGACCAATTCAAGTTTATGTATGGACTCGTTTCATATAACAATAAACCAGTGGCGATTGCGCCAGCATTTTTAATGGATGTGCCAATTGCATTAGTGATTCCCCCAGCGCTGCTGCCTGTATTTAGTGTATTGGGTAAGATTTTCCCTTCCTTGCTTTATCAGCGCACTTTCTTTATTGGCTCGCCATGTAGTGATGAGGGACGAGTTGGCTGTGTGTCAGGGCAAGATGTATTTGAGATTTTTGCGTGCATCAATAAATCAATGCGTATTCAGGCAGATGCGCTAGGCGCAACGATGCGCGTTTGGAAGGATTTTGCAGATGATCAAGGATCTGCGCTAAATCCTTTATTGAAGGATGGTAGCTTATTCCATCTCGTCAGTTTTCCTGGGACTAGCTTGCGTTTGGATGGTAAAAGTAAAAATGACTATGTGGCCTCGCTAAAGGCTTCGCGTCGGAATAAGCTGAAAAAGAAGATGAAACAGGCAAACGAAGCGCCGGTTTATGTAGAGGTGATTGCCCAGCCAAGTACGGATGTGATGGATGAGATATTTGGTTTGTTTTGGCAGACCTACGAAAAAGGGAATACGAAATTCGAGCAGTTGAACCGTCAATTCTTTAATGAGATATCTCGACATGAGAATTCTTATTATGTCGTTCTGCGGAAAAACCAATCCAAAGAGATGCTGTCTTTTATGCTCTGTTTCAAGCTTGGTGAGCATGTGGTGAATAAGTTTATTGGTATTGATTATAGTCAGCCAAAAGAATGGTTCTTGTATTTTAGGCTTTGGGACGCCGCAGTTGAGTGGTCTTATAGTGTGGGCGCAACTTCAATTCAAAGTGGGCAAACTGGCTATGCACCAAAGATTGAATTGGGCAATGAGATGGTCCCCTTAAGTAATTACTGCCAACATAGAAACTCAGTGGTGAATTTTATTTACAAGATGGTCGCAAGAACTATCAATTGGAACACGCTAGATCCTGATTTGGAGATATACGTTAAAGCTTACCCAGAGCTTAAGCCACCCAATCTTAAGTGACGTAGATGGTACGTATATAAAAGTCACATGAATACGTAATATTGGCATTGACACTGACTGCGAATATCTGCATAATCTCGGGTTCGGTTTGGAGGGGTGGCCGAGTGGTTAAAGGCGACGGACTGTAAATCCGTTCTCTCAGAGTACGAAGGTTCGAATCCTTCCCCCTCCACCAATGTATTTTAAACCAAGAATTTAAATGT
>CAIQFD010000007.1 GCA_903870995.1 uncultured Methylophilaceae bacterium | reverse complement strand
TTACTCTCCTATTAATCGCACTACAGCAGCTTCATCCCAACCCTGCTGCATATCCACTTTCAGTATCACCATACCTTCGTCTGCTAATACCACTGTCTCACGAACACCTTGCAAAGCAGCTAGCTTTGTTGCCAATGTTTTAGCTTTAGCTGCACTGATTTTTTTAAGATGGTACATCTTACTTTTTACTGCTGGCGGCGCTTTCATGCTCAAGCCGAATAGCAACCATAATGCCATTAAAACACTACAAAAAACAAATACAGATGCATAGCCATAATAGTGCGATAAGTATCCGCCAACAGTGCCGCCAACAAACACGCCCAATGACTGCGTAGTATTGTAAACGCCAATGGCTGTGCCTTTAGAAGCAGCTGGGGCGATTTTGGTAATGATAGACGGTAAAGATGCCTCAAGAACGTTAAACGCAACAAAGTAAGCGCCCAGCGAAAATACGATGCCCCAGAAATAATCAATTGAAAAGGCAAACGCCAATTGCGCGACAAGCATGACGGCAATAGCACCTACAAACACTTGCTTAAGTTTGGCTTTTTTCTCGCCATAGATAATGGCAGGAATCATCAATACAAATGAGCTCACCAGCACAGGTAAGTAAATCAGCCAGTGGTCATTTGCATCCATGCCGCTAGTTTTCTTAATTGCAAAAGGCACAACGACAAACATGGCCATCTGCGCCGCATGTAGGGCAAAAATGCCGTAGTTAAGACGCAAAAGTTGGGCGTCTTTTAGCACTTCTTTCAACTTGCCTGTTTTAGCTTGTGCATCTGAGTGGAAGCTACTAACAACCGGATCAGGCACAACAAATTTGACTACTAAAATAGCAACAGCGGCCAAAACAGCCGTCATCAAGAAAATGCCCGAAACACCAATGAGCTTATTCAGCACAGGTCCCAAGATTAGAGACATGGCAAACGTGATGCCAATGGTTCCACCTATCATCGCCATGGCTTTAGTGCGATGCTCTTCTCGGGTAAGGTCGGCCACCAATGCGGTGACTGCTGCAGAGACGGCACCAGCACCTTGAATACTTCGACCTAAAATAATCATAGGTAAGTCTTGCGCGAGACCTGCCACCAAACTACCAATCACAAATAAAACTAACCCAACATAAATGACGCGCTTGCGACCAAATCGATCTGAAGCAATACCGAATGGTAATTGGAAAATCGCTTGCGTGAGGCCATAAGCACCAAGTGCAAGACCGATCATTAAATGGCTTTTACCACTTGGAAGCGTTTCAGCATAAATCGCAAAAATCGGCAAAATAAGGAACATGCCGAGCATCCGCAAACCATAAATTGACGCCAAGCTGGCACTTGCGCGCAACTCTGCAGAATTCATTTTGTCTATTGTTGGTGTGGATGACATGAAATTATTTAACTTTATCTTTTAACTTGCGTATATTAACAGGTTGCCCGCTTTATTTGATGGGGCACTGAAAAAGACTTGTTTTTAGACGTCGTAGTTCCTACGCAAGAGCTTTAAACAACTTTTTGTTTTAATGAATTATTTTTAGGCTAACCATAAATTGATGGATTACATACGTATTCGCGGTGCTCGCACGCACAATCTTAAAAACGTTTCGCTAGACTTACCACGCAATAAAATGATTGTGATTACTGGGCTTTCTGGCTCTGGTAAATCGTCACTCGCCTTTGATACGCTCTATGCCGAAGGTCAGCGCCGCTATGTTGAATCTCTTTCTGCTTATGCACGCCAATTCTTGGCGCGTATGGATAAACCCGATGTCGATTTAATCGAAGGGTTATCTCCAGCCATTTCTATCGAACAAAAATCTACATCGCATAACCCACGATCAACTGTGGGGACCGTGACCGAAATTCACGATTATTTGCGTTTGCTTTATGCGCGTGCCGGCGACCCTGAGTGTCCAGAACATCATATTAAACTTGAGGCGCAAACCGTCTCTCAAATGGTGGATAGTGTTTTAAGCTTGCCTGAAGAAACCAAACTGATGATTTTGGCGCCAGTGGTACGCGAACGCAAAGGCGAACAACTCGACTTATTTGATGAATTAAAAGCACAAGGTTTTGTGCGCGTCCGTGTGGACGGTGAAATTTATGAACTTGATGCACCTCCTACACTCACCAAGACCACTAAACATTCAATCGATGTCGTCGTTGATAGACTAAAAGTCCGCGCTGACATGAAACAGCGGATTGCTGAATCATTCGAAACCGCACTTCGTTTAGCCGAAGGCAAAGCAGTCGCAATGGAAATGGATAACGGCAAAGAGCATTTATTCTCAGCTAAATTCTCATGCCCATCTTGTGACTACTCTTTGGCAGAGCTAGAGCCTCGTTTATTCTCATTCAATAACCCAATGGGTGCATGCCCTAAATGTGATGGCTTGGGTCAGATGAGCTTTTTTGATCCCAAGCGCGTCGTGGCATTTCCACATTTGTCACTTGCCGCAGGGGCAATTAAAGGCTGGGATAAGCGCAATCAATTTTACTTCCAGTTATTGAGTAGTCTTGCAGTGCATTACAGCTTCGATTTAGAAACGGCTTTTGAAGCGTTACCAGAAAATATTCAACAAATATTACTGCACGGTAGTGGCAAAGAAGAGATTGCATTCAAATACATGAACGAACGTGGTTCGTTTTTTGAAAAACGCCACAGCTTTGAAGGCATTTTAAATAATCTACAACGCCGTTACCATGAAACTGACTCTACTACGGTACGCGAAGAATTAGCCAAATATCTCAATTCGCAAACTTGTCCTAGTTGTGCTGGCACACGTTTACGCACCGAAGCGCGCCATGTAAAAGTAGGCGATAAAAATATTCATGAAGTATGTGAGGTGCCACTAAAGCAAGCACTCACATTCTTTGAAAATATTGAACTGCATGGACAAAAGCTAGCCATTGCCGACAAGATTGTTAAAGAGATTAGCAGTCGTTTGAAATTCTTAACCAATGTTGGCTTGGAATACTTATCTCTCTCTCGTTCTGCTGAAACCCTATCGGGCGGTGAAGCACAACGTATTCGTTTAGCTTCACAAATAGGCTCTGGTTTAACAGGTGTCATGTATGTGCTCGACGAACCATCTATCGGTTTGCATCAACGCGACAATGACAGATTGCTTGAAACGCTGATGCGCCTCCGTGATATCGGCAATAGTGTGATTGTGGTGGAACATGATCAAGACGCGATTATGGCTGCTGACTATGTGGTCGACATTGGCCCTGGTGCGGGTGAACACGGCGGCCAAATTGTGGCCGAAGGAACACCTGCTGAAATTCAAGCCAATCCCAATTCTGTCACTGGCCAATATCTCAGCGGTAAAAAACAAATTACCTATAACCATAAACGCCACACACCAGATCCAGCACGCTGGTTATCGCTTTCTCACGCAACGGGGAATAACCTCAAAGACGTATCACTTAAGTTGCCAGTGGGCTTGCTCACATGTGTCACGGGGGTTTCAGGCTCTGGTAAGTCCACACTGATTAATGACACCCTTTACCGTGTGGTGGCGCAACATTTATATGGTAGCTCTACCGAGCCAGCACCTTTTGACGGCATTGAAGGCTTAGAATTTTTCGACAAGGTCGTGGACGTAGATCAAAGCCCGATTGGAAGAACACCGCGCTCTAATCCTGCAACCTACACAGGCCTATTTACACCCATTCGTGATTTATTCGCTGGGGTGCCCGAAAGCCGCGCACGTGGTTACGGTCCTGGCCGCTACTCATTCAACGTCAAAGGTGGCCGATGCGAGGCTTGCCAAGGCGATGGTGTGTTGCGCGTAGAAATGCACTTCTTACCAGACGTTTATGTCCCATGTGATGTATGTAAAGGTCAACGCTACAACCGTGAAACCTTGGAAATTAATTACAAGGGTAAAAACATCCGTGAAGTACTAGAAATGACCGTTGAACAAGCGCATGAGTTTTTCAGTGTGGTTCCTGTTGTGCAACGCAAACTCAAAACCTTACTCGATGTTGGTTTAGGCTATATCACACTCGGCCAATCCGCAACGACACTATCTGGAGGTGAGGCGCAACGAGTCAAACTCGCGCTTGAGCTTTCAAAACGCGATACTGGCCGCACCTTGTATATTCTTGACGAACCAACAACAGGGCTTCATTTTGCAGACATTCAACTGTTGCTAGATGTCATTCATCGCTTGCGTGATGCGGGCAATACTGTGGTCATTATTGAGCATAATTTGGATGTCATTAAAACAGCTGACTGGCTCATCGATATGGGCCCAGAAGGTGGCGATGGCGGTGGTACAGTACTGGTTGAAGGCCCGCCGGAGAAGGTGGCAGATTGCCCCGAAAGTTACACAGGTAAATATCTTAAAACGATGCTGAAATAGCTTAAGGGATTTCGGCGCTATTCATACGCGCCTCAATAATCCCCGTTTTACGTATCAAGCCTTTGGCTTGACGATGTTTATCGTAATATCTTGGATTTGGCACCATCGCAGCCAACTTTGCAGCTTGCTCAGCACTGATGTTTTTAGCACTAGTATGATAATAATATTTAGCTGCTGCTTCGGCGCCGAAAATGCCGTTACCCCATTCGATCACGTTTAAGTAAATCTCAAAAATACGCCGCTTACTCATGGTCGATTCAAGCATCACCGTAATCATGGCTTCTTCAGCCTTGCGCCAAGGCGTGCGCTTAGTCGACAAAAACAAATTCTTGGCGAGCTGCTGGCTAATGGTTGAACCACCCGCAACCACTTTGCCTTTTTTGAGGTTTTTCTCATAAGCTTTTTGGATGCCTTCCCAATCAAAGCCTTCATGATCGACAAACTTTGCATCTTCAGCGGCGATTAATGCGCGCTTTAAATTAGGTGAAATATTTTTATAATCAACCCAACGATGCTTAAGGATTGCATCTGGATTATCTTCCTGAAGAACCTCTAAACGATCCTCCATAAAAGCACTGGTTGATGGATTGTGATTTACCCACCAACAAATATGAAGAAAAATCCAAAGCTGATACACCACGATAATGATGCCAAGCCACTTCAATACGCGCCAAAAAAACGGTGAAAAAGTCATGCGCTAAGCTTTGGCCTGTTGTTTAAACATTTCAATCACCGGCGCAGTTGGGGGACGGATGCCACGCCAAACTGAGAAAGCTTCAGCTGCTTGCTCGATGAGCATACCAAGCCCATCAAAAACAGTTGCCCCATGTTGATTGGCGAATGCCATAAACGGCGTAATACGACCGTACATCATGTCATACGCCAACGCATTCGTTGCAAAAATCCCACTAGGAAGTGGCAATTGACTATCGCTTAGACCTGCTGAAGTAGCGTTAATCACAATATCAAACTGTTGCCCGTGTAGATCATCAAAAGCGTAAGCATTCACCGAAACAAATAGCATTTCATCTCGCGCCTCTACCCGTTTGACCATATTGAGCGCTTTGTCCAAGGTTCGATTCGTAATAATCAGCAAGGCGGGTTGCGATGCCAAAATAGGATGCAACACACCCTCTGATGCACCGCCTGCACCAATCAACAACACACGTTTTCCTGCAAATGACACACCGATATTTTGAGTGATATCACGCACCAAACCCACCCCGTCAGTGTTGTCGCCAACAATACCTTCGGCATCAAATATTAAGGTATTTACTGCACCTGCATCTTGAGCACGTTCAGTTAATCGGTCGGCCATTGCGAAAGCTTCAAGCTTGAAAGGTACTGTGACATTCGCCCCCTTGAAGCCATGATCAATCAAGCCATGCACTGTTTCAGCAAAACCATCCAAAGGCGCAAGCACGCGCTCATATTGAATGTCTTGATGGGTGAATTGTGCGAATGCATGATGAATCACAGGCGATTTACTGTGTTCTATCGGATTACCAATAACGGCGTAAAAGTCAGTCATGAAAAGGTCTGAATTAAGCGTTTGTCCAAGGTAAATCAGCGACTTTCCAACCATTTAACTTACAACGCTGTTTAGTATCCGGCGTCGCTTCACCCTCAAAGCCTTCAAGCATATTGTAGGCTTCTGAAAAGCCGAGTTGAGCCGCCAAAACAGCAGCATTATGAGAACGGCCACCGGTACGGCACATAAAAATTGTTAGCGCTTCTGGATCAAGCTGAGTTTTAATTTGCGCCGCAAAATCTTGGTTAGCCACCATGCCTGGATAAAAAGCCCATTCAATATGTGTTGCCTGAGGAACACGTCCAACCAACTCTAACTCAGCGCGTGTTCTCACATCAACCAATTTTGCATTTTGCGTCAACTGCAAAATCTGAAATGCCTCACTCGGCGTTAACGCCCCAGCATAAGGAAGATTTAAGTCTGCGGCACGTTGTTTTGCTTTTTCTAAAATCGGTGAAATGGTTTCCATTTTAATTCCTCTGTCATCTTAACAATTATGCTGAAAGTATAGCGGTATTTAGCCACAATCGCACAGACGCACTAATTTGGTGCAAATTTACATACAACGCACAAAACTAGGGCGTGCGTTTTTGGTTCTCTTTTCTAAGTATATGTGTGAAAATAATAAGATATACGAATTTCATATTGGCATATTTTTTGCTCGTAAAATATGTCTGATTTTTTGTTTATTTATTAAGTGTATTTTAGGAGAACTCAATGGCTATCGCCGACGTAATGAAAATGGTGAAGGATAATGACATCAAGTTTGTTGATTTCCGTTTCACCGACACACGTGGTAAAGAACAACACGTTACAGTGCCTGTTTCAGCATTTAACGAAGAAAAATTCACTGAAGGTCATGCATTTGATGGTTCTTCAATCTCTGGTTGGAAAGGTATTCAAGCATCTGATATGCAATTGATGCCTGATCCAGATACAGCAAACATCGATCCATTCATGGACGAGCCAACATTGATTTTGACTTGCGACGTTGTTGACCCAACAGATGGCAAAGGTTACGACCGTTGCCCACGTAGCTTGGCGAAACGTGCTGAAGCTTACTTAAAATCAAGCGGTATCGGCGATACAGCATACTTTGGTCCAGAACCAGAATTCTTCATTTTTGATTCAATCCAATGGGATGTAAGCATGAGCGGTAGCTCAGTGCGTATCAATTCTGAAGAAGGCGCTTGGGCTTCAAACGACAAATTCGAAGGTGGTAACACTGGTCACCGTCCTGGCGTTAAAGGTGGCTATTTCCCAGTGCCTCCAGTCGATTCATTGCAAGACGTACGTTCTGCAATGTGTATCGCACTTGAAGAGATGGGTGTTCCTGTTGAAGTACATCACCACGAAGTAGCAACTGCTGGTCAATGTGAAATCGGTACTAAATTCAGCACATTGACAGAACGCGCTGACTGGACACAAATCACTAAATACGTTGTGTTGAACACTGCGCACGCGTACGGCAAAACTGCAACATTTATGCCTAAGCCTTTCGCTGGCGATAATGGTTCAGGTATGCACGTTCACCAATCAATCTGGAAAGATGGCAAAAACTTGTTCGCTGGTAACGGCTACGCAGGTTTGAGCGATTTCGCGCTTTACTACATCGGCGGCATTATCAAGCACGCTAAAGCATTGAACGCGATTACTAACCCAGGCACTAACTCATACAAACGTTTGGTTCCACACTTTGAAGCGCCAGTTAAATTAGCTTACTCAGCTAAAAACCGCTCTGCTTCAATCCGTATTCCATTCGTTCACTCAGACAAAGCACGTCGTGTTGAGGCTCGCTTCCCAGATCCAATCGCTAACCCATACTTGGCATTTAGCGCATTGATGATGGCTGGTCTTGATGGCGTTCAAAACAAAATTCACCCAGGTGAGCCAGCAACTAAAGACTTGTACCATCTTCCACCAGAAGAAGATGCTTTGATCCCAACAGTTTGTGCTTCACTAGAAGAAGCATTAGCAAACTTGGACAAAGACCGCGAGTTCTTAACGCGTGGCGGTGTGTTCTCTGATGACTGGATCGATGCTTACATTGCATTGAAAATGGAAGAAGTGAACAAGTTACGCATGACACCACACCCAGCTGAGTTTGGTTTGTACTATAGCTGCTAATTAGCTTTATATTAGCAAGTCAAAAAGGCGGGGAAACCCGCCTTTTTCATGCCCGCAAAATATGTCACCTTGTTCTCAATATCAAGAAATTTGATTGATTGGGGTCACCTTAGGCCGTACACTTTTTTCAAACTTTCAATCATGCAAAGTACTTATGAAAAAAAATATTATTTATACTTTATGCGTCCTTTCTTTAGTACTACCTACATTGGCAATGGCTGATATCTACAAGTGCACTGGCGATGACAGTACACCAACATTTGCCGATGCTAACACCAAGGCTAATTATAAAAACTGCCGACTGATAATCCGAGACAACGGCTCACAAGTTTCCACCAACGCTACCAAAACAACCTCCCCAGAAAATTTTCCTAAAGTAGACGCACACACGCAAAATCAACGAGATGACAAGCGAAAAGAAATCTTACTGTCAGAACTTAATACTGAACAAAAAGCGCTTGATACTGCCCAGAATCTTCACAGCCAATCAGAAATCCAAATGCACCAAAAAAATATCCAGCTCCTACAAAAAGAAGTGAGTGCACTAAAATAGTGCATATTCATTATTCGGTATAGAATGTTCTCCTCTCTATCAAATACCAACAGCCTCACATTTCTAGCAAAGCAAGCTTTATAGCAATCTAGTGAAGCATTACCTTGTTGGCATGTAGGTTGCTTATCCGTAACCATGGAACAAAAAATACCATCTTCATTTGCAGGACTTGAGCATCTCGCGACAGCCGTGATTTTGCTGAGCGAGACACGCCACGTGGTATACGCTAATCCTGGTGCAGAGGTTTTATTTGCATTTAGCGCCAAACAAATTAGCGGCTTGCCTATTGCACAAGTTTTTCCTGGCTGTGAAATTCTGCACTCTGCTGTTGAAAATGCGATTGGCACTAACAGCCCTTTCCGCGAACATGAGTTTGTGATCACCACCATCAGGCAGCACTCTCTAGCGGTCACTTGCACCGTAACACCTGTAGAGCATGCAAACGTTTCTGTCGTGCTGGAGTTCCAACAAATGGATCAGCAACTCCGTATGGCGCGTGAAGAACGCATGTTAGTTCAGCAGCAAGCCAATGCTGAGTTACTTCGCAATTTAGCCCATGAAATTCGCAACCCTCTTGGCGGCTTAAGAGGTGCGGCTCAATTACTTGAGCATGAGTTACCACAAGCAAGTCTTCGAGAATATACCCAAGTCATCATTAAAGAGGCTGACCGCCTCCAATTGTTAATGGATAGACTATTGGTGCCGCATCGCGTACCAAAGTATGAGCCGACCAACATTCACGAAGTATTAGAGCGGGTGAGAAGTTTGTTGTTAGCGGAGTCACCTTCTGGTTTTTCAAAAGATGCAGCAAAAATTACCGTACAACGAGATTACGACACCAGTCTGCCTGAAATCATCGGTGACAGAGAAAAGCTGATTCAAGCCGTCCTTAATATTGCTCGCAATGCCGCACAAGCCATGCAAGCAAGCGGCCAAAAGGATTGCAATATTATCTTGCGCACGCGTGCTGAGCGCCAAGTCACTCTTGCTAAAAAACGCTACCGCGTTGCCATTAAATTACAAATTATTGATAACGGTCCAGGCATTCCTGCCGACATTCGAGAGCGGATTTTTTACCCTTTAGTTTCAGGACGAGAGGGCGGATCAGGTTTGGGCTTAACGCTTGCCCAAACTTTCATTACCCAGCATCACGGCATGATTGAATGCGAAAGTGAACCAGGCAAGACTTGCTTCACCATTTTGCTACCGATTGAAAGCTCTGTGATGAGCGGGCATGTGGTCAAACAATAAATTAAATATTACTTAACAGGTACATCATGAAACCAATCTGGATTATCGACGACGACAAATCAATTCGCTGGGTATTTGAAAAAGCATTAGCGCGCACAGAAATGGATTTCAAAACCTTTGCATCAACACCTGAAGCACTTAATGCACTTGAAAGTGAAACGCCACAAGTCATTGTCAGCGACATTCGGATGCCAAATGGCTCAGGCTTAGACTTTTTACAGGTCATCAAACAACGTTTACCCGATGTGCCCGTCATCATCATGACGGCATACTCTGATTTGGAAAGTGCGGTCGCAGCGTTTCAAGGCGGCGCTTTTGAGTATTTAGCAAAACCCTTTGATGTCGACCAAGCCATTGAGGTTATTCGACGCGCGGTGGATGAGAGCCAGCGCCAAGCCACAGAAGCGCCAGTCGTTGAGGAGACGCCTGAAATTATTGGGCAGGCACCTGCGATGCAAGAGGTATTTCGTGCTATTGGTCGCTTAAGCCGCTCACATGCTACTGTACTTATCAATGGCGAATCAGGCACAGGTAAAGAATTAGTAGCGAGTGCTTTGCATCGCCACAGTCCGCGTGCAGACAAGCCTTTTATTGCGATTAATACCGCCGCCATTCCTAAGGACTTACTAGAATCCGAGCTTTTTGGACACGAACGGGGCGCTTTTACTGGCGCACAAGCCGCAAGACGAGGACGCTTTGAACAAGCGGATGGCGGCACACTTTTCTTAGATGAAATTGGTGACATGCCCGCAGATTTACAAACGCGCTTATTACGCGTGCTTTGTGATGGGCAGTTTTACCGAATTGGCGGACATCAGCCAGTTAAAGTTAACGTTCGCATTATTGCAGCTACGCATCAAGATTTAGAAGACCGAGTTAAACAGGGCCTATTTCGCGAAGATTTATTTCACCGACTCAATGTGATTCGTCTGCGACTACCTGCATTAAGAGAGCGTCCAGAAGATGTTCCTTTATTGGTAAAGCACTTTTTACAACACAGCGCGCAAGAGTTGGGCGTGGAAACTAAACAACCTACGGCAGCCGCATTGAAATATTTATCAAGCATGAGCTGGAGTGGAAACGTACGCCAACTTGAAAACGTCTGTCATTGGCTCACAGTCATGGCGCCAGGGCAGAATATCGACGTGGCTGACTTACCACCAGAACTCAAAGAAGACTCCGCAAAACCACTGAATGCTACGTCATGGCAAGAAGCACTTGCGACAGAGGTCATGAATGCACTCAATCGTGGGGAGCAAAACATCCTTGAGCCACGCGCAAATGAATTCGAAAAAATATTGATTACTAAAGCTTTGCAACACACCGGCGGTCGTCGTATCGAAGCTGCTACACAGCTAGGCATGGGGCGCAATACGCTTACCCGTAAGATTCAAGAACTCAATATCGACGAATAAAGCTTTTGCGTCTAATGATTTTCATTAGTCATCTTTAATGACTACGGGTAGTGCTATGTTTTGTGAGGAGCGTATTATTTGTTCATGCGCTAAGTCATTAAGACAAAGCGATTTAAACAATATTAGGAGAATTACTATGTGGACTAAACCAGCTGCTACTGAAATGCGTTTTGGCTTTGAAGTTACTATGTACGTAATGAACAAGTAATTTTTTCAAAGATTGAAAAAAAGGAGCTTCGGCTCCTTTTTTATTGTTCAGCGTTACCGGTTTCTTTTATTTGGGCAGCTGAAAATCTTTAGGTAATAACACCCAAATCTTGCCTGATTGCTTCATCGAACCAGCCGATTTACCAGCCTCGATACCAGCCCCCCAAAAGAAGTCTGCTCGCACGCCACCCTTAATCGCCCCACCTGTATCTTGCGCCATCATCAGACGATTTAATGGTTTATTAGAGTTAGGCAAATTGGTCGACAAGAAGATTGGCGCGCCAAGCGGAACAAATCGGGGATCAATCGCCACTACTCGCTCAGCTAATATTGGCGCGCCCAGCGCACCAATCGGGCCTGGCAACCCAGCTGGCAATTCACGGAAAAATACATAACTAGGATTTGCATTAAGTAAATCTCGTAACTTGCTTGGATTATTGCGCGCCCAGTCTTTAATCCCTTGCATAGAAGCTTTATCAGCCGTCAATTCACCTTTATCGATTAATAAACGACCAATGGATTGATAAGATTGTCCGTTCTGATCGGCATATCCAACATGCATTTTTTCACCATTATCTAGGTGCACCATGCCAGAGCCTTGAATCTGTAAGAAAAACAAATCAATTTGGTCATCTACCCAAACAAACTCACGCCCCCGTAATGGCGAGTTTTCTGCTTCTATCTCACCGCGATTGTAATAAGGGATTAACTTAGTTCCAACAACACGACCTCGTACTCGTTTGTTTGCTAGTTCAGGAAATAGACTCGCCAGTTCAACCGTAATTAAATCATCTGGACGCGTGTATAAAGGGAATCGGAATTTATCGTTTTTAGTACGACTGCCTTTAATCACTGGCTCATAATAACCAGTAATTAAACCTGTGTTACTGCCATCTAAATTAGTCGTGCGATAAACCGTAAAATTCTTTTTAAAGTAATCAACGATCGCCGCATTGGCTGGATTTTCTAATTTATCAGCCTCATTACAGACTGCCTGCCAAGCGGGCTTGGCTTTTAATGAAGCGCATCCCAATTTCCAAGCGGGCCACGCTTTGGTCACATCATCTTTGGTAATGGCATCCAACTCTTGCCAATCAGCAGGCTTAAGCAGGCCATAATCTGGCACTTTAACTGGTTCTGGTTTAACTTCTACAGGCTTAGCTGGCTCAGATGGCTGTGCAGGACATGCACACTCTGGTGTTGCTTGTGGTGTAGGCTTTACTTGCATCTTTTCGCAGGCACCTAATGCCAAAACACTTAAAAACAAGCAAGATAAACGTAAAAATTTTGTGTGTCGCATCAATGCAGAACCCTAGGCATCACTAAAGTAAATGAAGGTATTGGCACATCGAACTGTGTGCCATCAACAGCAGTAAATTGATAAGTGCCGGACATCGTGCCGACAGCCGTATTCATCACAGTTCCACTGCTATACTCAAAAGACGTCGAGGGTTGAAGCAAAGGCTGTTCGCCTACCACGCCCAACCCGCGCACTTCTTGAACCTTTTGCTCAGCATCCGTGATCACCCAATGACGGCTAATCAACTGGGCTGCAACCGTGCCTGTATTCGTGATGGTGACATGATAAGAAAATGCGTAACGACTCGCATTGATGTCAGACTGGTCTGGAAGAAACGTTGTTTCTACTGTTACTAAACACTCATATCGCTTATCAGTCGTCATTCCGATTAAGCAATCAAGCCAGAGGTTGGTGAACTTGGCGTGGCTGAGTAAAGTTTTTTCGCCATACGACCAGCCAAATAAGCTTCGCGGCCAGCCTCTACTGCTTTCTTCATGGCAGATGCCATCAAGATGGGATTGTTTGCACCAGCAATCGCGGTATTCATCAAAATACCTGCACAACCGAGCTCCATTGCAATGGCTGCATCAGAGGCGGTACCAACACCCGCATCCACCAGCACAGGCACTTTTGCATTTTCGATAATAATCTCAAGATTCCAAGGATTCAAAATCCCCATCCCTGAACCGATCAATGAAGCAAGCGGCATCACGGCACAACAACCAATTTCTTCTAGTTGTTTGCAAATAATCGGATCATCAGAGGTATAAACCATCACATCAAAACCATCTTTCACCAACACTTCAGCTGCTTTGATCGTTTCAATCACATTTGGATATAAGGTATTAGGATCCCCCAATACCTCAAGCTTGACTAATTTATGTCCATCCAACAACTCACGAGCCAAGCGTAAAGTACGGACTGCATCATCTGCTGAATAACATCCTGCTGTATTTGGCAAATAAGTGAATTCTTCTGGAGGCAAATACTCGAGTAAGGAAGGCTCCCCAGCATTTTGACCAATGTTAGTGCGGCGAATCGCCACAGTCACAATTTCAGCACCGCTCGCATCAATCGCCGCGCGCGTTTCTGTGAAATCTTTGTACTTACCTGTACCCACCAATAAACGTGAGTTGTAAGACTTACCTGCAATATTTAATGTGTTCATGCTCATTTGTTTATCCCGCCCTTAACCGCCACCGACCGCGCCCACAATTTCCAATTTATCGCCACTTTGCAAATGCACTTCAGCAAAGGTACTTTTAGGCACAATCTCACCATTACGTTCAATCGCCAGACGCTTACCAACCAAACCGAGCTTCTCAACTAAAGCCGCCACCGTGGTGATATCTGCATCAAAACTTCTAGGATTGCCGTTAATTGTGATTTGAATCAATTGGATACTCGTCAGAAATTGCCCAAAACGAAGGGGCACGTGTTTTCAAAATTAATGGGCTATTTTACGTAGTTTGCACACCTTTTGGCAAACCCAATAAATACGGCACTTTTAGCGCAAAATAGGTAAAATAGAGCCCTCCGCAAAAGCGGGTGTAGTTCAATGGTAGAACGCTAGCTTCCCAAGCTCGATACGCGGGTTCGATTCCCGTCACCCGCTCCA
>CAIQFD010000006.1 GCA_903870995.1 uncultured Methylophilaceae bacterium | reverse complement strand
GCGGGTTCGATTCCCGTCACCCGCTCCAAATGTTCTATAGCTTGAAATCCTTCTTTATCAAATTGCACCCCCCGTTTTAGGCTAGAATACGACATTCAGTTTTAATATGCGTTAGTGCCAATATATACCCCATGAAAAACCTCATGCCTCCATCAGTGATGACTTTTGCTGCCACAGACCCAAGCAGTGGCGCGGGCTTACAAGCAGACATTTTGACGTTTGCTAGCATCGGCTGTCATCCACTCTCTGTGGTAACAGGCATCACCGTTCAAGATACTGTTGGCGTTGAAAATGTGATGGTTTTTGATGCAGAGTGGATTAACGAACAAGCACGCACTATTTTAGAAGATATGCAGGTCATGGCTTTTAAGATTGGCATGATCGGTAGCGTGGAAAACGTGGCAGTCATCGCGGAGATTATGGCCGATTACCCTGATACCCCATTGCTAATCGACCCTGTGCTTTCATCTGGCCGCGGCGACGAGCTTGCGAACGACGATGTGCAAGCAGCAATGATTGATTTGCTATTTCCACAAGCTACTTTAATTACACCCAACAGCATCGAAGCGCGTCGTTTAGCTTTCTACAATGACGACTCAGATGAAGCAGAAAATGCTTCGCTCGATGAAAGTGCTCAGCGCTTATTAGAGATTGGCTGTGAGTATGTTTTAGTCACCGGCACCCATGAACGCTCACACGAAGTGGTGAATACACTTTATGGTGAAACTGGCCTGATTAAAGCTTACAACTGGGAGCGTTTACCAGGCAGTTATCATGGCTCTGGCTGTACGCTCACCTCAGCGATTGCAGCATGTATCGCGCATGGCCTGAGTATGGAAGAAGCGATTCTCGAAGCACAAGAATACACATGGCAAACACTCAAGGCAGGCTTCCGTCCTGGCATGGGTCAGTACATTCCTGACCGTATGTTTTGGGCACGCGACGACGAGGAAGAATAGTCAGCGGCACCATAGATATGCAAGCGAACAGCACTAAAATCCATGGCCTTTACGCCATTACGCCCGACTTAGAAAATACCGATCAACTTTGTAAAATGGTTGAGGAAAGTATTCTAGGCGGTGCGCGGGTGATTCAATACCGCAACAAAGTCGCTGAAGATTCATTACTGATTGCACAAGCAAGCGCTTTATTAGGAATTTGTCGCAAGCATCAAATACCGTTAATCATCAATGATCACATTAAATTGTGTTTATCACTCGATGCAGATGGGGTTCATATTGGCGGCGATGACGGCGAGATTGCGACCACTAAAGCCATAATCGGTGCAGATAAGATTCTCGGGGTTTCCTGTTATGGGGATTTTTCACGCGCGCAAACAGCAGCGAAGCTTGGTGCAGACTACGTTGCATTTGGCGCATGTTTTCCTTCGAGCACAAAACCCAATGCACCCCGCGCAGAACTTAATCTGTTTACACAGGCCAAAACTTTAAGTGTGCCCTGTGTTGCCATTGGTGGAATTACACTAGAAAATGTCGACAGTGTCGTCAATGCTGGTGCAAATGCGGTTGCAGTCATTGGCGAATTATTTAATAGAGACATCCAAGAAATTGCGCATTGCGCACAACAATTTTCATCATTTTTTTAAGCCATTGGGCATATTTATCATGACATCACGCAATCAACAGCTTTTCGAAAAATCACAAAAACTTATTCCTGGTGGTGTGAATTCACCAGTTCGTGCTTTCCGCTCCGTGGGTGGAACTCCAGTATTTTTTAAGCGCGGTCTAGGCTCAAAATTGTGGGATGAAGATGGTAAAGAATATACCGATTACATTGGCTCATGGGGGCCGATGATTTTAGGTCACGCGCACCCTGAAGTCATTAAGACGGTCCAAGAAGTTGCGGTCAATAGTCTTTCTTTTGGTGCACCAACAGCACGCGAATTAGATATGGCTGAGATGGTGAGCAAACTCGTCCCAAGTATGGAGCAACTCCGCCTAGTCAGCTCTGGGACAGAGGCTACGATGAGCGCTATTCGGCTTGCGCGTGGGTTTACTGGTCGAAGCAAGATTGTAAAATTTGAAGGATGCTATCACGGCCATGCTGATGCGCTATTAGTCAAAGCGGGCTCTGGTTTGCTCACTTTTGGTACTCCAAGCTCAGCGGGCGTCCCGCCTGAAGTGGCTGCACATACGCTCACTCTGAACTATAACGATATTGAAGGCGTTGAAACGCTATTCAAAGAAATAGGCAATGAAATTGCTTGCGTCATTGTTGAGCCAGTGGCTGGCAATATGAATTTAATTTTGCCAAGCAAAGGCTTTTTAGAAGCATTGCGTGCGCAATGTACAAAACATGGCGCAGTGCTGATATTTGACGAAGTCATGACAGGTTTCCGTGTAGCCCTTGGCGGTGCCCAAGCACTTTACAACATCAAGCCTGACCTCACTACGCTGGGCAAGATCATTGGCGGTGGTTTGCCGGTTGGCGCTTTTGGTGGTCGTGCGGACATTATGCAATGCTTAGCGCCAGTTGGCCCTGTGTATCAAGCGGGTACGCTGTCGGGCAATCCTGTCGCTGTCGCAGCGGGGATGAAAACGTTGGAACTGATTCAAGCTCCAGGCTTTCATGAAAAACTGACAGCAAGCGCAAAACGCCTGGTTGATGGATTAAGCAACGCGGCAAAAGAAGCGGGCATCGCATTTAGCGCCCAATCCGTGGGCGGTATGTTTGGCGTGTACTTTAGCGAGAAAGCACCAACTAGCTTTGAAGAAGTGATGAAGTCAGATAAAGAGGCATTTAATCACTTCTTCCATGAGATGTTAGATGCAGGCTTTTACCTTGCTCCATCAGCGTTTGAAGCAGGTTTTGTATCAGCTGCACATAGCGATGCAGATATTGACGCGACCATTGCAGCAGCCAAAAAAGTTTTTACTGCGATGAAATCTGCAAAATAATCAGCAAAAGCTAAGCTTTACATGCACATGAAGGTTGAAGCAGAGCTGTAATGTATATAGAATTACAAGGTTTCACCGCGAAATATGTCATTGAGTCGCTTCATTTTAAATAAATGAAGCTAAGATTTTAACGATGCGGATTACTTTATATTTTCCCGTGTGCTGGTTTTTTAATCGTGTTTATTAATAAAAAGCCAGTAACAACGGGGTTAGTGGACACCAAAACCCTCGATTTGGTGTCCATTTTTATCAGTACTGACGAGGGATAGGAAATGGGCAGCGGAATGCCAGAGCAGCAAGGTTTATATAGTCCATCTAACGAGCGTGATGCCTGTGGTCTTGGTTTTGTTGCGCACATTAAAGGCAAAAAGAGCCATCAAATTGTGCAACAGGGTTTGCAAATTCTCGCAAACTTAACCCACCGCGGCGCAACTGGTTACGATCCAAAGCTGGGTGACGGTGCTGGCATTTTAATTCAAATGCCAGACGCATTTATGCGCAAAGAAGCGACTAAGCTTGGCATTACCCTTCCGATCGCTGGAAATTACGCTTGCGGTACTGCATTCCTACCTCAAACAAAGAACGGTCGTGAAGCCTGTGAGTCGATCGTTGCTCGCATCATTCACGAAGAAGCACAAACATTATTAGGCTGGCGCGACGTACCTCGTGACAACAGCAATATTGCACAAGCTGCTAAAGACGTCGAACCGGTGATGCGCCAAGTATTTATTGGCCGCGGTGAAAATGTTGCCGATCAAAATGCCTTCGAACGCAAATTATTTGTGATTCGTAAACGTATTGAGCATGAGGTTCGCGCGCTTAAATTAGACGACTCTGCACAATTCTATTTCCCATCTTTGTCATCAAAAACCATCATCTACAAGGGCATGTTGCTTGCGAATGAAGTCGGTGTTTATTACAAAGATTTAAACGATCCAGACATGGTGTCTGCACTTGCATTAGTGCACCAACGTTTTTCAACAAACACTTTCCCAGCTTGGGACCTAGCGCATCCATTCCGCATGATTGCGCACAATGGTGAAATTAACACCGTGCAAGGCAATATCAATTGGATGGCCGCTCGTCACGAATCTATGCGCTCTGCATTGATGGGTGAAGACCTAGAAAAATTATGGCCACTGATTGTTGAGGGTCAGTCCGACTCTGCAGCGTTTGATAATGCACTTGAGTTATTGGTTGCTGGCGGTTATTCATTGCCACACGCGATGATGATGTTGATTCCTGAAGCATGGTCTAACGAAAACGCGAGCAAGTTGATGGATGCAGATCGTCGCGCTTTCTATGAATATCACGCAGCCTTGATGGAACCATGGGATGGTCCAGCAGCAGTTGCTTTCACTGATGGCACAACGATTGGTGCAACATTAGACCGTAACGGCTTACGTCCAGCACGTTATTTATTAACAGATGATGACCACGTGATGATGGCTTCTGAAATGGGCGTGTTGACGTTCCCAGAAGAAAAAATTATCAAAAAATGGCGTTTGCAACCAGGCAAAATGTTGCTTATCAATCTTGAAGAAGGTCGCATCATTGACGATGCCGAGATCAAGAAAAGCCTTGCCGAAGCCAAACCATACAAAGCTTGGATTGATAAATCCCGTTATTCTTTAGCTGACTTACCAAAAGTAGAGGCTAAACCAGCAATGGCTGCTAGCCTGCTTGATACACAACAAGCCTTTGGTTACACACAAGAAGATGTCAAATTCGTGATGCAACCAATGATTGCAAACGGCGAAGAAGCTTCTGGCTCTATGGGTAACGACAGTGCTTTGTCAGTGCTGTCAAACAAACCAAAAGTGTTATATCACTATTTCAAACAACTGTTTGCGCAAGTGACTAACCCACCAATCGATCCAATTCGTGAAGAGTTGGTGATGTCATTGGTTACATTTATTGGCCCAAAACCAAATCTATTGGCAATTGATGAAACTAATCCACCAATGCGTTTAGAGGCTAGCCAGCCTGTGCTAACGCTAGCGGAGTTAGAGCAACTCAAAGCAATCGATACACTGACCAAAAACCAATACCGCGCGTTGACTCTGGACATCACTTATCCAGCAACACAAGGCAAAGCAGGCATGGGTGCAGCAGTTGAAGCACTTTGTGATGCGGCAAGCAAAGCCGTCCGCGATGGGTTCAACCTATTGATTCTTTCAGACCGTGCAATCAGCAAAGATCGTCTAGCGATTCCAGCATTATTAGCCACATCAGCGACACATCAGTCATTAGTACGTGCTGGTCTTCGCACTAGCACAGGCTTGGTGATTGATACCGGTTCAGCACGTGAAGTACATCACTTTGCATTACTAGGTGGTTACGGTGCAGAAGCTGTCTGTCCTTGGCTTGCATTCCAAACCATTGCTGACATGGTGGAAGGCGACACTTACGAAGCCAATAAAAACTTCATTAAAGCGGTCAGCAAAGGCTTGCATAAAGTGATGTCTAAGATGGGCATTTCAACTTACCAATCTTACTGTGGCGCACAAATCTTTGAAGCAATCGGCTTAAATAGTGCATTCATTGAAAAATACTTCACTGGCACAGCAACACATATCGAAGGGATTGGCCTAGAAGAAGTTTCAACAGAAAGCTTCAATCTACATTCAGCGGCTTTTGGCAACGATCCTGTATTGGCAAATGCGCTAGATGCTGGTGGTGAATATGCCTACCGTATCCGTGGTGAAGAGCATATGTGGACACCTGACTCGATTGCAAAACTACAACACGCAACACGAACAGGCGAAGCGAGCACTTACAAAGAATACGCTAAACTCATCAACGACCAAAGTCGTCGTCACATGACATTACGTAGCTTATTCGAAATTAAATCAGCTGGCGCGCCTGTGCCACTTGAAGAAGTGGAATCAGCCAAAGAAATCGTTAAACGTTTTGCAACGGGTGCGATGTCTTTAGGTTCTATTTCGACTGAAGCACATGCAACCTTAGCGATTGCAATGAACCGTATTGGCGGCAAATCAAATACAGGCGAGGGCGGTGAAGATCCAAAACGCTTTATCCCTGTTGCTAAAGCAAGCTCAATGGCTGAAGTCATTGGTGCAAGTTTGATCGAAAGAGACATTCCGCTAAAAGCTGGCGATTCAATGCGCTCAAAAATTAAACAAGTTGCTTCAGGTCGTTTCGGCGTTACCGCTGAGTACTTGGCAAACGCTGACCAAATCCAAATCAAAATGGCACAAGGTGCAAAACCTGGTGAAGGCGGTCAATTACCTGGCCATAAAGTCAGTCCTTATATTGCGCAGTTACGTTTCTCAGTGCCTGGCGTGGGCTTGATTTCTCCACCACCTCACCATGACATCTACTCCATTGAAGATTTGGCGCAGTTGATTCACGATTTGAAAAATGCGAATCCAAAAGCTGACATCTCTGTGAAGTTAGTATCAGAAACCGGCATTGGTACCGTGGCGGCAGGTGTCGCTAAAGCAAAATCAGACCACATTGTTGTGGCTGGTCATGACGGCGGCACTGGTGCATCACCAATTTCATCGATTAAGCATGCTGGCACACCTTGGGAGCTTGGCCTAGCTGAAACACAGCAAACGCTAGTTCTCAATCAATTACGTGGCCGTGTGATTCTTCAAGTCGACGGTCAAATGAAAACTGGCCGCGATGTATTGATTGGTGCATTGTTAGGTGCTGATGAATTCGGCTTTGCGACAGCGCCGCTCGTCGTTGAGGGCTGCATCATGATGCGTAAATGCCATCTCAACACATGTCCTGTCGGTGTCGCAACGCAAGACCCTGAATTAAGAAAACGCTTTACTGGTCAGCCTGAGCACGTCGTGAACTACTTCTTCTTCATCGCTGAAGAGGTGCGTGAGTTAATGGCTGAGATGGGTATTCGTCAATTTAACGATTTAATTGGTCGCGCTGATTTACTCGATATGCAAAAAGGTATCGATCACTGGAAACTAGTTGGCCTTGATTTCAGCAAGATATTCCATCAACCAAAAGTTGACCAATCTGTTTCATTGTTCCATAACGATGTTCAAGACCACGGATTGAAAAATGCGCTTGATAATCAATTGATTGCGCTTGCAAAACCAGCTTTAGAGAAAGGCGAGAAAGTAACAATCGACTTGCCAATCACTAACACCAACCGTACTTGCGGCACCATGCTGTCAAACCAAGTGGCAACCCTTTATGGCAATGCTGGCTTGCCTGATGACACTATTAGCATCAAGCTAAAAGGCACCGCTGGTCAAAGTTTTGCAGCGTTCTTAGCACGCGGCATTAGCATCGAGCTTACTGGCGAAGGCAATGACTACGTCGGTAAAGGCTTATGTGGTGGCCGCATCGTCATCAAACCGCCTGTTGCATTCCGTGGCGTAGCCCATGAAAACGTGATTGTCGGCAACACAGTGATGTTTGGTGCGACTGCTGGCGAAAGCTATTTCCGCGGTGTAGCAGGTGAACGCTTCTGTGTCCGTAACTCAGGCGCAAGCGCTGTCGTTGAGGGTGTTGGTAACCACGGTTGCGAATACATGACTGGCGGTACTGTAGTTGTGCTAGGTCAAACAGGTCTTAACTTTGCTGCTGGTATGTCTGGTGGCGTGGCTTACGTGTATGACGAAGATGGCATGTTCAACAAACGTTGCAACATGGCGATGGTTTCAATTGAAAAAGTTGAACCAGCTTCAACGTTTACTGCCGAAAGCATCAACCACTTAAATCAAGCAGACGAAACAACGCTCTTAGCTTTAATTGATAAGCACATTGCATACACAGGCAGTGAACGTGCTAAAGCACTTCGCGCTGACTGGGAAAATGCGAGAAGCAAATTTGTAAAAGTAATGCCAAATGAATACAAACGCGCGCTCAAAGAGCTCGCCGCTGCCAAGAAGGAGGCTGCATAATCATGGGTAAAGTTACCGGCTTTATGGAATATCAGCGTCTGTCAGAGGCTAATCTACCAGTCACTGATCGCGTTAAGAACTACAAAGAGTTCGTACTTCATTTAACAGATGAGCAAGCTAAAATCCAAGGTGCGCGATGCATGGATTGCGGCATCCCATTCTGTACCTCTGGTTGCCCAGTCAACAACATCATTCCTGATTGGAATGATTTGGTTTATCAGCAAGATTGGCGCGCAGCGATTGATGTGTTGCATTCAACAAACAACTTTCCAGAGTTCACTGGCCGTATTTGTCCAGCACCTTGTGAAGCAGCGTGTACACTCAACATCAATGCAGATGCGGTAGGCATTAAATCTATTGAGCACGCGATCATTGATAAAGCGTGGGAAAACAACTGGGTTGTGCCACAACCACCAGCACAAAAAACTGGTAAGAAGGTCGCGATTGTTGGCTCTGGTCCTGCAGGCATGGCCGCAGCGCAACAACTAGCACGTGCTGGTCACAATGTGGTGGTGTTTGAGAAAGAAACGCGTGTCGGTGGTTTACTTCGCTATGGCATCCCTGACTTCAAGTTTGAAAAGAGTCATATCGACCGCCGTGTTGCCCAGATGGAAGCTGAAGGCGTTGAGTTCCGCGTCAATCATATCGTTGGCGAAAACGTCAGCGCTGAAGATTTAAGCAAAGACTTTGATGCTGTCATTTTAGCTGGCGGTGCTGAAAACCCACGTGATTTGCCAGTGACAGGCCGGGAGCTTGATGGTGTGCATTTCGCGATGGACTTCTTACGTCCACAAAACAAAGTGGTGGCTGGTGATACTGTGCCTAACCAAATCATGGCCACCAACAAACATGTGGTGGTCATTGGTGGTGGCGACACAGGTTCTGACTGTGTTGGTACCTCTAACCGTCATGGCGCTGTTTCTATCACTCAGTTTGAAGTGATGCCTCAGCCACCAGAAAAAGAAAATAAAAACCTCGTATGGCCAAACTGGCCACTTAAACTCCGCACCTCAAGCTCTCACGAAGAGGGTTGTGATCGTGACTGGTCTATCACCACGAAGGAACTGATTGGTGAAAACGGCAAGGTCACCGCACTTAAAGGGGCTAAAGTAGAGTGGAAAGACGGAAAAATGGTTGAAGTGCCAGGCTCTGAATTCACCATCAAAGCTGATCTCGTGTTACTTGCAATGGGATTTGTTAGCCCAATGCAAAAGGTACTCGATGCTTTTGGTGTTGAAAAAGATGCGCGCGGTAATGCAAAAGCGACCACCGATGGCGTTGGTTGCTACACCACTTCAAAATCTAAAGTGTTTGCTGCAGGCGACATGCGTCGTGGCCAATCGCTTGTTGTTTGGGCGATTCGCGAAGGTCGTCAATGTGCCCGTGCTGTTGATGAGTTCTTAATGGGCTCTTCAAACTTACCTCGCTAAATGAGCGAAAAAGAAAAGGGTGCTAAGCACCCTTTTTTCTTAATTGAATTCTTAAGTATATAGATAGAAAAAATGACAACATTAAAAAACGATACCTTCCTAAAAGCCCTGATGCGTGAGCCAACAGAGTACACGCCGGTATGGATGATGCGTCAAGCGGGCCGCTATTTACCGGAGTATCGTGAAAGTCGTAAAACAGCAGGTAGCTTTCTTCAACTTTGCAAAAATCCTGACTTTGCAACAGAGGTGACCATTCAGCCTTTAGACCGCTATCCATTACTGGATGCTTCTATTCTGTTTTCAGACATTCTGACGGTACCTGATGCGATGGGTTTAGGGCTTTACTTCGAAGAGGGTGAAGGTCCAAAGTTTGAGCGCACATTACAACAAGAAGCTGACATCAAAAAACTAGCAGTGCCAGACATGGCAAAACTTCAATATGTATTTGATGCGGTCAGCCAAATCCGTAAAACTTTAGATGGGCGCGTACCCCTCATTGGCTTTTCGGGTAGCCCTTGGACACTCGCTACTTACATGGTTGAAGGTAAGGGTGGCACAGACTTCTTAACCATTAAGAAAATGGCCTATGCACGTCCTGATTTGTTGCATCACATCTTAGAAACGACCGCGCAAACAGTGATTCAATACCTGAATGCCCAAATCGCCGCGGGCGCTCAAGCTGTGATGATTTTTGATTCATGGGGTGGTGCACTTTCACATAATGCTTACCAAGAATTTTCCCTTGGTTACATGCAAAAAATTGTGAATGGACTGACCAAAACGGCCGAGGGTAAAAAAGTGCCAAGCATTGTGTTCACCAAGGGTGGCGCATTATGGCTTGAGGCTCAAGCCAACATTGGTGCAGATGCATTAGGCTTGGACTGGGCCGTTAGTATCGGGGAAGCACGTCAACGTGTTGGGGACAAGGTTGCCCTTCAAGGCAACATGGATCCAGCCATCCTGCTATCGACCCCTGAAGCCATTGAAAAAGAAGTCGCCACGATTCTAGCAAGCTACGGTAAAGGTCATGGTCACGTGTTTAATCTTGGTCATGGAATTACGCAATGGACACCGCCAGAAAATGCTGCCGCATTTTTATCGGCCGTTCGCGAACACAGCAAACAGTACCACGTAGCTTAAATTAGAATCTAAAACTCCATCGGATCAACGTCCACACTCCAGCGCACTTTCGCCGCCAATTTACTTGCTCGTAATTGGGGCGTTAGGGCAGCGAGTAACTTCTGCAAGGCGCCGCGCTGCGTCGCTTGCATGAGTATTTGCCCGCGCTCCATCCCCTTAAGCTTTTCCATTTGCGCACGCATTGGATCATACGTCAGCACTTGCCCGCTAAGGCTACGCGCAAGGTCAAAGGCGGAGTTTAGAAAAGCTTCCACATCACGATAGTTACTCGACTCTGCACGCAATAAAGCTAAATAACAGAAGGGTGGAAACTGCGCCATTTCACGCTCTTGCAACAAAGTTTGAGCATAAGCGGGATAGTCTTGGCTGCGCAGTGCATTAAACAAATGATGACTTGGAAATGCAGTTTGTATCAGCACTTCGCCTGCTTTTTCGGCACGACCAGCGCGACCCGAAACTTGCATTAATTGTGCAAACAAACGTTCTGCAGCTCTAAAGTCCGGACTAAATAAGGCGCTGTCGGTATCAATCACACCAACCAAAGTCAGGTTGGGAAAGTCATGCCCTTTAGCCAACATTTGTGTGCCAATGAGAATATCCACCTCATTGGCATGAACGGCCGTCAAAATATCGTTCAGCGCTTCCTTACGACTAGTACTGTCACGGTCAACGCGCTGAATTCTAGCGCTAGGGAATAGCTGCTTGAGCGTCTCTTCCAAGCGCTGCGTACCATGTCCCGTTGGATGCAAATCCGCATTGCCGCAGCTCGGACATTGGCGAACAATCTTCTGCTCATGTCCACAATGATGACAACGCAAACGGCCTTGTTTAAGGTGCACGACTAGGCGACTGCTACAGCGCATACACGGTGCAATCCAATGGCAGGCGCTGCAAAGCAACACCGGTGAATAGCCGCGACGATTAATAAACAATAGGCTTTGTTCGCGCTTTTCTAAACGCTCACGCATGGCGTTCACCAACACTGGGGTGAGTCCATTCTCGCTTTCAAGTTTAGTGGTATCGATACATCGGATATTTGGTAAGACCGACTGAGCAACAGCGCGGCTATTTAGACTCAGCAAGGTATATTTACCTGTTTGCGCGTTCTGCCAAGTTTCAAGGGCTGGCGTTGCGCTACCCATCACAATCGGCACTTTATTACGTTGCGCGCGCACCATTGCAACATCACGAGCATGGTAGCGCATGCTGTCTTGCTGTTTATAAGAGCCGTCATGCTCTTCATCCACCAAGACAACTTTCAAATTCGGTATGGGCGTAAAGACCGCTAAACGCGTGCCAATGATTATTCTGGCCTGTCCCGATTGCGCCAATCGCCAATTTTGCAAGCGCTCACTCTCGCTAAGATTGCTGTGCAGAGAGACTAATGGAAAGTGGGGCAATCTATTTCTAAAGCGCGCTTCTAGCTGTGGGGTCAGATTAATTTCAGGGACGAGAACTAAAGCTTGGCTATGCTCATCGGTCAAAATTTGCTGGAGAATCTGCATATAAACTTCCGTTTTACCGCTACCCGTAATGCCATGGAGTAGAAACGGCTTAAACGTATTTGCACTCTCAATCACCTGATTAACTGCAAACGTTTGCTCTTCATTGAGCAAGGGCGGTGGAACTGGTTGCTTGCTAGACTTAAAACCCGCTAACACTTGCTCTGCTTGTATCCAGCCAGTCTCTCGGAAAGTCTCTATTGCAGGCCGCCAGCTTGCTGAAATTTCTTTGAGCGTGGCTTCGGTTAGCGATCCATGCTGAAGCGCGAGGAAAATCTTACGCTGCACCGCTTGCCGCGCAGGAATTTCATCAATACTTGCCTGCAAACCATCAGGGGTGAGGGTGTATAGAAACTGCTTTCTTGAAACCGCTGGCTCAATTTGTCTAAGCCTTGTCGGTAAACTTGCCAATAAAGCCTGACCAAACGGATATTGATAGTAGTCTGCGCAAAATCTTAGTAAGCCAAACGTCTCCGTATCTAGCGGCGACTCACCATTAAACACTTGCACAATAGATTTGAGTTTTTCAATAGCAAAGTCACTCGTGTCGCTAACGCCCACGACCACACCCACGACCTTACGCGTCCCAAAAGGCACGATCACTCGCTGACCTATTTGAACGTCAAAACCACCATCGAGATAATCGAAAAGTCGGTCTAAAGGGACGTCCAAAGCAATTTGAAGGATATTTTTTTGCATTAACGCTAGGTAAACACTAGATAAAATGGAATAGGGGATGAGCGCAAGCACTCAATGAGTTAAAATACACCTTTTATACCTCTTAGATATTCTGCCTTGAAAGCACATCTTACCGAATTACTAGCCCAAGCCGCAAAAAGCTTAACGCAAAACGCTGATTTTGATGCGTCTAATTTAGCGATTCAGCTCGAGCGCCCAAAAAATAAAGACCATGGCGACTTTTCTACAAATTTGGCCATGTTGCTCGCGAAACCACTTCGCCAAAATCCACGCGCGATTGCGGAAAGCTTAATTCAAGCGCTACCAACTTCTGCTTATGTTGAAAAAGTAGAAATCGCAGGTGCAGGCTTTATTAATTTCTACCTTGGCGCCAACGCTAAACAAGCCATCATTGGCTTAATTGCTGCGCAAGGCGAAAAGTTTGGTCACAACAATATCGGCCAAGGTCGAAAAGTACAAGTTGAATTTGTTTCAGCAAATCCAACAGGCCCACTTCATGTTGGCCATGGCCGTGGCGCTGCCGTTGGTGATTGCTTAGCACGACTACTTGATGCCAATGGCTGGGCTGTGACACGTGAATTTTACTACAACGACGCAGGCGTGCAGATTGATAACCTGACGCACTCCGTTCAACTCCGCTGTCGCGGCATTACTCCTGACGATCCACTATGGCCAGAAGCGGGCTATCGTGGCGACTATATCGCTGATGTTGCTAAGGCATACTTGAATAAAGAAACCATCGTTGCTGACGACATGAGTGTCACCGCAACTGGAGATGTTGAGGATGCCGAATCTATTCGAGCATTTTCTGTGGCTTACTTGCGCCACGAGCAAGATTTAGATTTACGTGCATTCCAAATTAAATTTGATGTGTTTTCACTTGAGTCTGCGCTATACACCGACGGTAAAGTCGAAAGCACCGTCCAAAGCTTAATCGCAAGTGGCCATACCTACGAACAAGACGATGCACTTTGGCTACGTACCACTGACTTTGGTGATGACAAAGACCGTGTCATGCGCAAAACAGATGGTGGCTATACCTATTTTGTCCCGGATGTGGCTTACCACGTAGATAAATGGAATCGTGGTTTTGATCGTGTCATTAACGAGCAAGGCGCCGACCATCACAGCACCATCACGCGTGTACGTGCTGGCTTGCAGGCACTCAATGTTGGCATTCCACAAGGATGGCCTGATTACGTTCTGCACCAGATGGTCACCGTGATGCGTGGTGGGGAAGAGGTCAAACTATCAAAACGCGCTGGCAGTTATGTCACGCTACGCGATTTGATTGAAGAGGTTGGCTGTGATGCAACACGCTATTTCTTGGCGGCGCGCCGTGCAGACTCTCAACTGATTTTTGATATTGATTTAGCGCGCGCACAAACAAACGACAATCCTGTTTACTATATCCAATACGCGCACGCACGCATTTGCAGCGTATTGGCTCAATGGGCTGGCGATGCTTCAAGTTTACCGACAGTCGACTTAAGCCCACTCAATAGCGCGCATGATGCGGCTTTGATGCAACGCCTAAGTGAATTCCCAGAGGTGGTCGAAAATTCCGCCACAGACTTAGCACCGCACACGATTGCGAATTATCTAAAAGATCTAGCGAGCGACTTACACAGTTTCTACAATGAGCATAAAATCTTAGTTGAAGATGAAACGACAAAATTAGCGCGCTTAGCTTTAGTGAGTGCAACACAGCAGGTATTACGAAATGGCCTACAGTTATTGGGTGTTAGCGCACCCAATAAAATGTAAGGATTTTTCGATTCAAATTAAGTTATTAACTGGATATCAACATGAGCAGAGACTATAAACCAGCACCTCCTAAACCAGAAAAAAAACCTAATCCGTTTTTGAATGGCTTGATCGTTGGTTTGCTTTTTGGCGTAGGGATTGCAGTAGCTTTTACTGTATACATCAAAGGCGGAGAAAGTCCTTTTAGTGCAAAAACAGAACCCGCGGTGACCGTGGAATCGGGTAATCCAGTAGAAATTAAAAAAGATACTAAAGCGGAAGAGGCTCCGACCAAAGACCGTTTTGAGTATTACAACATCCTGCCAGGCAACGAATCTAAAGTTACAGAGCAGGAAATCAAACAGTTAGAAAATAACACCCAAGCAAAAGAAGCTTACTTTCTTCAGGTTGGCGCATTTAAGACTGAACAAGAGGCTGATAATGTCAAAGCAAAATTAGCGCTACTTGGTTTAGAAGCGATTATTCAAACGGCGACCACCCCAGATAAAGGTGTGTTGCACCGCGTGCGCGTTGGACCATTCTCAGATCCATCACAACTCACCAAAACAAGAGGTGATTTAGTGGAGAATGGGTTTAAACCTGATCTGATTAAAGTAAATACAACCTCACAACAATAAATTTTAGACAGAATCATTTGTCATCAAATTTAAACTTAATGCGTTATTAAAGAACTAACGACAAGTTTTCAACATTAATGAAGGATATAAACGTGAAAAAAATTCTTACCGCACTCATGTTGCTTGTTTCTACAACAGTGATGGCAGATGCTCCACAAAATGGGACTGAGTTTACGCAAACAGCCCAAGTCATTCCAACAGACAACCCTTCAAAAATTGAAGTCACAGAACTATTCTGGTACGGCTGCCCACATTGCTATGCATTGGAACCACAACTTGCTGCCTGGGTAAAAGCGCTCCCTAAAGACGTCACGTTCAAACGTGTGCCTGGCCTGCCTCGTCCTGATTGGGCACCAATGGCTAAAGCTTACTACGTCATGGAAGCATTAGGATTATCCGAAAAATTGCACAGCAAACTTTTTGAAGCGCTACACAAACAAAAAGCTTTTTTACCTAATGATGAAAAAGCAACCATCGACTGGATCACAAAAGAAAGTGGTCTAGATCGTAAAAAAGTAGAGACTGAATTCAACTCTTTCTCATTGAATACCAAGCTCAATCAAGCAGCACAAATTTTCCGTGCTTCTGGCGCAACAGGTGTTCCTACGTTGATTATTGATGGCAAATACATCACTTCAGTGACGATGGCTGGCGGCAACCAAGAGGTATTTAACGTTGCCAACTACATCATCGAAAACGTCAGAAAAGATAAAGCCGCTAAAAAATAAGTACGGACACAACCGTGTCTCCACTTAAGGTATTCATCACCGGTGCCTCCAGCGGCATAGGGCAAGCGCTTGCGCAGCACTATGCCAAGGAGGGTGCCATCATTGGGTTAGCCGCGCGGCGTGCTGACTTACTCAACAAACTTCAAGATTCACTATCAACCGAAACTGCGATTTATCCTCTTGATGTGCGAAATGCAGAGGCTCTAGAAAAAGCTGCGCACGACTTTATTTCGCGCTTTGGAGCCCCCGACATCGTGATTGCCAATGCTGGTGTCAGCGCTGGCACACTCACCGAAAACAAGGACGACCTCAACACATTCAAGGGGGTGCTTGATATTAACCTGCTTGGTATGGTGCATACCTTTCAGCCGTTTATAGGCACGATGAAAAAATCAGGACAGGGTAGTTTGGTCGGAATCGCGAGTGTTGCGGGCATTCGAGGTTTACCTGGTGCTGGTGCATATAGTGCATCAAAAGCGGCCGTCATCGCATACCTGGAAAGCCTACGGGTTGAGTTAAGCCTCGATGGCATCAGCGTCACAACGATTGCCCCTGGTTATATCAAAACACCCATGACTGATATCAACCAATATGCCATGCCATTCTTAATGGCACCTGAAGTGGCAGCCAAAAAATTTGCACAGGCGATTGCTAAGAAGAAACGCTTTGTCGTGATTCCATGGCAAATGGGCTGGTTAGCAAGAATCATGCGCTGCGTACCTCCATTCCTATGGGATTACATGATGAAGCATGCACCTCGCAAGGCGCACGCGAATTGGGATTGGCTCTAATGCCTCATCTCTCAATCCACGCCATCCAACTCATCATAGAAATCGTTGCAACCTTCGCATTCGCCCTTTCGGGTCTCATTGCTGGCATCAGAAAAGGAATGGATCTTGTTGGTCTGTGTATCGTAAGCGGGGTGTCCGCCTTCGGCGGTGGCACCCTAAGAGATATCCTTCTAGATAGACGCCCATTTTTCTGGGTAAGCCATTCATTCTGGTTGTGGGCCTTGATCACAACTTGCCTATTTGCCATGTTTTTCATGCGTGAGCGTCACATCGTTTTAACTGAGAAGGCGATCCAAATTCCAGATGCATTAGGGCTTGGCTTATTCACGGCACTGGGCACGCAGATCGCACTAGACTTAGAGATGCCAGCGATTGTTGCCGCACTCATGGGTGTCATGACTGCAGTTTTCGGTGGTGTGCTGAGGGACATCTGCTGTAACGAGATACCGAAGGCGTTTAATGACCATCAGCCCTACGCATTATTGGCTTTTATTGGGAGCTGGATAGTGATCGGATTGTCAGCAGTCCATCTGCCAGAGTGGCTGATTCTAAGCCTGTCGGCTAGCACAACAACCCTACTAAGAGGCTTAGCTATTCAGTTTAAATGGCAACTACCAAGCCAAAGAAGTCTCCGCAAATCTAATTAGAGGCTTTACGTTGCTTCCATAGATCTAAATACTCATCAGATTGATTGAGTAGGTCCTCATTCATTTCTTCGTATTCATTGGCGGGTGGCATATCCGCTTCTTTTGAAATCGCTGTATAACCCAATCCCAACTTACCACCCTCAATTTTGAATCCAATAAACTCTAAGATGGTTGGGAACATATCAAAGTGCAGGACGTCCTCACGATTCTTAATCACTGGTTTAGTTGAAATGAGCGCGTTAAACACGTGACGCTCTTTTACCTTTTCCAGCTTATCGTAAACTGGATTTTCCATCGCAAGATGGTCGCCCAAGATCACCACGTTAGTATCCTTTAGCATCTTATTCTGGCGCATGAACTGCACAAATTCCGCGACCTGGTTGGACGTACATTCTACAATTCCGTTGAAATCCTTAATCCCATGCGCTTTGCAATATTTTGAGAAATGGCCATCTGGACCGTGTGTATCAATCGTATTAAAGGTGAGGTTAAACGGCTGATTCTTAGCATGTAATTCAATAAGTTTTTCTTTCACCAAGAGCAGTAGATCATCATCGTATAGACCCCAAAAATTCATGTCTTTTTCTGTACGATTTCCTTTTAGTTCTTCTCTGCCATAGACCTCGTCGTAATGATGATCCTGAAAGAATTTTCCTTTACCTGAGAAGGCTAAGGCATCTCCCGCCATATACACGTTGTGATAGCCGGCGTTGTGAAGAATATCACCCAAACAAACAGCATTTGGTAGGAAGGATTTAATGTTTTCACCTTGGTCATTACCGTCATACAAACTCACACTCTTTAACGGCAAACCACACTGGGTTGCAGTAATGCCAGCGATTGTCCATCCAGTACCCGGCGCCTGCTTGAAGCTACTAAAACTCACCCCATTAAAATGCGCTAAGCTTGTTAGCAAATCCTTCCCAAAAATCTTAGGATCTTTGTAGGTATCCTCTAAACTCTCAACGTAAATGATGACCAAGTTTTTGGGCTTTACTGCCTCAACCTTTACCTTCGCCGGATAAACATAATGTTCGGCAAAATAGTCTTTGCCAAATTGGTTATGCACAAAGGCCGTCACCGAAAATTGAACACAAAAATAGGTCCCCGATGCAATCAAGACGTAGAGGGGCGCTCGATGATTAATGAACCAGTAGAAGACCTTAACAACATGAATGTTGGCAGCGCGCACTGGTTTGGTGAGCCAATGCGTAGATCCATGGGTCAGAAATAAGGCGATGGATGACTCAATGAGCACAAGGATTGCTGAGAGGCTCGCGGGAAGAGCGATGCAATAGGTTAAGAAGCTTTTGATGAGCGCGGTGTCCGTGTCGACCAATCCGTCCATACCAAATTGCGCATGATAGAGCACCTGCTCCAAGGATGGCTCGCCAAAATTATCAGCGATCCAATAGGCGATAGCAGTTAAGAAAAAAGCGAATAGATAAGTGAGAAATCTAATTAGCGCTCTTAACTGGTGGCGATGTCGATTATGGATTTGCTGAATGCGCGTTAGCATTTCGATGCCCTCGCCAACGCGCTATTCAACGGTCACAGATTTCGCGAGATTACGTGGCTTGTCTACATCCGTACCCTTGAGCAGGGCCGCATGGTACGCAAGCATCTGAACTGGAATTGTATGTAAAATTGGAGAAAGCACACCTACGTGCCGAGGTGTACGAATGACGTGAACGCCTTCACTTTCTGCGAAGTGGCTATCAGCATCTGCAAATACAAACAACTGACCCCCGCGTGCAGCGACTTCTTGCATGTTAGATTTTACTTTCTCGAGTAATGCATCATTCGGAGCAATCACAACGATAGGCATATCGCTATCTACAAGCGCCAATGGGCCATGTTTAAGCTCTCCTGCAGGGTAAGCCTCAGCATGGATATAACTAATCTCTTTGAGCTTCAATGCGCCTTCCAGCGCAATCGGATAATGGATGCCACGACCCAAGAATAATGCGTGGTGTTTATTTGCAAACGCTTTTGCCCATTCCCGAATTTGCGGCTCTAAGTTGAGGGCGTGTTGCACACTCACTGCCAGCTGTCGAAGCGCATTGAGGTACTGATGCTCTTGAGTTTTCGGAAGCAAACCACGCTGCTTTGCAAGCGTCGCGGCTAGCGTGAATAAAGCGACTAATTGTGTTGTAAAAGCTTTGGTTGATGCCACGCCAATTTCAGCACCTGCGCGGGTATAAAAGACGAGAGCGGAAGCACGAGGGATAGCACTCTCTTGCACATTACAAATGGCCAGTGTTAGATTTTGGCCTAATGACTTAGCGTGCTTTAACGCTTCCATCGTATCCAGTGTTTCACCAGATTGTGAAATGGTCACAATTAACTGCTTAGGATTTGGTACGGATTGGCGATAACGGTATTCACTCGCAATTTCTACACTCGTTGGTAGCTTCGCAATATCTTCAATCCAATACTTCGCGGTCAGCGCTGCGTAATAGCTAGTCCCAGCAGCCAAGATTAGAATGCTGTCCACCTGATTAAAAATCTCTTCCGCCCCATCGCCAAAAAGGGCAGGGGAGAACTTGTTATCGTCAATTAACGCTTCAATGGTGTCCGTTAATGCGCGTGGCTGCTCATGGATTTCTTTTTGCATGAAGTGCGAATAAGGACCAAGTTCCATTGATGCCAAAGACACATCGCTCATGTGCACCTTACGGGTGACAGTTTTACCGTCAGCGCCAAATACGGTCACGCCATCGCGACGAATTTCTGCAACATCACCATCTTCCAAATACATGACTTTACGCGTGACTGACAACACTGCTGAGACGTCGGAAGCAATGAAGTTTTCACCGTCACCCAAACCAACCAGCAATGGACAGCCAAATCGCGCTGTGATCATTGAGTTAGGCTCTTTCACTGAAATGACACTAATCGCAAAAGCACCTGTTAATTCCGCCACAGCCTTTTGAGTGGCAGCAAGCAAAGCTAAGCCTTGGTTATGATAATAGTGAATAAGATGTGCGATGACCTCGGTATCGGTCTGCGATTCAAACACGTAACCCAACTTTGCGAGGCGGTCGCGCTGCTCATCGTGATTTTCAATAATGCCATTATGCACAACGGCAATTTCACCTTTTGATACATGTGGGTGGGCGTTACTTTCTGTTACCCCACCGTGGGTTGCCCAGCGTGTATGTCCAATCCCTAGCTCGCCGCTTAGTTTAACCTCATTCGCTTTATCGGTCATTGCAGCAACACGTCCAACCGCGCGCACGCGCTCGATAGACGGTCCATTTAGCACCGCAATACCGGCTGAATCGTAGCCGCGATACTCGAGACGACTTAAGCCTTCAATCAGGGTTGAAACGATGTTTCTATTTGCAATAGCGCCAACAATGCCACACATATTTTTCTTTCTGAATAACTCTAATTATTTTTTAACTGGACGTTTCCAGCTGGCAATACTCTTTTGATCTTTCGCTCTGCAGAAGGTTAACTGGCCTGCAGGCGCATTCTTTGTAATGGTAGAACCAGCTGCAATTGTAGCACCTTCACCAATCACGACAGGGGCAACTAACTGGGTATCTGACCCAATAAATACGTTGTCTTCTATGACTGTTCTATATTTATTCACACCATCATAATTGCAGGTAATCGTGCCTGCACCAACGTTGACGTTTTTACCGATTGTGGCATCACCAACATAGCTCAAATGATTTACTTTGGATCCGACACCTACTTGGCTATTTTTAACCTCAACGAAATTACCAATGTGGGCGGCATCTGCTATCTCTGCACCTGGACGTAATCGAGCATATGGTCCCAGTTTACAATCAGTCTCTACCTTTGCCTGATCAATGTGAGTGAAAGCTGCGATGTGCGTGCCCTTACCAATGCTGGCATCTTTAATCACGCAGTATGGGCCGATTTTCACTTGATCACCCAAGCTGACGATTCCCTCAAATACACATCCCACATCAATTTCAACATCTTTACCGACTGTTAACTCACCGCGCACATCGATTCTCAACGGATCTGCTAGTGTTGCGCCTGCTTGCATGAGTGCCGACGCATTTCTCGTTTGATATACGCGCTCTAAACCAGCCAGATCTTCTTTTGAATTGACACCCTCGACAGAGGACTCATCGTCAGTGATTTCAGCTGCAACATTTAATCCGTCGTTGACTGCCATCGCCACAATGTCAGTCAAGTAGTATTCGGCCTGGGCGTTTTTATTACTAAGCTTTGATAACCAAGCCTTCAATTTAGTATTACTTACAGCAATGATGCCTGTGTTCACCTCTGTAATCTCTCTTTGCTCTTTTGTTGCATCTTTATGCTCAACGATGGCTAAGATTTGGTTTTGAGCATCTCTTACAATACGTCCATACCCTGTCGGATTTTGTTTGTTCACAGTCAACAATCCGAGCGTATCTGTTTTATCAAGCAAAGCTAAACAACTTTTTTGATCAAGTAAGGGAACATCACCCAACAAAATAAGCGTTTTTCCATCATCATCTAAGTGTGGGACAGCCTGCAATACCGCATGGCCTGTGCCTAGTTGTTCTTTTTGCTCAACCCATGCGATTGTTTCGTGCGTTAATGCTTTAGGAACGGCATCACCACCATAACCATAAACCACCACCATCTTATTAGGGTTGAGCTGCTTCGCTTTATCAATCACATGTTGCAACAATGTCTTGCCGGCCAAGCGGTGCAAAACCTTAGGCATCAAGGACTGCATACGCGTCCCCTTGCCTGCTGCAAGTATCACTATGTTTAGATTTTTTGTACTCATAATTAAATAATGACTTATGGTTTTGCTATATGGCTTTCATTGTAATGGAATCAGCCCCACATAACAAAAAAGGCAGCCTAAGCCGCCTTTCTTTTATGCTATTAAAACAATGCTGTTTAGTGAGTTGTTTTACGTAACTTAGCAATTGCTTGTAGTTGAGCTAATGCCTCAACCAACTCGCTTTGTGCCAATGCGTAATTAACTTCGCTCGCGTTACTCTTCAAGGTTTCTTCTGCTAGACGTTTAACTTCTAACGCCTTAGCTTCGTCTAGATCATGGCCACGAATTGCTGTATCAGCAAGAACCGTGACTAAACCTGGTTGAACCTCAAGAATGCCGCCAGAAACGAAAATTAATTGCTCATCGCCTGCTGCTAATTTAATACGTAACGCACCTGGCTTAATACTTGTAAGCATAGGCGTGTGACGTGGATAAATACCAACTTCACCCATCAACGCAGGTGCGACAACGAACTCTGCCTCACCTGAGAAGATTGATTCTTCAGCACTGACTACATCGATTTGTATTGTTGCCATATTAGTTACCTATTTGCTTTCTGTCTGTTTAGCTAGTTTTTATAGCAAATTACAGAGTTTTAGCTTTTTCTACAGCTTCTTCAATTGCACCAACCATGTAGAACGCTTGTTCTGGTAGGTGATCGTAATCACCGTTTACAAT
>CAIQFD010000005.1 GCA_903870995.1 uncultured Methylophilaceae bacterium | reverse complement strand
GATAACGTTGATAGAACCAAGAACTGATGAAACACCCAACAAGTGAACTGAGAAAATAGCAAAGTCCACACCCATGCCACCTTGAATAGATAATGGTGCATAGAATGTCCAACCAGTTGCAATCGCACCATCACCAATACCAAAAAGCGCCAAAGTGAATGGCAGCGTTAACAGAATGGCAGCTGGTGGCAACAGCCAGAAACCCCAGTTGTTCAAACGCGGTAAAGCCATATCTGGAGCGCCAATTTGCAAAGGCAACATCCAGTTAGCAAAACCAGTTGCTGCTGGCATCAAAGCAGCGAAAATCATCACTAGCGCATGAACGCCAATTAATTGGTTATAAAACTCTGGCTTCATCAATTGCAGACCCGGCTGAAATAACTCAGCACGAACTGCAAGAATCATCGCCCCACCAACCAAAAACATGATGAGTGAGAATGTAAGATACATGGTACCAATATCTTTATGATTGGTCGTAGTTAGCCAACGCATAATGCCTGTTGGATGATCATGATGTTCATCATGATGCGCTGCAGTTGTAGAACTCATCATTTTCTCCTTAATGCTACTGTTACGCTAAATGTTAAAAAACTCAGATATTAAAAAAATATTACTTATTTAAAACCAAAGCTCTAACGTAGCGCTTTGACTTGAGCAGGTTGAAGCACATCACCTACTGCGTTACCTAAGCCATTACGCTCAAAAGTAATTACAGCTGCGATATCCGTATCGTTCAACACATTCTTCCATGCAGGCATTACACCTTTACCGTTAAATACACGATCTAAATGACCGTCTTTTACTAACTTACCTTCAGCATCGAAGATTGGACCATTTGCAATTTTACTACCAGTCAAGGCTGGGAAGGTTGGTGGAAGGCCTTGGCCATTTGCTTGGTGACAAACAGCACAGTTCTTCACGTAAACTTCTTTACCGTGCGCAACCAACTCATCTTTTGTCCATGTTTTATCAGCACCTGCTGAAGCAGCCGCCAATTTAGTTTTTTGATCTGCAACCCATTTTGTATAGTCTTCTGCAGATACTGCGTCGACAACCACAGGCATAAAGCCGTGACCTTTTCCGCAAAGCTCTTTACATTGACCACGGTATGTACCAGGAACATCAACCCGCACCCATGTTTCACGTAAGAAACCAGGGATTGCATCACGTGCAGAACCGAACGCCGGCACCCACCAGTTATGGATAACGTCCGTTGCTGTTAATAGCACACGCACTTTTTTACCGACTGGCAACACCAAATGATTATCAACCTCTAAAAGGTAATCTTTACCCTTGTCGGCTTGATTGTCGATTTGATCTTGAGGAGTTGTTAGGTTACTAACGAACTTAATACCTTGCGCTTCGCCATCCATGTATTCATATTGCCAGCGCCATTGTGAGCCAGTAATTTTAATAACCATGTCAGCATTCGTTTTGGTGTCTTCCATCATCACAACGCTGTGATAAGCAGGAATGCCCATCAAGATAAAGTCGATATAGAGCAAAATAGCAAATGGGACTAAGGTCCAAACTACCTGAGATTTTGTACTAGGACCACTAAATTTAGCAGCTTCATGACCCTTACTTTTTCTATGATTCACGATTGAGTAAATCATAATGCCTAGCACAACCAAGAAAATAATCATCACGATGACCATAAACTTGTTATGCACATGCAAAGTGTCAGCCGCCATTGGCGTTGCTGGCATCGGGAAATTCCAAGTGTATTCAGCATGAGCAGTCAATGAAATCATCGCCAACATCACACCAAGCCCCGCCTTTTTCAGAAACTGCATCACCATACTTACTCCCAAAATCTGGTTAAGAAACAACTCCAACACGCTCTTTTAATTGTTTGGCAAGTTCTAAACGCTGATCGTTTGTCATATAACAACGACCAAATTCTATCTCTTTACCGTGCGAGCGGAGCGACAACATTTGATCACCACTTGGCGCATTGCGCAAAAGCACCTTTGCCCAGTAACGATTAAAAACCATCCTACTAACAGCTTTATAACTTTTCTTTTCTACTGAAATTTGATCGCCCAAAATCACAATGCTTTCGTAATCTTGCGAGTGACAGTGGATATAGTAAAAAGCATATCCAACACCCACTAACTCAAGTCCAGCAAAGGGCAATACAAACCACGCGCCAATCAAACTAAAACCCAAAGCCACAACTAAAGAAATTGCAGCCATTATCATCACAGCATACACACGACCCTTGGCCGTTAGTGAGCTATTGGGACGCGCAATAATTTCAAAATCTGCCGCAACTTGATTCAACGCCAGCCTTTCCGAAGCCTTTACATCAAAAACTTAGGGCTTCATAGCCATCAATCTTTGTAATTAATTCATTACAAATGTAACAACTTAGTTACATCTACGACAAATTATCATAATACTTAGCTGAATTCAAGCCCAAAAATTGCACGGATTGGCACTTCAATCAAAGCTGGGAGGTGTAATTCACAAGTTTTCGAGGGGCACTGTACAAACAAAACTGGGAGGAGATGTAACTTAGATAGCCTAATAACAGGCAAGAAAACTCTTTGGCTTGGTGATGCCGTCAAATAAAGATTCGACGGCAAACTTAATTTCTTCTATTTGCTATCAAAGCAGACCAGCTTGATAGCCGGAGCCTAGGCTTCTTTAGCTTTCACCAAAATAGCGTAAATCTCATCTTTAAGATGCAATTTTTCTTTCTTAAGTCGCTCAATCTCTTCTTGGGATGCAATTGCAATATTCGCTTCTATATTCTTAATCTGCTGGTCTATCTCATTATGCTTGTCGAACAAATGCGTAAAATGAAAATCGGCATGCTTAAGTTTTGTAATCAAATCACGATACTCTGGAAACATAAATTCACCTGATAATTAATGGACTGGAATTTTGATTCTATATGCTCACACAACATAATTGCTTGAAAAAAACATAGTTATTGATGCACATCAAAAAGAGATTAACGCTCAAATAAAATCGATTTTATTCAAAATATCTACAGCATGAATTTGGATGTGCTTTTGGTCATCCAAGCTTATCTTGGATAAATTGGCCGTCATCAAGCGTGAGCGTGGATTTTGACTCAACGCCGCTTGATGCTTAATTAAAAAATTCCAATACAAAGTCGTGACAGGACAAGCTTGGTCGCCATAACGCACATCTGGCTTATACCGACACCCATCACAATGATTGCTCATTCGCTTAATGTAAGCGCCACTTGCGATATAAGGCTTGCTTGTAAAGCGGCCACCATTGGCAAAAAGCGCCATTCCAATGACGTTTGGCAACTCAACCCACTCGATTGCATCAACATAAACAGCTAAGTACCAATCAGAAACTTGCTGAGGCAACACCTCAGCAAGGAGTGCGAAATTACCCGTAATCATTAAACGCTGTATGTGGTGGGCGTAACCATACTTTAACGTTTGGCCAATCGCATCTTTCATACAGCTCATTTTGGTTTCGCCTGTCCAATACCAATTGGGAAGCGAGCGCTGATGTTGATAAAAATTATCTTCCGCAATGCCAGGCATATCCAGATAATAAATGCCGCGAACAAATTCTCGCCAACCAATAATTTGTCGAATGAAGCCCTCGACAGTGGATAAGTCTAAAGTGTTTTTTTGGTGGGCATGCAAAACACTTTCGACGACCTCTCTTGGATTCAGTAATTTTAAATTCAAACTACTTGAAAGCAGGGAGTGCCAGCCAAATGGCGTTTCTTTCCACATCGCATCTTGGTAAATACCAAATACAGCTAAACGATGATTAACAAAATAATCTAACGCTGTTAAAGCCTGCGCGCGCGTCACAGGCCAAGCGAAATGCGCAAGTGAGCCAGGGTGTTCAGGATATTGATGCTCAACAAACGCCAGCACTTCTAGCGTTATTTCATCTGGCTTAAACATAGCAGGAGGATCAATCAGCCCAGGTCCGTTTTTGGCGTAAGGTTTTCTATTCTGTTCATCATAGTTCCATTGCCCACCCAAAGGCTGAGACTCTGAGTCCATCAACACATGATGTTTCTTACGCATATAACGATAAAAATATTCCAGCCTAAGCTCTTTTTTATCGGCGACCCACTCACGAAACTCGGGATTGCTGCAATAAAAGTGATCATCATCATGCATCACCAAAACAACATTCATCTCCTGAGCCAATTTTTCCAGCGCGACCTTCAATCGCCACTCACCAGGCTCGACACACACCAAATGCGTAATGCCTTTTTGTAAAATCAGTGCGCTAAGCACCTGGTCAATCGACAGCTCCGACGCTTTGACATAAGTCAGAGGGAAATGCCTCGCCTCCAAAACCTGTGCAAAATGACGCATGGCTGATAGAAATAAGGCAATCCTCGCCTTATGTGACCAAACGTAATTAGCTTCACAAGCGGATTCAATCATCACGACCTCATCCGAAGTGGGATCAAAGCTTCGCAGCGCAGAGCTATTGATATCAAGCTGATCACCGAGAACCAGCACTAGTCTTTTCATTTTCAATCCATTTCAATTCGGCTAAACAAGTATTCAAATTTCCGTAAAGACTCTGAGTACAATATCAACTTAAGAAAATACATAAAAGCGCTTAAAAAATGACTTCCATCAATACCACCATCGGCATAGACGTCGGCGGCGTTAAAAAAGGGTTTCATGCTGTTGCTAACAAAGGGAGGCAATATCTTGGAAAGCTACATTCCACTGACCCAGAAGTGATTGCTACTTGGGCACTCAATCACCAACCTTCTGTCATCGCAATTGACGCTCCATGTATGTTCAGCGAGCATGGCCGCTCAAGAAAGCCTGAGCGAGACTTGGTGGAAAATGGCATGAGATGCTTCTATACCCCATCGAGAGATTTGGCGGCAAAAAGTCGCTTTTACGATTGGGTGTTTAACGCCGAACGTCTATACCAGAAAATTGGCTTACCAATCTTCATGGGCAATCAAACCTCCACGCCATGCGTTATTGAAACATTCCCTCATGCAATTCAAATGTCGCTTTGGAAAAATGACTCATCACTCGCTCCCGAAGGAAGCAAATCGACAGTGCGCAGAACAACATTAGTGCAAAAAGCAGATTACAATATTAGCCACTTAAGTAACATAGACTTCATCGACGCGGCACTCTGCGCAGTATCCGCAGATTATTTTGACAGACATCAATTCAATGCATACGGATGCGCAAACGAAGGCTTTATCATCCTGCCAAAAATCGCACTCAAATAAGCCTTACTTATTTCACCTTAACCTTTGCAATCCCAACCCCTTTTAATAGATTAATCGCTTGGGCGTATTGATAATCTTTATCCGTGCCAGCTTCAAATTGATTATGGTCTGCAAATTGCGTTTTAGGCTCACTCTTTTCCATCACGGGTAAGTTAGTCGCCGATTTAGCAACCGCTTGATCATCTTTTGGGTTAGCTAAGTGATTAGTTAAGTTAGCCTCCCTTCTTAGCTTAGCATCCTCTTCACCACTTATTGCAGGATCCTCCACAACAAAGTCAGGCGTAATCCCTTTTGCTTGAATTGAGCGTCCACTAGGCGTGAAATATTTAGCCACCGTTAACTTAACCGCAGAGCCGTTACTGAGCGGCAATAAAGTTTGAATTGTGCCTTTACCAAAACTTTGTGTGCCCAACACTTTGGCACGTTGATGGTCTTGCAGAGCGCCCGATACAATTTCTGAAGCAGAAGCAGAGCCTGCATTGACCAAGACAACCATGGGCACAGATTTCATTTCCGGTGGGAGATCTTTTAGATAATCATCGTCAGGATCAGGGCCACTGTAATTTCTTGGATTCGCAAATAGGCGCATCTTTGAATCAGCAGTGCGTCCATCCGAATAGACGACTAATGAATCTTTCTTTAGAAAAGCAGCACTAACTGCAACGGCCGAGCTGACGACGCCGCCAGGGTTGTTTCTTAAATCCAATACTAAGCCTTTAATCGGGCCTTCTGTTTTTTCACGAATGGTCGTCAAAATTTTAGCTAAGTCCTGTCCCGTACGTTCCTGAAACTGGGTAATTCTTACGTATGGATAGCCCACATCTGTTAGTTTATATTTAACACTCGGGTTTTTAATGATTGCCCGCGTTAACAAAATATCCACTAAACCAGACTCACCTTTTCTTGAAATGCTTAGCTTGATCTGAGTGTCAGGTTTGCCACGCATTTTCTTGATTGCATCACTAATTGACAATCCTTTTACTGATACGCCATCTAATTGAACTATTAAATCCCCTGATTTAATTCCAGCGCGATAGGCCGGTGTATCCTCAATCGGCGACACCACTTTCACCAAGCCATCTTCCATCCCTACTTCCAAACCCAAGCCCCCAAACTCTCCACCTGTTGCAATACCAAAGTCCTTTAAGCCTTCGTAATCCAAATAAGTAGAATGAGGATCTAAACCAGCAAGAGCACCAGCGATGGCATCATTAAACAATTTGTTGTCATCAATATCTTCAACATAGTTATTTTTAATCACTGAGTAAACTTCAGTAAATTTTCGCAACTGATCCCTTGGGTAGTCATTAAGCGTCTCCGTGGCAGAAAAGGATTCAACACTGAACGCCATCAAAAATGAAAAGATGAACAAGGATTTTGGTTTGAATTGCATAATGAGAATACCTAAAAGTTAGTTAATTAGAGCACTTCAGAACAAGATTACGCGGCGTGCTATTTTTTTAAATTTCTTGATGACCTACATGCATTGGAACAGTATTTAACTTCATCCCAAACTAACTTCCATTTCTTACGCCAGATAAAAGGACGCTGGCAGGTGAGACAAATTTTGCTTGGCAGATTTTCTTTCTTAATCACAATCACACTTTGCACTAAAAGTTATCGTTTAGTCATAACAATAAAGACTTAGTTCGCGGATGAACCAAACTAAACTTATCCAGCTCTTAATCATGGTCAATCACCTTTCATTTAAGCATGATCTGTAATGGTCTAATGAAATGGGACACTAATTAAGAGATAATTATCACTTATTGAGGTGTCAAATGAATCAAACAAGACGAGTATTTACCACAGAGTTTAAGCAGGAATGCGTCCGTTTAATCGTTAACGGCGGTTATGGT
>CAIQFD010000004.1 GCA_903870995.1 uncultured Methylophilaceae bacterium | reverse complement strand
GGCGCAGAACGAGCTGCCATTAACGCCCCTATGCAAGGCACCGCAGCCGACCTGATTAAACTTGCCATGATTGCCGTTCAGAATTGGATCGCCGCTCAACAACTACAAACCAAACTCATCATGCAAGTACACGATGAGCTGGTACTTGAAGTGCCTGAAGCAGAATTAGATTTAGTCAAAACAATGTTGCCACAGCTCATGCAAAATGTTGCCAAACTTGATGTGCCATTATTGGCTGAGGTTGGCGTGGGTAAGAATTGGGAAGCGGCGCATTAATGATGACTAAAGACATTCCAAATATCGGCATTTACGTGATTGGTGATGAAATTCTGTCGGGAAAGCGCCAAGATGCACATTTAAGCAAAGCCATTGAAATCCTAAAAGCACGCGGCTTACAATTAAGCTGGGCTGAGTATTTGGGCGATGACCCAGCGCGTTTAGTGGCTTCCTTCAAACGCAGTTTAGCCACCAACGATCTCGTTTTTTCATTTGGCGGCATCGGCGCAACGCCCGATGACTTTACACGGCAGACATCAGCAGAAGCGCTTAATGTACCCATTGAACGCCATGCTGGCGCAGTGGCTGAAATTGAAGCGCAATTTGGTGAAGCCGCTTATCCAAAACGTGTGTTGATGGCAGACTTTCCAAAAGGTGCGGAGTTGATTCCCAATCCAGTCAATCGCATTGCAGGCTTTAGCGTAAAACAGCATTACTTCATGCCAGGTTTTCCACAAATGTCTCACCCTATGATGGAGTGGGTGCTAGATACACACTACCAACACTTTTTCCACCAAGTCGTCATTCATGAGTCTTCTATTTTGGTGATGGATGCAGGGGAAAGTAATTTACTAGATTTAATGAACGAAATGACGAGCAAATACCACACCCTAAGGTTATTTAGCCTTCCACGCCTAGATGAACGACGCACGATAGAGCTTGGCATGAAGGGTAATAACGAGTCCATCACACAAGCAATGGCAGAGATAAAAGCCAAGATTACTGTCCTAGGTTACACATGGTCAGATCTTCCAAAATAAGCTGTAAATAAAAAATCAGCTAAGCTGTTCAAAAAATAAGCAAATTTAGGTTTTAAGAAGGGCAATTTGCGTATAAAATAGGCAGCTTTCCCGTAAGGTTTAAAATCACTCGTGCAAATCGGTCCATACAAACTGCGTAACAATCTTGTCGTTGCCCCTATGGCGGGTGTAACCGACAGGCCTTTCCGCATGCTTTGTAAAAAGCTAGGCGCGGGCTATGCCGTTTCTGAAATGGTGACTTCAAACTCACTGTTGTATGGCAGTGAAAAGACCTTACGACGCGCCAATCATGAAGGTGAAGTTGAACCGATTTCTGTGCAAATCGCAGGCTCCGATCCAAAAATGCTCGCTGAAGCTGCCAAATACAATGTAGACCATGGTGCGCAAGTCATCGATATCAACATGGGCTGCCCAGCAAAAAAAATCTGCAACGTCATGGCAGGATCAGCTCTGCTGAAAGACGAGCCTCTCGTTTCTCAAATTCTAAAAGCTGTCGTTGCCGCAGTAGATGTGCCTGTCACGCTTAAAATTCGCACTGGCTGGGATAAGCAAAATCGTAACGCTGTGGCAGTCGCAAGAATGGCGGAAGATATTGGTGTACAAGCGCTTGCTATGCACGGCCGAACGCGTGCTTGCGCTTACATGGGCGAAGCTGAGTACGACACCATCGCTGAAGTAAAACAAGCAATTAAAATTCCATTGATTGCCAATGGCGACATCACAACACCTGAAAAAGCCAAATTCGTGCTTGAGTATACTGGTGCTGACGGAGTCATGATTGGTCGTGCAGCTCAAGGCCGCCCTTGGATTTTCCGCGAAATTGAACATTATTTAGCCACTGGCGAGCATATGCCCGCCCCTGAGGTCGAAGAAATTCGTAGCGTGATGCTAGGACATTTGTACGACTTATATGAGTTTTATGGTGACTTAACTGGTATGCGCGTAGCCCGCAAACATATCTCTTGGTACACAAAAGGCTTAAAAGACTCCGCCAATTTCCGTCATGCGATGAATCAACTACAAACCATTGATGAGCAATTGAACGCGATTAACGACTTCTTTAATCATCTGCAAACACAAGATACACGCATTCAATATGCAACTGATGAAGCGGATGCTAACGGCGAGGTGCTTGCAGCATGAGTTCAAAATGTGAACTAGCGATGAGCGTGGAGCGTGCGCTCAATGAATACTTTAAAGATTTAGACGGCCAACCACCGCATGCGGTTTACGACATGGTGCTTGGTTGTATTGAGAAGCCAATGATTGAGCATATTATGAAACGTGCTGGCGGCAACCAAAGCAAAGCCGCTGAAATCTTAGGTTTAAACCGCAACACCCTCAGAAAAAAATTACAGCAATACAATATTGAGTAAGCCTATACCGCTTACTCAGCCCTTTTCCATTCCAATCACTTTTTAATCGAAATCTTTCATCATGGCAGTCATTAAAAGAGCACTTATCAGCGTTTCAGACAAACAAGGTATTCTAGAGTTTGCAAAAAACTTGCAAAGCTTTGGCGTAGAAATTTTATCCACAGGCGGCACTGCGAAACTATTCCGTGAAAACAACATTCCAGTGATTGAAGTTAGTGACTACACAGGCTTCCCAGAAATGTTAGATGGCCGTGTTAAAACGCTCCACCCTAAAGTTCACGGTGGTATTTTAGGCCGTCGTGACTTACCTGAGCATGTAGCGGCCATGCAAGAAGCGAACATTCCTAATATCGACATGGTGGTCGTGAATCTTTATCCATTCCGCGAAACAATTGCCAAACCAAACTGTAGCTTAGAAGATGCAATTGAAAACATCGACATCGGCGGCCCAACCATGGTGCGTGCTGCAGCTAAGAACTATCATCATGTTGCGATAGTGACTGATCCAGCAGACTATGCTGTGATCGCACGTGAAATGACTTCAAGCAAAGGTGCCGTAGGCGCTGAAACTCGCATTATGTTGGCTAAGAAAGCATTTTCACATACTGCTGAATACGATGGTGCAATCAGTAACTACCTCACCAGCTTAACTGCAAATGGCGAAAAACAAGCCTTCCCAGATAAATACTCAACACAGCTCACTAAAGTGATGGATTTACGTTACGGCGAAAATCCACACCAAGAAGCTGCTTTCTATCGCGATGCAACTGTACCGGCAGGCGCGCTTGCAAGCTTTACGCAACTACAAGGTAAAGAGCTTTCATACAACAACATTGGCGATGCTGATGCGGCTTGGGAATGCGTAAAAACATTCGATGTGCCAGCTTGCGTGATTGTGAAGCATGCCAATCCATGCGGCGTTGCGATTGGCGCAACATTGCTTGAGACATACCAAAAAGCATTTAGCACAGACCCAACTTCTGCATTTGGCGGCATCATCGCGTTCAACCGCGAAATTGATGCAGCAACGGCTGAAGCTGTCGTTAAGCAATTCGTTGAGGTGGTCATTGCGCCAGCAGTCTCATCTGCCGCAAAAGAAATTTTTGCTGCGAAAACAAACGTACGTGTATTAACCGTTACGCTTGGTAGCGAACTCAATACCCTTGAATATAAACGTGTCGGTGGCGGCTTATTGGTGCAAACACCAGACGCGTTAAACGTGACCCCGGCGCAATTCAAAATTGTGACTAAAAAACAACCGACCCCAAAACAATTAGAAGATTTGCTCTTCGCTTGGCGTGTCGCTAAATTTGTTAAATCTAACGCGATTGTATTCTGTGGCAATGGCATGACATTAGGTGTTGGCGCAGGGCAAATGAGCCGTGTGGACAGCACTAAGATTGCTGCCATCAAGGCGCAAAACGCAAACCTTGCATTGCAAGGTGCTGCGGTTGCTTCTGATGCATTCTTCCCATTCCGTGACGGTGTAGACGTCCTGGCTGATGCTGGTGCTTCATGTGTCATTCAACCCGGCGGCAGTATGCGTGACGAAGAGGTCATTGCAGCGGCAGATGAACATGGCTTGGCTATGGTACTCACTGGTTTCCGTCATTTCCGTCATTAATTAAGTATTAGGAATAAACAATGAAAGTCATGATTATTGGTGGTGGCGGACGTGAACATGCGTTAGCTTGGAAAGTGACACAAAACAAATCGGTTAGCCGTGTTTATGTCGCCCCAGGTAATGCAGGCACAGCACTTAATCCAGACATGGTGAACGTCGCAATCACCAGCGTGCCAGACTTGGTTAAATTTGCACAAGAAGAACAAATTGGCCTCACTATTGTTGGCCCTGAAGCCACCCTTTCTCAAGGGGTAGTAGATGCATTTCGTGCTGCTGACCTTAAAATTTTCGGGCCAACCAAGGCGGCTGCACAACTTGAAAGTTCTAAAGACTTTGCAAAAGCTTTCATGATTCGTCACAACATTCCTACCGCTGCTTACGCAACTTTTACTGAAGCAAAAGCCGCCCACGATTATGTGAATTCACAAGGCGCTCCAATTGTTATTAAAGCCGACGGCTTGGCTGCTGGCAAAGGCGTCGTTGTAGCGATGTCGCTTGATGAAGCGCATGCTGCCATTGACTCTATGCTTTCAGACAACAAACTAGGCAGTGCTGGTGCACGCGTAGTGATTGAAGAATTTTTAACTGGTGAAGAAGCTAGCTTTATTGTGATGGTAGATGGCAAAAATATCTTGCCACTCGCCACTAGCCAAGATCACAAACGCTTACTTGATGGTGACCAAGGGCCTAATACTGGCGGCATGGGCGCGTACTCCCCAGCACCTGTTGTCACACCGACTATTCATGCTAAAGTCATGCGCGAAATTATCAAACCAACGGTCGAAGGTATGGCCGCTGACGGCATTCCTTACACCGGCTTTTTATATGCAGGCTTGATGATTAGTCCAAATGGCGATGTTAAAACTTTAGAATTTAATTGCCGCATGGGCGACCCTGAAACACAACCCATCATGCTTCGATTAAAGAGTGATTTGGTCAAACTAGCTGAACATGCTGTTAATGGCACATTAGACAAAGTAGAAGCTGAGTGGGATCGTCGTACTGCACTTGGTGTGGTGATGGCCTCTGCCAATTATCCTGACACGCCACGCACTGGTGATGTGATTACTGGGTTACCAACTGGCACAGATGATATGCAAGTATTCCATGCTGGCACAGCTATGAAAGACAACCAGGCGGTGACAAGTGGCGGTCGAGTTTTATGTGTCACAGCACTAGGTGAAACTGTGAAGTATGCGCAAGCACAAGCATACCAAGCGCTGAATGAAATCAAATTTGATGGCGCACAGTACCGCAAAGACATTGGTTATCGCGCAGTTAAAGGTTAAATCCAATTGAATGCCCGTGGCCTTAGGCATTTTCTAACATCTGGCGGAGTGATTGCCTACCCAACTGAAGCTGTCTTTGGCTTGGGTTGCGATCCTAGCAATCGACGTGCAGTTCAAAAACTATTGCGCATTAAAGGCCGGCCTCAACACAAGGGATTAATTGTGGTTGCAGACTGTTTCAGCCGCTTGCAAGCATTGGTTGCTCCGCTTAGTAAAACCCAAATCCACACCATGCAAGAAACTTGGGGAAATCCCCAAAAGCCACATACATGGATAGTACCAGCAGCGAAAAGCTGCCCAAAATGGCTAACAGGTCGTCATCAAACACTGGCCATTCGCGTCAGCAGTCACCCATATACGGCAAAACTATGTAAAGATATCGGCATGGCTTTGGTTTCCACCAGCGCAAACCAAAGCGGACATCAAGCTGCAAAAACGGATAAGCAATGCCACCAATTCTTTGGACATCAAATCCAAGTGTTAGCAGGTAAAACCGCCGGGGCGAAAAAGCCATCCACCATACAAGATTTAATGACCGGAAAAATTATCAGAAAGTAAGTCATGGCTGCACAACAAATTAACCTAAACGCTGTTTATGAATATCTGCAAGGCTTGCAAAACCGAATCGTAGAAGCCGTTGAAATGATTGATGGCAAAAACTTTCTCCATGATAGCTGGCAGCGTCCAGAAGGCGGTGGTGGCACTTCATGCATGTTGGAAGATGCCAATGTATTTGAACGTGCAGGCATCGGCTTTTCGCATGTCAAAGGCAACAAGTTACCCCCTGCAGCAACAGCTGCGCACCCTGAGGCCGCTGGCAGAGCTTGGGAGGCGATGGGGGTATCCTTAGTATTTCACCCACGCAATCCATACATTCCGACAGTGCATATGAATGTCAGATTTTTTGTTGCAAAAGCCCGACAAGATTCAGATGAACAAGATATTTGGTGGTTCGGTGGCGGGATGGATTTAACCCCTTACTATGGCTTTGAAGAAGATGCAGTACATTTTCATAGAGCGTGTCGCGATGCGTTAGCGCCTTTCGGTCAAGATCTATATCCAAGCTTCAAACAACATTGTGATGAATATTTCCATCTCAAACATCGGAATGAACCACGCGGTATCGGCGGCATTTTCTTTGATGACTTTAACAAGCTTGGTTTTGAGCAAAGTTTTGCGATGCAAAAAGCTGTCGGTGATGCCTTTGTGAGTGCGTACTTACCTATTGTACAACGACGTAAGGACTTGCCATTCAGTGAACGAGAGCGAGATTTTCAGGCCTATCGTCGTGGTCGCTATGTTGAATTTAACTTGGTATTCGACCGTGGCACATTATTTGGATTACAGTCTAACGGACGCACTGAGTCTATCTTGCTTTCTATGCCACCGATTGTGAAATGGCGTTACGATTGGAAACCTGAGGCAGGTAGCCACGAAGCAAAACTTTATACTGATTTCTTAATTGATAAAAACTGGTTAGGTCTATGACAACCATTGCGACTACCAACATTCACGATTTACTTGATTTCATTGATGCTAGCCCCAGCCCGTGGCATGCTGTTGACACTTCAGCAGCAAGACTTATTAAAGCTGGGTTTAAAGCATTAAATGAACAAGAAGCTTGGCAACTTGAAACTGGCAGTCGCTATTTTGTTATCCGTGGTGGCAGTTCCATCATTGCTTTTGTGATTGGTCAAAACGCACTTCCAACTTCAGGCTTTAACATGGTGGGCGCTCATACCGACTCTCCAGGCCTCCGCCTAAAACCACACGCGGCTTACACTAGCGATGGCTTAATTCGTATCGGTGTTGAAGTTTATGGCGGCCCCATATTAGCAACTTTCGCTGACCGTGATTTGAGCATGGCAGGCCGAGTAAATGTGAGAACAGCTGTCGGTTTTGAAACGCGTTTAATAAAATTCGACAAACCTGTATTAAGACTACCCAATCTTGCCATTCACATGAATCGTGAAGTGAACGACAAAGGGCTGAAATTCAACAAGCAAACTGAATTGCCGTTGCTCTTTGGCGAAAGTGCAGATGGCATTGAAGCTGATGCGCAGTTTTTAGGAAAAATAGCAGCATTACTCAAGGTTGAAACCAAAGACATCATCAATTTTGAATTGAATGTGTTTGATACACAAAAAGGTGTGGTGTGGGGAGCAAACCAAGAATTTATTGCAGATAGCCAACTGGACAATCTCGCCTCTTGCCATGCAGCCTTAAGCGCTTTGTTAGAACACCAGCAACCAAAACACACAGCAATCTGCGCCTTGTTTGATCATGAAGAAGTCGGCAGTGAAAGTACGAGTGGCGCAAGCGGCAGTTTTCTGACTGATGTCATTGAGCGTATTAGCCTTAATTTAAACAAAGAAGAAAAGCTACGTGCTTTGGCAAAAAGCTTTTTCATTAGCGCAGACATGGCACACGCCTTTCATCCTAACCATGCGGGGAGTTATGAGCCTTGCCACCATGCGCTCATCAACAAAGGGCCTGTGATTAAGACTAATGCTAATCAACGTTACGCCACCAATGCAGATAGCGCAGCCAGATTTATTCAATTGTGCGAGCAAGCTGGCGTACCGTATCAGCAATATACTCATCGGACTGACTTGGGTTGTGGTAGCACGATAGGCCCAATTGTTGCTTCACGCTTGGGTGTGGCGTCTGTGGATGTTGGGGCACCTATGTGGGCGATGCATAGCATACGTGAAAGCGCTGGGGTGCTAGACCATGCTTATATGATTGCGGTATTGTCGGCGCACTATAATCACTGCAGTGATTGATGTATATCATGCATAATCTAAAAAGCTGTTAACAACAATAAAGGGGCATCACCATGTTAAGCAACTTATTGAAGCGGGGTTTTCGCACCAAAAACGTCACAGCTAAGCATGAAAGCGGCCTAAAAAAATGCTTAAGCGCATTGGATCTTACGCTGTTAGGCGTAGGCGCAATCATTGGCACAGGTATTTTTGTACTAACGGGCATTGCCGCAGCCAACCAAGCCGGCCCTGCCGTTGTATTGTCTTTTATCATTTCTGGCACAGCCTGTGCATTCGCAGCTTTAGCCTATGCTGAGCTTGCTGCTTCGGTCGGCGGATGTGGCAGTGCTTATGGTTACAGTTATGTGGCTTTTGGCGAAATCGTCGCATGGATTATTGGTTGGATTTTACTACTGGAATACAGCGTATCCGTTGCCGCAGTGGCTAATGGCTGGTCAGGTTATTTTAATAATGCACTCACAGCAATTGGTCTTGGCCTTCCCGACGCACTCACTAAGTCCCCGGAATTAGGCGGAATAATCAATCTTCCAGCCACAGGCATTATTCTTTTATTAATGGCGATGTTGATTAAGGGTGCCAAACAAAGTGCTCAATTAAACACTGCAATGGTCTTTATCAAACTCCTCGCCATTATTATCTTTGTTAGTGTCGCCGCATTTAATGTAAACCCTAGCAACTGGCATCCTTTTATGCCGTATGGCTGGTTTAGTACCTTGCCTGACGGAAAAACAGTGGGGGTGCTTGCTGGCGCATCCTTGGTGTTTTTTGCGTACGTAGGCTTTGACGCAGTATCAACAGCCGTAGAAGAGTCAAAAAATCCTCAACGTGATGTGCCAATCGGCATCATTGCCTCATTAAGTTTTTGTACCTTGATTTACATTTTAGTGGCTGGCTTGCTTACAGGTGTCGTGCCTTACAACACACTGGGCGTCGACCATCCCGTTGCATTTGCCTTGCAATCTATTGGCTACAGTTGGGCGTCGGCATTAGTTTCAACGGGGGTAATTGCAGGCTTAACAACGGTCATGCTTGTACTTTATTATGGTTTGACGCGCATCATTCTTGCAATGAGTCGAGATGGACTCATGACTCCCTATTTATCACACGTGAGTCCTAAAACGCAAACCCCTGTTCGGGTGATTGTCATCATGGGCCTCATTATGGCGACCGCTGCTGGCTTAGTACCACTCGGTGCCCTGGCAGAGCTTGTGAATATTGGCACGCTGGCTGCGTTTGTCTTGGTATGCCTAGGTGTGATTGTCTTACGCGCCAAACACCCTGACCTGCCTCGCCCATTTAAAAATCCATTTAGCCCATTCTTTCCCGCGCTTGGTATGCTTTCTTGTGGGGCATTAATGGCATTCTTACCTCAACAAACTTGGACGCGCTTCTTGTTATGGCTAGGATTGGGATTAGTGATTTATTTCGCTTACTCTATTAAACATAGCAAACTGAATAAGTCTTAAGCACAAAATTTAGACCACAAAAAAGCCAGTCTTTTGGACTGGCTTTTTTATTCTTAATAATTTACGGTTGGTAAATTATAGTGACAAGACCCAATGAACAATCGTTTTGATATCTTCATCTTTAACTTGCGGGCTGTTTGCTGGCATTGGAATTGGGCCCCAAACACCGCTACCACCTGCTTTAACTTTAGCAATTAACTTAGCTTCCATATCTTTGCCTTTGTACTTAGCAGCAACGTCTTTGTACGCTGGACCAACTACTTTTGCATCGATAGAGTGACAAGCTAAACAACCGCTTTTTTGAGCTAATGCTTTTGCAGCGTCATCTGCACTAGCTTGACCTGCTAGCATCAATGAACCTGCAGCAGCAACTGATAATAATAATGCTTTCATGCTATCTCCTAAATTTCAATTAACTGTGAAAAGCTTATAACTACTGCCACTTGTAATCATACTCAATATTTATACAATTTTGAAAAGAATTTAACGCTTTCTTGCCATTCTTTAAAATCGTTTTGCGGCTGTTTAATTAACGCTTGTCTAATTGATGACGTTGACAGCTTTGAAAGAAAATCATCAAACTTTGTTCAGCGCTTCCAAACTGTACTCAGTCACCATGGTGTGGGTTTCATTTGGATAAATGGTGATGCTGTTTTCCATCGCATTGGCTGACTCTACGCAAATCATTTTGCGCCATTCATTCTTAGCGCCCATATCCACCATTTGCTCTGCTTTTTCAGCCCATGGCGTCCAAATAATCGTAGTATGACTACATGACTTAGTGACGCGAATTTTGCGCGTGTAAGCCTGATCGTGAATCACAATGTCACGACGACTATTGATATACACACGATCAAACTCGCTATTGAACTTCACTGGGCCATGTTGAATATTGCGTTCGTAGCCTGCCACTTTGTCAGAGAACACTAAATTTTCTAGACCAGTCACTTGAATATCTTCAACATCACTCACGTTAAAGTAAGTATGGAATGCCTCGCCAATCATAAAGGGATGACTCGCCAAATTAGTCGTCATCATCTCTAAGCGCAAAGTTTCGCCAATATTAACAGCCATGACAAAGCGGTAGTCATAAGACAATTGCTTCTTGGTCACTTCAGTATGGGTCATTTCAAGTAGCAATCTTGTTGCGCCATTTGAAAGCGTACTCGTTTGCAACACTTTCCAAGGGATAACACGTGCAAAACCATGCGGGCAATAGCTACTATCGGTTGGATGTGCACCAAACCAAGGCCAGCAAATAGGTATACCTCCACGAATCGAACGACCTTCTGTGTACCGTGCATTACTTGAAAGCCACAACACAGGCTCAGCTGCCGATTTTGGTTGCCAATGCATTACATGGCCACCTTGCATCGCAATTGTTGCCGATGCATGGTTATTTTCTATCGATAAAAACTGTAATCCGTTCTCATCCTCGTACTGAACAATACCGACACCCACCCCAACTTTATTTTTAGCTAACGCTGTATGAATCATTATCTGCCTTATTTTTTCTCAATTTGCGATACATCACGTACCGCGCCTTTGGCTGCAGATGTGCTCATGGCTGCATATGCACGAAGTGCAGGTGAAACAACACGCTCACGGCTCACGGGCTTCCAAGCTTTAGCGCCTTTTGCTTCCATCGCCACACGGCGTTTTGATAGCGTTGCATCATCGACTTTGAGATTAATCGTACGGTTAGGAATATCGATTTCAATAGTATCGCCCTCTTCCACCAAACCAATTGCACCGCCTTCGGCCGCTTCTGGCGAAGCATGACCAATGCTCAAACCAGATGTGCCGCCAGAGAAACGACCATCCGTGAGCAATGCACATTCTTTGCCCAAACCTTTAGACTTGAGGTAAGAGGTTGGATACAACATCTCCTGCATCCCAGGGCCACCACGTGGGCCTTCATAGCGAATGACCACCACATCACCAGCAACGATTTCATCATTCAAAATCGCCGCAACTGAATCATCTTGTGATTCAAAAATACGTGCACGGCCAGTGAATTTCAAAATACTATCGTCCACGCCTGCTGTTTTAACGATACAACCATCAAGCGCGATATTGCCGTGCAATACCGCCAAGCCACCATCTTGTGAATAAGCATGTGCTTTATCGCGGATACAGCCCTCAGCCCTATCAGTATCCAACTCAGGCCACAACATGGATTGGCTAAACGCAATCGTAGTTGCAATACCGCCAGGCGCAGCCAAGAATAATTTCTTGGCTTCCTCATTACCAGACTTCATCACATCCCATTGATCTAAAGCTGCACCCATACTTGGCGCATGTACCACTGGGGTATCACGATGGATGACGCCTGCACGGTCTAGCTCACCCAAAATACCCATCACACCACCAGCTCGGTGGACATCTTCCATATGGTACTTAGCTGTTGCTGGCGCCACTTTACAAACACAAGGCACACCGCGAGAAATGCGGTCGATATCTTTCATGGTGAAATCAACACCGGCTTCGTGTGCCGCTGCCAATAAGTGTAATACGGTATTAGTCGAACCGCCCATCGCCACATCTAAGCTCATGGCGTTTTCAAAGGCTTTGAAGTTCGCAATTGAGCGAGGCAATACGCTTGCATCGTCCTGTTCGTAATAGCGCTTAGTGATATCCACAATTAAACGCCCCGCATTCAAGAATAATTGTTTACGGGCAGCATGTGTGGCAAGTGTAGAGCCATTACCAGGCAAGCTTAAACCAAGCGCTTCAGTTAAACAATTCATGGAGTTAGCAGTAAACATCCCTGAGCAAGAACCACAAGTTGGGCAAGCTGAGCGCTCAATTGCTTCAGATTCAGCATCTGAAACATTGCTATCCGCAGCCGCCACCATGGCATCGACCAAATCTAATTTAAGGGCATTTCCTTGCCAGTTGACCTTACCAGCTTCCATCGGGCCACCAGAAACAAATACCACCGGGATATTCAAACGCAAAGCCGCCATCAACATGCCCGGCGTGATTTTGTCGCAGTTAGAAATACACACCAGCGCATCAGCACAATGTGCATTCACCATATATTCCACGCTATCGGCAATCAAATCGCGGCTAGGCAAGCTGTAAAGCATACCGCCGTGACCCATAGCGATACCGTCATCTACAGCAATGGTATTAAACTCTTTTGCCACGCCGCCTGCTTTTTCAATCTCGCGCGCGACCAGTTGTCCCATATCCTTTAAGTGGACATGTCCAGGCACAAACTGGGTAAAAGAGTTAGCCACAGCGATAATCGGCTTATCGAAATCCCCATCCTTCATCCCAGTAGCGCGCCAAAGTGCGCGAGCACCCGCCATGTTGCGGCCGTGAGTGGTAGTACGTGAACGATATACAGGCATGACAGCATCCAACAAAATTCAAAAATGTAATTTTAAACTACCCTGCACCAATCGGCATTAGTTATATGGCCTTAAAAGGCATAGGGATATGAAATCACAGCCACGAATCTCTGCCTTAGATGTAAAATAGTCTCAGTCTTTTATTGAGAGTCTTTTTATTTTCATGTTTACACACCCGCAATTCGACCCCATCGCTATTCACATCGGCAATTTTGGCATCCATTGGTACGGCCTGATGTATCTCGCAGGCTTTATGGCATTTTTAACCTTAGGCAAGTGGCGTGCGGCACATCAAAATTGGCGGGGTTGGTCTGTTGAGATGGTGGATGATGCGTTGTTCTTCGGTGCATTAGGCGTAATTTTTGGTGGGCGATTTGGCTACGTTGTGTTTTACCAAGCAAGCTACTTTATCGAGCATCCGCTTGAGATTTTTTACGTATGGCAAGGCGGCATGAGCTTTCATGGCGGCTTTTTAGGTGTATTAGTGGCGATGGTCTTTTTTGGGCGCAAGTACCAAAAGTCTTGGCTGAGCATTATGGACTTTGTGGCACCGCTTGTCCCAATTGGCTTGGGCGCTGGCCGTATGGGAAACTTCATCAATGGCGAGCTCTGGGGTCGAGCTACCAATGCTAATTGGGGCATGATTTTCCCAGCCGTTGATAACACCCCTCGGCACCCATCCCAGCTTTATGAGTTCAGCCTAGAAGGTGTTTTGCTATTTCTGATTTTATGGACTTACTCAAGCAAACCGCGTGAGACAGGAACGGTTTCAGCATTATTTTTAATCGGTTACGGTAGCTTTAGATTTTTAGCAGAGTTCACGCGTGAACCGGATGCCAATTTAGGGATATTAAGCTTGGGGATGAGTATGGGGCAGTGGCTTAGTTTGCCGATGGTCGTCATAGGCTTAGCCATGTACTTTTATCACCAGCGCAAAGCACAACCATTAAAACCGTTCTAAACCATCAGCACTTGATCTAGAACTGTTTTACTCGATGATTGGCCTTGTGCCTTGAGACTTCAGGACTTCGCAACTTGGCGTGTTTGGTAGTTTGACCATGGGTACGCTCCCGCCAAAGCTTGAAAGAGCTTAGCTTTAACTGGCTACGCATGAGCTTAATCACGCCATCTTGATTTAAGCCGAACTGCAATTCTATGGCTTCAAAAGGCGTTCTATCCTCCCAAGCCATTTCAACCACCCGAGAAATCTCAGCCTCATCCAATACTCTTAACAGCATCGCTTAACACCCGTCCATTTTTTATCCTGCCATGCTTTAAAGAAAGCTTCTTTACTGAGTGGCGGCTCCGCCTCTAAAGCATTTTGATGGTGCTCTGCATAATGCTGCAAATAACGCTCATAAGCATCATCGCCAGATAACTGGCGCACGCTTCTCCATAGATTTTTAAGCACGCTAAACAAGCTTAAACTTCCATAATCCCAAGCTCTGCACGTGCACGCGCCATCACTGCTGGCTCATCTTTCAACACATATCCTTTTTCAAGCATTCTGGTCATGTATTGTTTGTTATATAAAAAGGCAACGATTAACTGCCAAATTCCAAACGTAAAGATAGTAAACAGAAAGTGTAGCGCCGCAACCCCAAGCTCACCACGAATAAGCGGCACCCACCAGCCGAACAATAGATATGTCCAACTAAAGCCAAAATAACCCATACGAGTTAATCCGTTTTTTGGGTTTTGAATAATAACGCCTGTTGCCATAATCAATAATCCTCTATTGTTAAAATTATCCTACTAATCAATGCATGACTTTTGGTAAGCGACTTCTGATGAAGGTAAGACCGCTTTACCGAAATAAGATTGCATCACCACACGTAACATATCGAGCACCACCACCCAAAGCACAACCACAAAGAACATGGTGAGCCAAGCATCTAAATGCTGATTAAAAATTAATTGCGATGCAACAGCCGCTTTTTCAGGGGGTAAAACACCTGCCGCTAATTTATCCGTCATGTCATTCGCCGCTGCAAAAAATCCTACGCGAATATCGCTACTTGTAATCTTTTCCCATGCTGCGGTACTAGTAATCACTATCAACCAAACCAAAGGAAAACCTGTTACCCAAGCAAATTTTAGCTTACCAGACTTCACTAAAATCCCTGTGCCCACACACAACGCAATCGCAGCTAACATTTGGTTCGCAATCCCAAATAGCGGCCATAAGATATTCACGCCACCATTGGGATCAATCACCCCAATATACAAGAAATAACCCCAACCAGCGACCACTAGCGCACTACTGATTAATACTGAAGGCCACCAAGACGTTTGTGCCATTTTTGGCCAAATATTACCCAGCATATCTTGCAGCATAAAGCGGCCAACGCGTGTACCAGCATCTAGGGTAGTCAAAATAAAAATTGCCTCAAACATAATGGCGAAGTGATACCACATCGCCAACAAACCTTTACCGAACAAACTACCGAAAATGCTGGCCATGCCCACAGCCAAACTCGGGGCGCCGCCTGTACGAGCAAATAAAGAAGCTTCACCCATGTCGCTAGCGAGAGTGTTCATTTGGTCAACCGTCACAGGGAAGCCCCAGGATGAAATCATCGCAACCGCATCTGCTGCTTCCTTACCCACGACCCCTGCTGGGCTATTAATCGCAAAGAAAACCCCAGGATCAAGCACTGTAGCTGCGATCAATGCCATAATCGCAACAAAAGACTCAAGCAACATACCGCCGTAACCTATCATGCGAATATCTCGCTCGTTGGTGAGCAGCTTAGGTGTAGTCCCTGACGAAATCAACGCATGAAAACCAGAAATCGCACCACAAGCAATCGTAATGAACACAAACGGGAACAATGTGCCGCCAAAAATCGGGCCTGTACCATCGACAAACTGTGTGAGTGCTGGCATTTTAATTTGCGGATGCAGCGTCAAAATCGCCACCGTAAGCAAAATAATCGTGCCGAGCTTCATGAAAGTTGAGAGGTAATCGCGAGGCGCTAACAATAACCACACAGGCATAATTGCCGCCGCAAAACCATAAGCAATCACCCACCAAGCAAGCGTTAATCCTTCATGGTCGAACAAAATACGTAATGCTGGATGATGATCTATCCAACCTCCACTCATGACTGCCAATAAAAGCAAAGCTACGCCAAGCGCAGATGCCTCAAGCACCTGCCCTACTCGAATATGGCGCATATAAAGTCCAACAATCATTGCGATTGGAATAGTCGCTGCCACAGTAGAAGTTGCCCAAGGACTATGCTTCATGGCATTCACCACCACTAGCCCAAGCACAGCAATTAGAATAATCATAATGGCAAATGTACCGATTAAGGCTGCCGCACCGCCAATCGGGCCGATTTCATCTCGCGCCATTTGGCCCAGGCTGCGGCCATTGCGACGCACTGAGAAAAACAGCGTGACCATATCCTGCACACAGCCACCAAGCACTGCACCAAACAAAATCCAAAGTGTTCCTGGTAAATAGCCAAATTGAGCTGCCAATGTCGGACCCACCAAAGGGCCCGGCCCAGCGATGGCCGCAAAGTGATGCCCAAATACAATCCATTTGTTCGTCGGAATAAAATCACGGCCGTTATCTAAACGCTCAGCAGGTGTTGCGCGGGTTTCATCCACCAATAACACCTTAGTCGCTAACCAAGCCGCGTAAAAGCGATAGGCAATCGCATACACACAAAGTGCGGCGGTAATAAACCAAAGTGCATTAATGCTTTCGCCACGATTAAGTGCAATGCCACCAACCGCACCAGCACCGATTAAAGCAACCAAGACCCAAAAAAAGTTTTTCATTAATTTATTTTGCATTGTTATTCACTTTTTCTTCTCGCAACATCATCAAAACAAGCCCCAACCTAGCCATACAGCAGCCACTTGAATCACCAAACTAGGAACTACCTGCCAAGCAAACACTTTACCACCGCTTACAATCGCAGCAATTACTTTAGCCACTGCATTAAACGAAAATGCAGCCAAAATAGGCAACGCGGCATCTACCGCCGCGAGTTGATGACTGGCTACAAAAGATGCCACTGAAACAGTTGGCGCATGGGCATCAACCAAGCCGACGAATGCAGAACCTACCACCAAGCCGGCTTGCCCAAAAGATTGATTTAGCCCCGCCGAAATTATCAGGACAATGGCGATAATGCCTGCCATCACAAATGCAGTCTTCACACTAAATGACTGACTGACCTTGCCAGCATCCGCCACGGGGTGGTGAAGCGCATTCAAGGTGAGCGCACCACCACAGAGCAGAGTCGCCACGCCGCCGAAAATCAAAGGCATTGCCAAAGCCTGCAAAGCTGGCTGGCTGATCGCTGTCAAAATCAAGGTAATTTGCAAAATCGTTGAAAAGCTTGAGAGCACCGCACCAGCCACAGCTGAACCTAGCAACGCAGGCATCTCACGCGAACGATGGCCCATAGCACTAATAGTTGCGATACTTGAAATAAAACCAGAGACCATTCCCACCAAGGGCAAGCCGATACGCCCACCTATTACACGTAAGGCCAAATGACCAAAAGCGCCAATCGCCATCACCAAAATCACTACCAGCCATAAGTTATGAGGATTGATTGCATTAAAAGGACCCATTGTCGCATTGGGCATCAACGGCAAAATAATCAGCGTCGCGCCAGCGAGAATCAAAAAGTCATTAAGCTCATCTTTAGTCACTATCCCAAGCACAAAACCGTGAATTGGCTCTTTGGCTGAAAGCAAAATCGCCGCACTCACCGCAAGGCTGGCAGCCAATATCGGCGAGGTCATCGCCAACGCCCCCAATATCACCGTAAACAAAAGAGTAATCTCAGTGGTGAGGCCCAAACGCTCATCACGGCGCACATAAAACGCCACCGCCGCAAATATCGCCACACAAACCAAAGCAGCAAACAGTAGCCAGAAATTCATCCAGGAAGTAATCGCACCTAGCATTGATGCAATGGTAAATGTACGAATACCTGCTAAGGTATTATCAGTTTGGCCATTACCATTTTGCGGATTGTTCTTGCTACGCTCACGCTCAGCCCCAATCAACAAACCGATGCCAAGTGCAACAGCTAAATTAATTAAAACCGTATTATCTATAGCGCTAACAATCATCATTTAATATCCAAACACTCTCATTAGTTAAGAGTTTACAACAAGCCTCGCTCAACAAAAGACATTGTCTCGTTTCTAGACACAATAAAATGGTCGAGCACGGTCCTGCATGGAATTGCCATGCATTGCGCCCTTTTTGTGTCGTGGAAAGCAAATTCATATTAAAATGAAAACATTACATAGTTTCAAACCCCCATGCAAAAAATCAAACATTTAGTATTAGGCATCACAGGCGGCATTGCAGCGTACAAAGCGGCTGAGTTAACTCGCCTATTGGTAAAGCACGGCATTACCGTGCAGGTAGTGATGACTGATGCTGCATGCCAGTTTATTACCCCAATTACCATGCAAGCGCTCTCTGGCCGAGCAGTTCATACCAAAATGTGGGATGCAAGCATCTCGAATGGCATGCCTCATATTGAGCTTAGTCGTGAGGCAGATGCGATTTTAGTGGCGCCAGCAAGCGCAGACTTTATGGCGAAACTAGTGCATGGCAATGCGGATGATTTACTTTCAACGCTATGCTTGGCGCGAGACTGCCCATTAATCGTTGCGCCAGCGATGAATAAACAAATGTGGGAAAGCCCTGCTACGCAGCGCAATGTGAATCAGCTATTAACAGATGGTGTGATGATTCTAGGTCCGGATAGTGGCGAGCAAGCCTGTGGTGAAATTGGCTTGGGGCGAATGCTTGAGCCTGAGTCTTTATTTGCCGAACTATTATCAAGTCTGAATGCAGAGACCGCTCCAAGAACTTTAGCAGGCAAGCGCATACTGATTACTGCTGGCCCAACCGTTGAAAAGATTGATCCAGTCCGCGCGATTACTAATTTAAGCTCAGGAAAAATGGGGTATAGCCTTGCCGAAGCGGCGATTGAAATGGGTGCAGAAGTCGTTTTAGTCAGCGGCCCAACCAACTTAATCCCTCCCACATCAGCGCAAGTGATTGCTGTAGAAAGTGGTGCGGAGATGTTGGATGCAGTGATGGCTAATATTTCGAATCAAGATATTTTTATTGGCGTCGCTGCCGTGGCGGATTACCGTCCATCCAAACCCAGCAAGGAAAAAATCAAGAAGAGCAATGCTTCGCTCAATATTGAACTTATACCGAATGAGGATATTTTGGCGAAAGTCGCTGCCATGCCTCATGCACCATTTTGCGTGGGGTTTGCCGCCGAAAGCGAAAACGTATTGGCTTATGCCGAAGAGAAGCGCCAACGTAAAAACATTCCTTTGATAGTCGCCAATCTTGCGTCAGAAGCGTTAGGCGCTGATGAAAGCACGCTGACGCTAATGGACAACAAGGGATCGCATCCCTTACCTAAGTCCAGCAAAGCTAAGTCCGCGCACGCGCTTTTAAATCACATTGCAAAGATGCTTTAGAAATTTTTATATAGAAAGTCATTCAAATGAGTTTACAAGTCGAACTTAAAATTTTAGATCCTCGCTTAAATGAAAATATGCCTGCCTATGCCACAACTGGTTCAGCAGGCTTAGATTTACGCGCATGCATCGATGAAGCAATCACCATCAAACCAGGCGAAACAACGCTCATTCCAACTGGCATGGCAATCCACCTTGCCAACCCCGCTTACGCTGCAATGATTCTGCCTCGATCAGGCTTGGGTCATAAACATGGCATCGTCCTAGGCAACTTAGTTGGATTGATTGATTCAGACTATCAAGGCCAACTATTTGTTTCTTGCTGGAATCGCAGCCAAGAGGCTTTTGTCATGAATCCAATGGAGCGCATGGCTCAATTAGTGATTGTGCCGGTTGTGCAGGCAAGCTTTACAGTTGTAGATGAGTTTAACGCCAGCGAACGTGGCGAAGGCGGCTTTGGTAGCACCGGTAAACATTAATTAAACTTTTAGCATATGCAAAAATATTCGAATTAACTTGAAAATAAACGCGTTTTCATGGTATAAATGCGGTCTTTCGAATTTTGGTATGCAGTATCAGGAGAGTAGTATGGCGCGCGTATGTCAAGTAACCGGCAAAAAGCCGATGGTGGGAAATAATGTTTCTCATGCAAATAACAAAACAAAGCGTCGTTTTTTACCTAACTTGCAAAATCGCAAGTT
>CAIQFD010000003.1 GCA_903870995.1 uncultured Methylophilaceae bacterium | reverse complement strand
GTTTGTACCGTCAGCCAAGGTGATCGCACTGAAGTATTTGTTGGCCGTGGCCACGTTCGCATCGTTGGCTGCAGCAGCTGTATAGCTCAATGTTTCTGTGCTAATTAAACCTGTGATGGTGACTTGTGATCCTGTTAAACCTGTCGTTGCATCGTAAGTCTTAACGCCTGCAATCGATACCGCTTTAGGCGTAATGATGACTGGTGCAGTTGTGGTGCTCAGTGTCGGCAAGACGTAGTTGCTTGCAAGGCCAGTGCCATTAGCTAACGTTAGGCCTGTGATGTAGTTACCTGAACCAACGTTTGCACTGCTTGCAGTTGCACCTGTGTAAGTGAGCGTCTGGCCACTCACAAGACCAGAAAGGCTAATTTGGTTGCCGGTCAGTGCTGTGGTGCCGTCATAAACCTTGGTCGCCGTTGTGCCTGTGAGTGTAACTTCCTTAGGTGTCACAACCAAGGCGTTTGTAGCCGGTATATAGCTAATGTTGTAGTTACTAGAGTTTGTTCGAGTTGAACCAGTCGCAGCACTTGGCGTAATGGTAAAAGGACCATCTAAAACATTCGCAGTTGCGTTACCACCAGCACTTGTTAAGGTCACTGAACTCAAAATATCGCCGTTGACTAGTGCTGAATTTGTATAGCCCATCGAGGTACCAGCCGCCACACCGTTTACATAAGTCACACCTGCTAAAGTCGTTGTTGAGCCATATACTTTACTATCTGCAGATGCAGTGATTATCAGGTTAGCTTTACCAACAGCCAAACTACCGTTGGCATAGGTGAAGCTATAGTTATCAGCCGCTAGTGTGCCTAGCGCCGGAGTAATTGCATAACTACCAACCACTGAAGCTGAACCTGCTACACCACTATATGCGGTGGCCGTCGTTGTAAGATCAGCTGTGCCGGTCAATAACGCATCTGTTTCACCATGTACAAAACCTGTAATTGTCGCACTCAATACTGGCAAGAAAGCACCGTAAGTCATTGTCTTATTGTCAGCGGTGACCAGTAACGAGGCTTTAGTAATATTAAATGGCGCACTCGATAAATCAAGCGCTGGTAATGTGTAGTTAGAAGCCAAACCACCGTTTGCACCGGTGCCATTCACTAGCGTGGCTGCACTAATAAAGTTGCCAGCACCCACATTAGCACTGTTCGCCGTTGCGTTAGATAGAAGTAGTGTTTCAGCACCCACCCCAGTTGAAACAGATACGCCGCTAATCGCTGTTGACCCGTCATACACTTTGGTTGCAGTGCCGGTGAATGTCACCGTTTTAGGCGTAATGTTGGCAGTTATATTAGATGTTGTTCCAGCAATCACATAGTTAGAATTGTTCAAGCTCAAGCCTGATAGCACCAAGTTCACACCAATATTATTAGCGGCATTGACATTAACAAACGTGCCACTCGAAATCATACCAATCACACTTGCTGCATCACTTCCTAACAAGCCGCTCACTGTAGGTGTGCCATAAACCACTGCAGCATTCGTGCCGTCGTAAACCTTATCGGCCACAGCCAAGCCGCTAATGGTTACTGGTGCAGCAACGATGTTAGCGCTAATGCCTGTTGGCTGAGTCAATACATAATTAGAAGCAACACTACCACTGAGCGAATCTACAATATTGACGGCAATTGTATTTCCGGCGTTTGCAGATACGAAACTACCGGATTGCACTAAGGCAATATTAGATTGATCGCCCTGAGCCACCCCAACTAACTGCCCATTGCTCACGCTGGCTGAAGTAGTAGCATCGTAAGTTTTATTAGCCACTACCGTATTGCTTACGGTTAATACTTTTGGTGTCACACTCAAGTTACCAGCGGTATAGATGATCGTTGGGTTCGTGAAGCGCTGTGTAAACCCAGTAACAGTGCTCAGGTTATTAGCATTCAAGACATAGTTGCCGACACTGAGACTGCCGCCAGCAACATAAGCACCTGTGCTAATCACAGGCGATATTTCAAATTGATATTTACCTTGGGCTGATCCCGTGCCTAACGAATCTGATGCAATCCATACATTGCTGCCAGCTGTTGGCGCAGTAATCGCCAAACTAATAATGTTAGGGGTTGCATTACCCACAGCACAGTTAGTGCAATACCCAGCAGTAACATAATGATTGCTGCTGGTAAGCGCATTCCCTAAGTAGCCAGCATTAGATGAATTGACTAGACCATAGCTCACTGTATTGCTACCTGCATTGACAACCATTTGATAGTTATCAACCACCATTAAAGAGCCCCGCACAAATTGCAAACTATAGTTTGAAGAAGTGGCAATTGGGGTTAAAGCATTCAAGGTTGGTGAACCCACGGCGGCATTCAACAGCGCGGCTGAATAAGTCACGGTCGGATTACTAATCGCGCTGCTAGCAGTATCCGCACCAAGAAGACCCGTCAACTGGTAAGTTAATGTCGGCGCCACACCCACATACGTTGATGCATTATCTGCCGTCATCGTTAGTGGTGCTGGCGTAATGGTAGCACCGCCTACATAAGTTGACGCTGAAGTCGGCAATGCGTAATTCGAGAGTGCTGTACTCCCCTTGGCGACATATGAAGTACCAACCGTGGCGGTGACTGTCGTTGCACTCGCGACATTCGCATTGTTATAGCTTGCCGCTGTTTGCGTAATATAAGCGCCGTCACTGCCCACGAAACCTGTCAACAAATAAGACCCATCGCTAGAACCATTCCCTGCAGTTAATATCGCAGATGTGTTGGTGTCGTATACCTTAGTCTGATTTGCAAGACTGACGGAAATTGGCTTACGTGTAATCACAACATCACCCGTGCTCAACGGCAAGACATAATTGCTAGCTAGGCCAGTGCCATCAGCCAAGGTCAAGCCGCTTGTATTTAGACTACTAACACCAATCACATCGGCGCTATTGGCATTTGCCGAACCGTTCACATTGAGTGTTTGTGAACCAATACCAGTGGCTACCGTCAAGGTGGTTCCAACATCGCCAACCGTGAAGCTTGTCGCGCCATCAAACACCTTGCTCGCACTTAAGCTCACTGTGGCTGGCGTCACGACATATTGATTTGTTAAAACACTGGATAACACAACTCTGTAGTTAGCGTTAGTGGTCGTGATCGCAAGGTTACCAGCGCTGTAGCCATAGCTACCCGCATTTAGAATAGTTGCTGCTGATCCATTAGCAGTGAAACCAAGGCTGCCTGTAAACGATAAAGTCACATTGCTAGCGGAATCGGTATTTTGATAGCCACTGACTGCATAATTCGCGGCAGTACTTGAGAATGTTGAGGCATTTAAAGTATTGCCGTTATACACCACACTTTTGTTGCTTGGCGTTAAGGTCAACGTAGCCTGCCCCACTGCCAAATTACCGGCTTGATAAGTGATTGCATAGTTAGACAAACCGTTACCCGTTGCAGCACTTGCTACAATCGCGCCGCTATAACTCCCCGCATTCAACGTTGCAGGCACTGCATTAGTGCCGTTATACAAGAGGCTCACCGTATTAATCGCGTCGCCAGTCAATAAACCTGTTTGTGTAAATCCTGTGTTTCCCAAACTGACTGCATTGCCATAGGTGCTGCTCACATCATTAGCAGTAATCGTGAGCGATTTAGCAGTAATGTTGCCAGTAATGCCCGTCGGCTGGGTCAAAGTATAATTCCCCGCAGCCGAGCCGCTAATACTGTTACTCATGGTGACCGGAATCGAATTAGCAACATTGCTTGAGCTAAATGTGCCCGCTCTCGTAAGCGTTACATTTGCAGCATCCGCAGAGATCAAACCACTTAAAGTGCCGGCAGTCACGGTTGCAGCAGTTGTGCCGTCATAGACTTTGTTAGCGACTGTCGTGCCAGTCATGGTTAATGCTTTTGGAGTAATATTCGCGGTCACGGCTGCAGGCTGAACGATGGTGTAATTTCCAGAAGCTGAGCCACTAATACTTGCCACTGATGAAGCGTAAATCCCATTACCGACATTGCTAGAGGCAAAAGTCGCGTTTTGACTCAAGGTCACATTCGCGCTATCAGCACTCACAACCCCAACTAGGGCGCCGCCTGTGGCAACCGCACCAGTCGTACCATCGTAAACCTTATTAGCAACCGTAAGGCCTGCCACCGTCAAAGCCTTAGGCGTAATATTCGCAGTTAAGCCTGCTGGCTGAACCAATGAGTAATTGCTTGCAGAAGCGCCAGCCAATGAATTAGTAGCGGTCACCGTAATGGCTGAGCCCACACCAGCCTGCGCAAAAGTACCCGCTTGATTGAGGCTCACAACATCGGCACCAATCACACCCACCAAAGTACCGCCATCAACAGTCGCAGCCGTTGTGCCATCGTAAACTTTACTGTTCGCCACAGAAATGCCGCCCACCGTTAAGGCTTTCGCAGTAATGGTGGCCGTATTTTTAGTGTTACCAGCGCTGGCATTGTAGCTAGGCGTAATCGCATAGTTACTTAATAAGGCTGTGCCGCCGCTACTCACCACGGCAGTCACAAAATTACTACCATTACCCGCCACATTCGCATTGCTGACAGTCGCACTTGATAGCCCTGCAATCGTTTGGCCCGCCACTAAGCCTGTTGTCGTAAAGGAAGTTGGCGTGATTGCCGTTGTCCCGTTGTACTCACCGGTGATGGTAATGCCTAATGGGGCCGGCGTCACAATGGCGGTGATCCCTGACGGTTGGATTAAAACGTAGTTGCCAGCAGCGGCTCCGGTGATAGAGTTATTCATCACCAGCCCTGCTGAGGTGCTGACATTAGGATTAATCAATACCGCAGATTGCACCAAATTCACGACATCACCAGAAGTCAGCCCTACTAATGTACCGCCAGTAATGGCAATAGAAGTAGTGCCGTCATAGACTTTAGTGACGGCAGTTGAGCCCGTGACCGTTAATAGTTTTTGATTTTGATTAACCAGCGTCGCCGTATTTTGGGTGATGCTAGCGGAAGCGTCATAAGCCTGTGAGAAAGCATAGTTAGTGGCAAGCGCCGTTCCGCCTGAAATCACAATACCTGTCACAAAATTACTGCCATTACTTGAAATGCTCGCACTTTTCACAGAAACGCTACTTAAACCAGTAATGGTCTGACCATTAATCAGGCCACTAATAGTAAAAGATAGTGGCGTAATCGTATTGGTGCCATTGGCCACCCCTAGCACTGAAATGCCAAGCATGGCAGGCGTAATGTTCGCAGTAATGCCAGACGGTTGGATTAGAGTGTAATTGCTCGCAGCGCTTCCAGAAATTGAACCGCTCGCAATAATAATGATACCGTTACTGACGTTAGGTGATGAGAATCTACCCGCCTGAGTCAGGATGACGTTCGCCACATCTCCAGGTAAAACGCCCACCAAAGCACCACCTGTCAACACTGCATTGGTTGTGCCATCGTAGACTTTATTCGCCACGGTACCATCGCTAATCGTCAGCACTCTAGGAACAACAGATGCGGTCACGCCAGTCGGCTGAATTAAAGTGTAGTTGCTCGCAGAGAACCCAGAAATACTATCTGTCACAGTCACCGGAATCACAGCACCAGCGTTAGCATCATTTAATACGCCCGCTTGTTTTAGATTAACGACATCAACACCAATCACACCGACTAATGAACCGCCCCACACATTGACACTTGTTGTACCGTCATAAGATTTTTTGTCTGCAAGCGTCCCGGCAACAGTCAGCGTTTTTGGTGTCAGCGTCACAGTGTTAAGAAGATTTCCTGCGGAACTGCTCGCAACCGTATTGAATGCATAGTTGCTAGCCAATGCAGTCCCACCTCCGATGCTAATAGAACGTACAAAGTTCGTGCTATTGCCACTCACATTCATGTTATCAAGCACAACACTCGAAAGCGCAGTAATGGTCTCGTTATTCACTAAACCAGTCACCGTAAATGTCGCTGGAATAATTGTCGTGCTACCGCTATAAATCGCGGCGACTGAAATACCCAAAGGTGCTGGTGTAATCTTGCCAGTAATACCTGTTGGCTGAACGAGCGTGTAATTGCTGCTAGCGCTACCGGTAATGCTATCGCTAATCGTCACCGGAATAGCAGTACCTGCATTGGCAGCGCTAAATGTGCCTGCCTGCACTAGGCTGACATTCGCTAGATCACTAGTCACCAGCCCAACTAATGAACCACCTGAAACACTCGCTAAAGTAGCGCCGTTATAGACTTTATCTGCAACAGCCGTGCCCACTACCGTGAGGGTTTTAGGAGTGATATTAGCGGATAGATTTGCCGGTTGCGTGACCACATAATTACTCGCTGCTGTGCCAGTAATACTTGTGCTTACTGCTACGGCAATCGCATTCCCTACATTAGGTATTGCAAACACACCACTTTGACTCAAGCTGATATTCGCGGCATCCGCTGCAATGACGCCAACTAAAGATCCTCCAGAAACCGTCGCTGCGGTTGTTCCGTCATAGACTTTACTCGCAGCAACCGAAGTGCCTCCAACGGTAATGGCCTTGCGCGCAATATTCGCAGTAATGCCGGTTGGCGAAGTTAAGGTGTAGTTGCCACTAGCCGAGCCAGCAATACTTCCTACCATCACCAGCCCAACGTTATTAGCCGCATTAGCAGACACAAAACTGGCTGTTTGAGTCAAGGTCACGTTTGCAGTATCAACCGAAGCCAGTCCAACCAATACGCCACCCGTGACTGTCGCACTGGTTGTGCCGTCATACGTTTTTGCAGCAATCGTCACGCTAGTCACGGTTAATGCTTTTGGTGTGAGCGTGACGGTATTTTGAGTTTTTCCAGCAACCGTATTGTAAGCAGCTGTGATGCTGTAGTTACTCATGGAAGCAGTGCCACCGCTAGTGGTAATCGCAGTGACATAATTACTGTTATTCGCCGATACATTAATGTTATTGACTGTGGCTGAACTAAGGCCCGTGATTGTTTGACCATTCACCAAACCATTCACTGTAAAGGCTGTAGGCGCAATGGTTGTAGAACCGTTATAGACGCCATTGATCGTCACACCCAATGGCGCAGGGGTAATGTTGACCTGATTAGTCGCAGTCACCTGAGTGCCATTGACTGGCGAGCCACTAGATAAAGTGCCATTGTTGCTGCTATTGATTAAGTAGTTGCTGGCGGAGAAGCTACCTACAGTCGATGTGCCGCCAATCGCTGTCACATAGGTACTTGCACCATTAGCGTTCGCGGAATTCACGGTGACAGAAGTAATCTTGTCCCAAGCTGCAAGACCAGTAGTCACAACTACCGGACTGGTCAATGAAGTGGTTCCGTTATAAACCGCGGTTACGGAGATGCCTAAAACTGCTGGGGTAATCGTATAGGTGCGCGCTGTACCAGACAAAGTCACAGTAGTGCCATCAGTAGCAGATAAGCTAGATGAGGTTAATGTGGTGCCAGTTTGCACTGCATTGGCATTAGTACCATTTGCTGCAGTCGAGCCTCCTACTGTTGGGCTAAACACTAATACAGATTTTGCATACGCCAATGAAGGTGCTGATAGACCGAATGTTGCGGTTGCGCTACCTGTATAGGTCACTGTGGCATTAGCTGGGTCTTGCAACCAATCATTAGCAGCATTTGAGTTATAAGCAGTGCCATACACAGCTGAATAGTTATTATTAAGGGTGACTGAAATAGCAAGCGTACTGGTAATTTTTTGGCGGTAATTGATGAAATTACCACCTGTATAACTACCAGGTTGAACAGGTGTGCCGCCAGCAATACCGTAAGCAATATTAGTAGTCGCATTTGCATTTGCAGTGGTGATGCCGAGTGCACCAGCAATCGCGTAACTTGTTGCATCAGGCTTCGCCATGGAGATTGAAATAACTCCACCAGTATTTGTGAGAGTGCCGACAGCAGTGATATCACCACCAGTAATTACACCGGCCTGCTCTCCACTACCGGCAACAATGATGATGCCATTTACACCAGAGTTCCAGGCACCAGCAAGACTGACGTTTCCAGTGCCACTAACAGTGACCCCACGGGTAGTTCCTGCATTTTTAACTAAAGCGCCCAGCGTAATATTGCCGCTAGTATTCATTCCAAAAATCATGACGCCAGCATTTCCGGTAATGGTTGCCACGGTCTTAATTGCATCAACTGTGCCTGTGCTCGCAGTAGAAGTTCCGTACATTTCTACCAAGCCAGCCGCCGTCACTACACCAGCCGCCGCACTGGCATAAATACCATAACTAGTAGTAGCTGTGCCGACGGATGTTCCATTAAACGCAATTCCACCCTCAGATGAATTGATCGCAGCAGAATAAGTAACGCCAGATGCAGTATTTGAGATACCGTTTATGGCGATATATTTAACTGCATAAATCGCATTCGCAATAGTGACCCCAGCCGATGCTGTAGCCAATGTTGCAGCATTCCCAATGCCAACAAATCCACTTGTTTTTGTACAAGGCGCTGTTGAACAGCCATAGGTGTTATCTAATGTGACATACCCTGGCAATGGAGCAGTGCTAGCACCAATCGAGCCAGTTGTAATGGCTGAGCCTGCAGATTTTGCTATGTAATTGATGGTGGAACCAGTACCAGTAACGATTAATGCTCCACCAGAAATATTCGCCGCCTTAGTGCCGCTTGTCGTGTCATAGGTGACATTAGCTGCCGGCGCCCCAGTACTTGAAACTAGCGCAATCGCGCCAATCTGATTAATCACATTGTTGGTGATAAAGCTGATGTTCGAACCTACAGCGTTATTCGTAATGGCGCCAGATTGATAAATACCGACATCCGTACCCGTAGTGGCTGTATCAGCCATTGCGTTTACGGTGATATTCCCACCGCCAGCATTAATGGTGATCGCACCTAATGAAACGAGCGTAGCTGATAAACCTCCGCTAGTAGTGACCGTCAAGCTATTTGCTGTAATTAATCCTGTTGCAGCAATATGGACTGCTGTGGCAGTTGCTGAGGTTTTATTGCTTATTAAGGTAACTGCACCACCTGTAACGGCGCCAGTAAGCCAAATGCCTGTGCCGCCAGAGGTTGTTGTCGTTGTGATGGTGATGGCTTGACCCGCTGCTGAAAGGCTGCCAGTGCTCGTGTATCCAGTGCCAGTTTGGCTGTTGACTGTAATAGTTACGCCACCCGCAGCAGCACTAATCGCATTAGCCCCTTGGGTAAAGCCAATGCCTGAACCATTGGCAACTACATTAATCGTCACACCATTAGATCCAGCAAAAGCACCTGCAGATAGCGCACCAGTAATGGTAATACCAGCACCGTTCAAGAACGCAGTTGTTGGTGTTGCACGAGTAGCGCAAGCTAAACAAGTGTTATCTAAAAGGATGTAACCAGGCACGGTAATTGCCGGCACAGAAATAATGGCGCCATTGGTTTTGACGAGATAGTTGATGGCAGCATTAGAAGTGCCCGCAGCAACCGTCACAACCCCAGTTGTAATCTTAGATGTGTTGTTGCCCGCCGTAGTGTCGTAAATGATGTTAGCTGGAGAAACGCCAGTATTCGCAACCAATGCAATTGCACCCGTTTGGTTAATTAGGTTATTCGAGATAAAGCTAATGTTCGAACCCACCGCGTTATCGGTAATGGCGCCAGTTTGCGTAATACCAGTGTTTGAGCCTGCAGCCGCATTGTTTGCAGTCACATAGATATTGGTACCGCCGGCATTGATGGTGATAGCGCCTAAGGAAACAATGGTGGTTGATGCCCCACCTGTGCCAGTCACCGTTAAGCTATTTGCTGTAATGAGGCCTGTGGCAGTGATCGGTGTTGCGGTAGCGGTCGATGTAGATTGCGCACTGATTAAAGTGACCGCCCCACCATTGATGGTGCCAGTGTCATTTATCCCAGCTGCGCTAGTAGTGGCCGTAGTGATGGTAATCGCTTGACCAGTGGCGGTAATATTGCCAGTGCTGGAATAAGCAGTTCCCGTTTGGCCATTCACTGTGATTGTTACCCCACCGGCAGCTGCACTAATCGCATTAGCGCCTTGGGTAAAGCCGATGCCTGAACCATTGGCGACTGCATTAATGGTCACACCATTCGCGCCCGCGAAAGCACCTGCAGATAGCGCACCAGTGATCGTAATGGCAGCGCCGTTGGCAGCAGCCGTCGTTGGTGTTGCGGCCGTGGCACAAGCCAAGCAAGTGTCATCTAAGAGAATATAACCGGGTACCGTAATCGCTGGCACAGAAATAATGCCGCCATTGCTCTTAACTAGGTAATTAATCGCAGCAGAGGATCCGGCAGTAACGCTAAGTGTGCCGGTGCCAATAATAGAAGTACTGTTACCTGCTGTCGTGCTGTATGTAATATTAGCAGCAGAGGTTCCATTATTAGCCACTAGCGTAATCGCACCATTTTGATCAATATCGTTATTGGAGATAAAGCTGATGTTGGAGCCGATAGCATTATCAATAATCGCACCAGTTTGCGTAATACCCGTATTGGTGCCTGCTGCTGCATTATTGGCTGTGACGGTGATATTGCCACCACCCGCATTAATGGTGATCGCGCCTAAAGTGACGATGGTAGTTGATGCCCCACCATTACCTGTGACGGTGAGGCTGTTTGCGGTAATCAGTCCAGTATTGTAAATGGGCGCTAAAGTAGCCGTTGATGTCGATTGCGTACTTGTTAACGTCACTACTCCACCGTTAATTGTACCCGTGTCACTGATACCAGCAGCCGTTGTCGTTGTCGTTGTAATGTTAATCGCTTGACCAGTGGCGGTGATATTGCCAGTGCTGGAATAAGCAGTTCCCGTTTGGCCATTCACCGTAATCGTTATACCACCGGCAGCTGCACTGATCGCATTGGCGCCCTGTGTGAAGCCAACACCAGTCCCATTGGCCACTGCATTAATCGTGACACCCGTTGTACCCGCTAATGATCCTGCAGATAAGGCCCCAGTAATCGTGATGGCAGCGCCATTAGCAGCTGCCGTAGTTGGTGTTGCGCTTGTTGCGCAGCCTATGCAGGTGTTATCTAGAAGAATGTATCCAGGAACAGTAATTGCCGGTACAGAAATGATGGCACCATTGGTCTTAACAAGGTAATTAACCGCAGCAGTGGAACTACCGGCGACAGTCAGAACACCAGCAGAGATCTTAGAAGTATTGTTGCCTGCGGTAGTGTTGAAGGTGACGTTAGCAATCGCACCACTTGTATTGACTAGTAAATTAATGGCGCCATTCTGATCAATATCGTTATTCGAAATAAAGCTGATATTGGAACCGCTCACGCCCGTGATGGTGCCGATTTGGTAAATACCACCTGCAGCACCTGGTGTACCGATCACATTACCTGTCGCAGTAATGCTACCGCCAACTGATCCGCTATTAATTGTTAATGCCCCAATTTGCAGAGCCCAAGCAGGTGCAAGTGTTGTAGTACCGTTGATCGTAATATTGTTAGCTGTAATCGTTGAAGCGACGCTGTTATAGACTGCGCGACCATCCGTAGCGCTACCATTCAGTATCACGTTTCCAGTGGTTGAAGTAATTGCAACCGAGTAATCAATCCCTGTATTCGAGGCACCACCAGTCACACCATTGACAGTAATATTACCGCTGGCATAAATAGCACTGTTCAGCGTGATACCAACGCCTGCAGTTGCAAGCGTAGCCAAGTTTGAAGTGGTCGTATTAATAAAGCCGCTAACTGGGGTGCACCCTGCTCCGTTACAACCATAGGTGTTATCCAGCAGCACGTAGCCTGGTAACGGTAAAGTGCTAGTCCCAATCACCGCAGGGTTAATTCCAGAACCTGCAGATTTGATGATGTAGTTAATCGCCGCATTTGAGCCGGCCGGAATACTCAAAGCTCCAGTGAGGATACTCGAAGTCTTAATGCCCGTCGTCACATCGTAAGTAATATTGGCTGGCGTGCCACTGGTGTTAGCCACTAATGTAAGGGCGCCATTCTGACTAATATTATTGTTCGAGATAAAGCTGATATTGGAACCGCTAGCCCCAGTAATCGTGCCAATTTGATAAATACCACCAAGCGCACCTGGAGTCCCAATATAGTTGCCAGTCACTGAAATACTGCCACCGATAGATGTGCTATTAATCGTTAGCGCACCAATTTGTGTAGCCCAAGTTGGAGCACCGATAGATGTGCCAATAATCGTGATGTTATTAGCAGTAATGGTAGAAGCAGCGCTGTTATAAACGCCACGCAAGGTAGTGGTACCGCCATTGAGAATGACATTGCCATTCTTAGAAGTAATCGCCACTGAATAATCAATCGCATTACTGGTACTCACTGCATTTACCGTAATATTACCGGTAGCATAAACCGCATTATTAATTGTCACGCCAACTGATGTCGTTGCGAGCGCGGTCAGATTGGCAGTCGTTGTATTAATGAAACCGCTGGTTGGAGTGCACCCTACCCCAGTACAGCCATAAGTATTATCAATCAGCACATAACCAGGCAACGCTAAAGTGCTGGTTCCGATTGCTGCAGGGTTAATCGCTGAGCCTGCGGATTTCATGATGTAGTTAATCGCAGCGCTTGAGCCTGCTGGAATGGTTAAAGCACCGGCGGCGAGAATGCTAGAGGTTTTATTACCAGTCGTGACATCATAAGTAATGTTCGCTGCCACACCACTGGTGTTGGCAACTAAGGTGATGGCGCCATATTGTTGAATATTATTATTCGAGATAAAACTAATATTAGAGCCACTCGCGCCAGCAATTGTGCCTATTTGGTAAATACCACCGAGAGCGCCTGGCGTGCCGATGTAATTCCCTGTCACTGAAATACTGCCACCAATAGAAGCGGTATTGATGGTCATCGCACCCAGCTGAACATCCCATACAGGAGCGGCAGATGAAGTGCCAATAATCGTAATATTGTTGGCGGTAATGGTGGAGGCAGTGCTGTTATAAACACCGCGCTGCGTAGTTACTCCACCATTCAGCGAAACGTTCCCGCCGGTTGATGTGATAGCAACGGAATAATCAATCGCATTGCTTGTACTCACCGCATTCGCCGAGATATTTCCGGTCGCGTAGATGGCCCCATTAATCGTCAGACCAACAGAGGCAGATGCAAGTAAACCCAGATTTGCAGTCGTTGTATTAATAAAGCCAGTGACAGGGGTGCATCCTGTGCCAGTACATCCATAAGTGTTGTCGAGCAACACATAACCGGGCAATGGTAGCGCTGCGGTACCAATCGTAGATGGATTAATCGCTGCACCAGCTGTTTTAATAATGTAATTAATCGGTGAAGTATTGGTGCCTGAGGCAATTGTCAGAGCACCTGATATAACGCTAGAGTCTTTTGTGCCACTCGTCGTATTGTAGGTCACGCTCACCGCAGTAGAGCCCGTATTAGCCACTAAAGAAATCTGACCTGTTTGATTAATCTTGCCGTTGGTAATAAAGCTGATGTTAGATCCTGCGGCATTGTCGGCAATTGCACCCGTCTGATAAATACCAGTATCGGTATTAGTCCCCACGGTACCCGTCACGTTGATATTGGTACCACCAGCCACAATGGTTAAAGCATCCAAATAAACAGCGTAAGTTCCACCGACTTCAGACCCAATCACAGTGATGGACTTCGCACTGATAGTACTATTAGGACCTAGGAGAACGCCATCTCCAGTGGTCGTTGAAATACCAGTGATATTGACCGCTCCACTATTGGCGGCAATTGCAGTGGTTAACCACGACGCACCATCATTATTGGTCACTGATCGAGGTCCAGTATTTGATGTTCCAAGGATATTAATATTGCCAGATGTTGCTGTGAGGTTGGCGCCCAAAAGCACTGACCTTCCACTTGAACTAATACCATTAATCGTAATCGCTGTACCCCTAAGAGCAGCACTTACACTGATGCCGTTGCTTGTGGTTACAAGCGTCGCCCAACTCGTTAATTCCTTGTTGAGATAGCCAGAAAATGTTGTGCAGTTTGCGCCTGAACAACCAAAAGTGTTATCAAGCGTAATGGCTCCAGGAACAGCGACTGCACCACTAATTGTGATAGCAGCACCAGCAGAAAGCACTGAGTAATTAATTCCGGCAGTTGATCCAGCAGCAAGACTGATTGCGCCAGTATTAATGGTTGAAGTGCTATTGCCGGTCGCTGTGCTATAGGTGATATTTGCTGCAGTACCACTAGTATTGGGTACTAAGGTGATGGTGCCATTTTGGTCAATTCTCTTGTTCGAGATAAAACTCATGCTGGATCCACTAGCACCAGCAATCGCGCCAATTTGGTAGATGCCATAAGCTGCAGCCGCAGAATTGATCACATTCCCCGTTACCGAGATACTGCCACCCACAGCCGTGCTATTAATGGTTAACGCCCCAATTTGCGCTGTCCAATACCCCGTGGCAGTTGTCGTCCCAACTATCGTAATATTATTGCCAGTAATAGTAGAGGCAGCACTGTTATAGACGGCACGATTTGCTGTTGCCCCGCCTGAGCCAGCATTAAGATTGACATCACCGTTCTTTGAGAAAATAGCAACTGAGTAGTCGATGCCGTAATAATTACTAGCAGCATTAACAATAATATTACCGCTGGCATAAATAGCAGCATTAATCGTCACACCAGTAGATGGTGTTGCGAGAGTTCCAGCATTGCTTGCGGTGATAAAGCCTGATGTTGGAGATCCAGACGCGGCACCAAAGGTATTATCAATGGTCACGGAACCAGGCAATACGATAGTGCTTGTTCCTAATGTGCCCGGATTAATATTGGCTCCTGCAGAATTCACGGTGTAATTAATTGCTGAACTAGAAGTACTTGTCGCAATTGTTAAGGTGCCAGTGATAATTGAGGATGTCTTATTACCAGTGCTTGTATCGTAAATAATATAGGCCTCAGCGCCGCTGGTATTGGCCGCTAAAACAAGTGCGCCGCCTTGGTTAATATCATTATTCGATATAAAACTAATACTTGAACCATTGGCACCAGTGACATTTCCAATTTGATAAATACCACCATTAGCGCCTGGAAGACCAATCACATTACCAGTCACGACAATGTCACCGCCAACGGAAGCGCCATTGATCTTTAAGCCACCAATTTGGGTAACCCAACTAGGGGCAGCGCTTGATGTGCCGTTAATCGTAATGTTGTTACCAGTGACCGTATTGCCCGCCGTGACATAGACACCAATAGTCGCTACCGTTGCACCATTGATCGTCACGTCTCCATTTGTAGAGGTAATGTCCGAAGAGGCATCAATTCCTCGATTTGAGTTACTTGCGCCATTAATCGTGATGTTACCGCTAGCATAGATGAGCGCATTAACTGTCACGCCTGCCACAGTAGTTGCGAAATTAACCAGGCTGTTAGGAGTGCTTGCATTGATAAAACCACTTACTGGAGTACAACCTGTTCCTGTGCATCCATAAGTGTTATCCAAGAGCACATAGCCAGGCAATACGCTAGTGCTCGTTCCGATAGCAGCTGGATTGATGTTTGACCCAGCAGATTTTTCAATAAAGTTAATCGCAGAAGTGGAAGCACCTGCACCAATCGTTAAGGTGCCCGTTACAATCGTGGACAGTTTATTGCCCGCAGTGGTGTCGTAAGTGATATTCGCTGGGGTAACGCTGGTATTAGCGGCTAATGCAACTGCACCGGTTTGATTGATCTTGCCGTTAGAAACAAAGCTGATACTTGAGCCACTTGCACCAGTGATGGTGCCCACTTGATAGATGCCCGTGTTTCCACTCGCCGCAACATCATTCGCAGTAACAGAAATATTCCCACCACCTGTACTAATCGTCATTGCGCTTAATGACACGTTCGTAGCAGGTGCACCTGATGCAATACCAACAATAGTGATACCTGATTTAGCTGTAATTGTTCCAGCTTGGCTAACGCTTGTTCCGGCTACCGCTCTACCAGTAATGGAAACTGAACCGAGGGTGGCAGTGATAGTAGCTGCAGTTGCACCATTGAAACCAAGATTAGATGCCCCTAAAGTGGTGGCATCAATTGAAATATTTCCAGCACTAGATGTGATACTGCCTGTTCCAGTATTTAAAACTACACCGCCGTTGGTGCCACCCGCTATACCGCTGATAACTACGCCACCAGCTCCGGCAATTGCCGCGCTTGTAATTACACCTGTATTTCCACTAGTAGCACCGGTTGAAACACCATTTAAAGTAATAAGTCCTGCAGCCGTTAGCGCTCCAGCAATGTTGACACCTGCGCTAGCAGTAGTAGCTAAGCTTGTTACATTGCTTGAAGTAATGTATCCAGATGCAGGGGTACCCGATGCAGCTCCATAGGTGTTATCAATGGTGATTGCGCCTGGCAAGGCAACCGTGCTACTTCCAATTACGCCAGGACTGAGTGCGGATCCAGCAGATCTGACAATATAGTTAATTGCCGAAGCATTAGTACCAGCGCCAATAGTCAAGTTACCTGAAGTAATAGTGGAGGCTTTATTACCTGCAGTTGTATCGTAAATAATGTTAGCTGGCGAAGCGCTAGATGTATTAGCAACGACTGAAATAGCACCAGTTTGATTGATCAGATTATTACTGATGAAGCTGATACTTGCCCCTATTGCATTGACGGCAATTGCACCAGTTTGTGTAATACCAGTATTACTCCCAGCCGCCGTGTTGTTAGCAGTCACAGCAATATTGCCGCTATTAGTGCTGCTAAAACCTGTTCCAGCAAGCGTAAGGTTTGCTGCAGCATAACCAACTGCAGTGGATGTTGTCGCTAGTGCTTGAGTTGTTACTACACCTAGACCACCTGCGCCACTCACAAACCCTGATCCACTTGCACCGTTCCACAATGAGATTAAATTGGTGCCCGCATTATTAAGAACATTAGTAGCTGACCCAGTCGCAAGTTGAAGTGAGTTATATTTACTAGAAACTTCTGTTGCATAAACCAAACCTTCACTCAGGGTTAATGCCACTTGCACAATCTTAGTATAAGTACCATCTGAAAACCCGATCAGATAATTAGCAGAAGAAGCCGTGCTGGTTAATAAGCTAGCTGCAGTGATACTAGAACCACCGCCAGACATAATAGATGATCCACTTAATGAACCACCAGAAATCACAGGAATCATTGAGCCTGCGTCAAGCTTACCCATTAGAGTGCCTGCAGTGCCTGCAGATGCTGAAATGACATTTGCAGCCGAATTAGTCCCTGGGATATAAAAACTACCTAAAGTCATTGCCCCTAAAGTCACGATACTAGTGGCAGTCGAACCAGTTCCATTAATTGAGATACCCGCACCAGCTTTAATCGCACCAGCAAGCACAACCGCAGAACTCGCATTTGATGAGCTGTTAATCGTCACAGAACCAGCAGTCGCTGTAATAGTGCCATTTACTGTACTACTCACCCCCGGATTATTGGTAGCGGTTGTATTGGTAGAGGTGGCAGTTAAAGTAATGTTGCCAGTTATCGATGTTAAGGCCGAGGTTAAATAGATTAAGCCGTATCCAGAAGTAGTTACTCCGGTACTGGTGATATTCAGATTGCCATATGCAGTAATTGGTGAGGTTGTTAACAAACTGCTAAATATAAAACCATAACCAGCATTGGAAGAACTCCTAACCTGAAAGTTAGCATCCCCCCCAATATTGAATACTGCTATATAAGGCTGATAAGCCGTGATGTTTGTTAGATTCGTCGAGGACGCAAGAGAAAAATCCCCCCCAGGTCCACTTCCTGAGCCACCAGTATTCGTGGTATTGATACCTGCATATAACCAGATCGGAGCATTTTGAATACTACCAGGAGTAATTGCGGTGCCAGTAATTGTTCCACCAGTTGCATCCATCACCACATAACCACCTTTTGTAGTGATACTTCCGGATGTGCCACTATAAATGTTGGCACAGGTGCCACTAGCACATGTCGATAATGTATTTGTTGCAAAGGTGGTTTGAGCAACTACGTTTACTTTTCCTGTACCAGTAGAGTTGATTGCACCATTAATAATGATTTGACCGCTGGCTAAATAGTTAAGCGTTAATTCTCCGGCGCCAGTGTTTGTTGTTGTACCGGTAAGCGTAATTGATTGTCCAGTTCCCGAACGATTGTTATAAGTGAGACTGACGCTTACACCGGAAGCTGGGGCAAAAGTTAAGTTTGCTGTTTGAGCAATCGTGCCCGATGCAATAATTGTGACACTGGTTCCGGCATTGATTGCATTTTGAATATCGGTGGTGCTGAAATTTGAGGTGGTCGCTTGACCTTGGGCTGCGGCTAGGGTGCCGCCAGTAGAAGCTGTTGAACTAATCGTGACGTTAGTTGGATCTAGCAGCCACATCCCTCCACGACCTGCATTGATTGCGGCGAGTAAACCGAGGGTTTGACCAGAGGTTTCGACAAAACCGCCAGCAAGACTATTTGGATTAATTTGACCTGCGTTGATGATGGTGAATGCATCAAGACTTGTATAAACAGAAAAAGGTAATGTGCCGTTTTTAGCATCATTACCTATTAAGATCTTACCACCCTGCTGAAGACCAACTGCTGAAATTGTTGCTGAACCAAGCAAGGTTTTTTGTGCGCCAGAAATTGAAATTGAACCGCCACGACCATTCGATCCATTGGTTTGAATTTCTGCATTTTGAATTTCAATTGTGTCGCTCGCCACCAAAATAACTTCACCACCATTTTGGCCATTTGCTTCAATTCGGCTTCTTGAATTAAGGTAAATGTTGTTTGCATTCACACGAACTTTTCCACCTTGGCCATTTGTATTGTTCGCAGAAATAGCACCGAACAAATTAAACACGCCAGCTAAAACATTCACAAATGGATGGCTACCCTGACCGAACAAATCACCCCACACATTTGCTGAACCAGTCACATGAATCGTTAAATCATTCGCCGCAATAATCGAGTTTACTTGTGCATTAAATTCGCTCGCCACCATTTCAACGGTTAAAGGCGCATCTAATAAATGGCTGATTTGACCTTGCACATCAATCACGCCGTCCGCAGTCAAACGCAATGTTGAGTTTTTTGCGCCCAAGATTTTTTGCACAACAACATCCGCATTAATTTGGATGTCGCCATTTAAGCCTTGTTGAGCAGTTGCAATCAATGAAACATGACCTTGGTTTAAGGTAGCGCTGATTGCATTGGCTGTGTTTTGGTCAACATTGATTTGGCCTGCTTGCAATTTCCATGTGCCAGATTGGCCATTCAAAGCAGTTACGTTTAATTGTGCTGTTGAACCAATCACGACATGGCCATTTGAGCTAGTTTGAACCACACCAGCGTTACCTGAAATCGCACCGCCATTTGCTGAAATTACACCGTGAATTTCAGTGCTGTTTTGTGAGTGAATAACAACCATGCCGCCGTTACCTTTTTGTGTCGCTGAAGCGTCCACCACAGCACCACTTGCAACCTTGACAGTGCTAGCAATTTTGTTGCTTGCTGAAGCTGAATTTGCTTGCGCTGGATTCACTTCCGTACCCACCAAAATTTGACCACCGCCGTGTACGCCATTTGCCACTGTTTTTGATGTTGAACCGAGGTTGATTTGCTCGCCAGAAATGGTGACATTTCCGCCGACTAAATCACTTGCTGTTGAAGTGCTTGAAGACGCTTTTGAGTTCGCCGCAACAACACCGTTTTGATTAACAATTCCGCCAGTCAACACAACCTTGCCACCGCGAGTATCGATGCCGCTTGCAGAGATGACACCAGTGTTATTAATGACCGAAGCTTTGAGGTCTGAAGCTGAGTTTGCAGCGATGATAATTTGACCGCCATTTGTCTTAATCAAACGCTTATTTTCGATTAAGGCATTAATCACTGAAGCGTCCACTGAAACATTAATTAACTTATTGTTATCAAATGACAAAGTAACTTTTTGACCAGCGACCAAAGCAATGGCATTCGCCCCACTCATGGTGGCCATCATCACGCCTTCATTTCGCACTTCTGGTGCCATTAAAGCGATGTAACCATTCACGCCATTGGCAACGATTTTACCTTGGTTGACCACTTTACCTGATGTGCCGCCAGAGTAAGTTTGCTTGCCGCCAGCCATAAATTCAGCATCAGCAATGTTCATTGTTGTCGCTGTAATACCACCCGCATTGACTTGCGCACCCTTACCAAAAACAACACCATTTGGGTTCACAAAAACCACATGGCCATTGGCGTTCACAGCGCCGTCAATCATCGATGGCGTTGCACTGTTGACGCGATTAAGCGTGGCTGAGTTTGCATTCGGTTGATTGAAATTCACGGTGGCATTGCTACCTACATCAAATGAATTCCAGTTCACCACCGCACGCTGTGATGTTTGGTTGATATTCATGCTGTTGCCAGCTTGAGAAATCGTTGCTTGCCCAGCGGCAACTTGACCGCCTGTTGGTAATGCATCAGCGGCTGGCGCAGCATAAATATCGGCTGCAAAAATCGACAAAACAGCCATCGCTGAAACAGACAAAGCTTTCGCAAAACGCACAGGCAAAGCGGCGCCATGACGCTTATCTTGACGATAAGTCGTTTGCATTTTTTGCAAAGTCATGTGAGCCGAAGCAACCATTTGTTAAATAAAAAGCTTTCTTTTGTGTTCGCTTGTTCTGTCGAACAATTTAATTGTTAATTTTTTAACAATTTTTCATGACGCGGATAATCTCACGTATATATCAAGCAAACAATCCTACGAACGCAGGATGGGTGCGAAAAATATGAATGAAATTAGATGTAACTAGGCGGGAGTTAATGAAGTTTTTTTGAGAGTAAAAATCTATGATTTAAGATTTGTTTAAACTATTTAACAAAAAATTCACTGATGTTTGATGAAAAAGGACGAAAAAAAACCTCATCAAGATGAGGTTTTTTCTTAACGCTGAAATTTAATTTTGCAAAAAACTAGAAATCTAAACTTCCTCGAATCCAGAATTGAACATCTTTATAATCATTATCAGCATTCAACTGCTGACCAGTAAAAGTGTGAAGCGGGTTATCCCCAATACGGTACGCACCAGTACCTAAAAGTGTAAAGTTTTTATAAGTGTACTTAAGCGTGAGACCTGTGGCAGCTAATGTATAGACATTGCTAGCATTGCTTTGCCCCGCCCAGCCTAGAAATACGTCTTTATATTGCTCAACCACACCAACATCGATAAACACTGTTGCGAGCCAATCATCAGCAATAAAGCGTTGCAATTCCGTGCTTACAACCGCGCCTTGCGAACCACCACCCTGTGATACAGGATAAGCGCGAACGCCGTATGGCCCACCTAAATAGAACTGCTCACTTGAGTTAAGATTTTTGCTGGCTAACTGACCATAGGCAGAAACCAGCCAATTAGTGTTTTCCAAAATACTGAGCTCTTGTGTACGACTAATGTTAAAAGTAATTTTTTCAAAAGAGCCTTGCGTTTTAGTTGTTCTCACATCGGTAGCTAACTGATCTGCGTTGGTAATATCCAAATCACCAAAAACAGCATTCACACCCAAATTAATGGAGGAAGTTGCACTATCCACAAGATAAGCATTCAACCCAAGCGTCAAAGCGTTTACGTCATACTCACTTATTTTAACGCCCGCCGATTCGTTGCTGTATGCGCGATCTTCATAAGCAACGCGAAGGCTCAAATGCTTACCAGGCTTTCTTGTTAATGCGTAAGTTGCATTAAATCCAAAGGTAGTAGCATCACCTTCTGAAGGCTTAGGTGACCAATCAGATAAAGTTTTATAAGTAAGATAAGATGCTTGCACGCCGAATTTAAGACTGTTAAAAGCAAGCGGCAGCATATATGAACCTTGCACATAGCTTGAGCCTTGCGATTGAATAGCATCCAACCGAATCACGTCAGCAATACCAAATGGATTGTTAATATTCAGGTTACCGATGGCCTGCGCCTCGCCTGTGCTAGCTGACCCATAATTGGAGGCGGCAACTAGCCCACTCAATAGTGGCGTGCTTCTAAGACTCACTTTAATGTCACTAACGCCTACAGCCTCACCAGCCTCAAAACTGCCAGAGGCGCGAACGCCAGGCAATTCATTAAGCGTCGTAATACTACGGTAAATGTTTTGAGCATCAATATAACGACCACTTTTATTGATTTGCGTGACAAACTTTTCGGCATTTTCCGTTGGAAAACGCAGTTTTCTATCTTGCTCCACCACTTGAGCATGGGCAGTACCAAATTTTCCTTCAACGATTTCAACCAGCAATAAGCCATCTTGAATTTCTTGCGGTGGAACGCTGGCTTGCGCAATGCGTGATTTTTTAGCATAGGCCTCTTGAATTGCAACGGTCACATCTTTCAACTCCGCAAGCGTCAATGCTTTGTTTTTCCAAGACTCAACAATCGTTTGCAGTTCATCATTCGATAGCAGCGTATTGCCTTTGAACTGATATCCTTTAATCTCAACTTTTTGCGCGGCAGGGTCGACTTCAACTTTTTCAGCCGACTGCTCAGCTTGGGGCATTTTTTCTTCAGGGCGAGATTTTTCAACCTGCTCCTGAAGTTGGCGTTGCAATACGCCAGCATCTTGCTCTTGCGCAGCAGATGCCGATTCCGCCATAAGTGATAGCGCGCTGAGTACAAAAAAGTGGACGAGAGATTTATTGTTCATGAAAGTTACTTTTATCAATTAAAGTGTCTAAAAATCGGCTTTTTGATACTTTTTAAACCAGTGGCATTTTCGTACAAACCCCCAACAAAAAGTATCATGCGTTCGTAGGATGCAGCCTGATTTTTTATTTAGAAGTCATTAAATTAGGCTTATTAAGTCAGCCAGAGATTTGACATCGAGTTTTCTCATGACTTCAGATTTGTGCTGCTTGGCTGTCGGCAATGAAATCCCTAAATTCTGAACCAAGGCTGAATTTCCGTGCCCCTCAATCAACATATCAAATACCTCGCGCTCACGGGGCGTCAGTTTCGCCAGCAAATTATTCACATAGATTTTTCGTGCGTGAATTTGATGCCCGCGAACGATGGCCTCGATTAAGTGCTCTTTATCGAACGGCTTAACCAAAAACTCAACCGCACCCTGCTTCATGGCAGTGACGCTCTGCGCCACGCTACTTTCACCACTCATTAAAACAATAGGCGTAAAAGAAGAGCGTTTATTAAGTTCGGCTTGCAATTCAATTCCCGTCATAAAAGGCATGACCATGTCAGTCAAGATAACAGCGGGCGATAATGTTAAGTCTGCTTGTAGGAATTCGATAGGGTTAGAAAATGTGTGCACTTCATAATCAGCATCACGTAAAGTCGTTGATAAATTTGCGCGAATAAACTCATCGTCATCAATTAAAAAAACGTGCTTATTAACTACGCCGTTATTTTTTGAAGCTGAAGAATTTATCATATTGTTTTTTCGTATTAATTCTTATCAATGACAAGAAACTAAGAATATTATCTAAGACGGATAATATCGCTTTTTTCATCAATTTTGCAATGGAAACTTAACGCGCTAGCGTCATCAATTCATGTAAAACTTGCGGGATTTTGGACGTAAAAAAACCTGCTTAATAAGCAGGTCAGAATGAAATACTAAGGAAATCGTCTATCAATATGTTTGGTAGGCAGTAGCAGATTCGAACTGCTGACCTCTTGGATGTCGACCAAGCGCTCTAACCAACTGAGCTAACCGCCTATTTGTCTTTTCAAAAGAGGTGCGAATTCTAGCGTATTGGCTTCCATTAAGCAAATGAAGCTTACCTCATATCAAGCTATAATGCAGAGCATGTCTTCCCCCGTCCTACAAAAAACTAGCTCGCTTATTGTCGACAGCATTGCAAAACAAGGTTATGCAGTGATTGAACAGTTTTTAAGCCGAGAGGCGATTCAAGCGTTAGCCAAGCAAGCAAAGGATTTGCAAAGCACTGGCGAGATGCATCAGGCAACAACTGGCATCGCAAAAATAGAAACCCTATCCATACGCGGCGATTTTATTCGCTGGATAGAAGCCACTCAGGCAAGCGATGCAGAACAAGTCTATTTAGCCGCCATGTCAGATTTACAACTCGCGATTAACCAAGCCTTCTTTTTGGGCTTGTTTGAATTAGAAAGTCACTTCGCCATTTACCCTGCAGGGGCAGGCTATCAAAAACACCTAGACCAATTCATCGGCAAAGAGGAACGCAAAGTGAGCTGTATTTTGTACCTCAACGACCATTGGAAATCTGAGAGTGGCGGCCAACTTAGAATGTATCTCGACAAAAAAGACGAATCCAACTTTATCGATATTAACCCTCAAGGCGGGACTTTAGTGGTGTTTTTATCGAGTGATTTTTTACATGAAGTATTGCCAGCCAAATCTGAACGCATAAGCGTGACGGGGTGGTTTAGAACTAGGGGCACCTCAGTTTAAATTATGAAGCACAGCAAACCAATCATCGCTGAAATGTTTGATACCGAGAAGTTTTCTAAAACAGGCCATCAGCTAATTGATGTATTGACCACATATTTAGAAGCGAACCTGACTGGAAATTCAAAGGTATTAAATTGGCACAATCCAAATATCGAGGATGCGAATTGGCAAGCGCCTTTACCCAAAAAACCAACGTTCAATGCTGAAGGATTGATCAAGCAACTCCAAGCAGAGATTTTGCCAAAGACGCTAGCCATTCACCATCCACGCAATATGGGTCACCAAGTTGCAACACCGCTTCCAATGGCAGCGCTATGTGATTTGGTTGCAGCACTCAGCAACCAGGCCATGGCAGTATATGAAGCAGGTCCCAGTGCCACAATGCTAGAACGCCAAGTGATTCGTTGGCTATGTAATTTGATCGATGGCGAGCGTTGGAAAAACGCTGGTGGCGTGCTGACTTCAGGTGGCGCACAAGCAAACTTAACGGCTTTATTGGTGGCGAGACAAGTGAGCACCAGTAGAGAAAATCCATCTTCCAACATTTGGAAAGATGGCATCACAAACCAAGCCAAGCTAAAAATCTTATCTTCAGAGCATGCGCATTATTCAGTATCGCGCGCTGCCGGCATTATGGGTTTGGGTAGCGATAGCGTGATTAAGCTGGCAACAGACCAAGCGGGCAGAATTGATTTAAGCGCGCTAAAAACCGCACACCAATCTTGCATCAAAAATAAAGAAACGATTATTGCCGTTGTGGCGAACGCTGGCTGTACGCCAACAGGTAGCATAGACCCGCTACTTGTCATTGGAGAGTATTGCCAAGCAAATGCGTTGTGGTTTCATGTCGACGGCGCGCACGGCGCATCTGCCCTACTCTCAGAAAATCATGCCGAGAAACTTGCTGGTATTGCACTCGCAGACTCCGTTGTTTGGGATGGTCACAAATTAATGTATATGCCAGCCGCGATTTCCGCGGTGTTATTCCGCAATGAACAACATAGCTACAGCGCATTTAGCCAAGATGCATCGTATTTGTTTCAAGGCGAGCATCACGAAGACGAAGCGTTTAACCTGAGCTACCGTACATTGGAGTGTACCAAGCGAATGATGGCACTAAAGTTATGGACCGCATTTTCTTTATACGGCACCGATGGGATGGGAATGCTGGTTGAGGAGGCCTTTGCCAAAGCAAAGTTATTCGCAGAAAAAGTGAATCAGACGGCCCATTTTGAATTACTCATGCCTCCTGACACCAACATTGTATGCTTTAGATATTTGCCACAAGACATACCAGACACAATCGTGAATGAGCGCATGACCAAGATTCGCCAATATTTAATTCAGCGCGGTGACTTTCATCTCACCCAAGTGGACTTGCACGGCACCATTTGGCTTCGCACAACATTGATGAATCCATTCACCACAGAACAAGACTTAGATGCCTTGTTAGATTGCATCGTTAAGACCTCTCAGGCCTTATTATTCAACATCGCAGAATAACCTAATTTGTAGTCAGCGTATTTCAAACGAAAACCTGTGGCTAACATACGCTGATTAGACATACGTTTTCCACCGACCACTGGCGGCAACTCATTGCCTGTAGCCAAGCCCATTTCATTGGCAATCCAATGCAACACTTCGTGTTGAGAAACAGGACAGCTATCCGTCACGATATAACAATCTTGCACTGGATGTTTTGCCAGTAGCAATTGCATTAAGTACACAATAAATCCAGCGGCATCATCTCTATGAATACGATTGGTCCAAATGTTTTGGCTTGGCCAGTTAGCTGGATTAGCTGCGAGCGTCAGCATACGATTTCGGCCAGGACCATAAATACCCGTCAATCTTAAAGCGGTGTGTGTCCAAGATTTACCCGCTCGTTTGAGCAAGTTTTCAGCTTTCAATAAACGTTGCCCCCCAAAATCCATCTCTTGAGGCACAGTATTTTCATCCAATAAATCATCGGTCACTTGGCCATACATGCGGGTACTAGAAACAAAAAATACATGCTTAAGATTGCCAGCGCCCTCGAGTGCGCTCAGCACGTTACGCAATCCCTCCACATAATGCTGGCGATAGTTTTCATCGGTCTGCGCTGTTGCGGCGACGCAATAAACAACAAAATCAGGATTTAATTTAGAGATATTAGAAAGTGAACTAGGCTGCGTAACGTCTGCTTGAACGCACTCAAACTTTGAATCAACGGCAAGTGATCGACGCAATCCAATTGGGATTAAGCCTTGCGATTGAAGCTGATGCGCAAGCTCTGCACCCAAATCACCACAACCTGCAATCAGAACTTTTTCGGCCACTTAAGGGGTTTCGTTCAAAGATAAAGCAGGCCACACGCCCTGCAAGTACTTCTCAACATACATCAACGCTAAGATCGTTTTAGCATCGGTAATTTGTTGGGTCGCCACCATTTGCAAACAATCATCCAAACTTGCCTCAAACAGCTCCAAAGCTTCATCTTCGTCGCAATGTGCGTCGCCCTCTTCAAGCCCTTTAGCGAGGACCATGTAAATTACTTCATCCGAATAGCCGATGCAAGGATGTTGATGTCCAAGATAAATCCACTCTTGTGCAGTGTAGCCCGTCTCTTCTAACAACTCACGCTGACCAGTGGAAAGAATGTCCTCGCCAGCATCTATCTTGCCTGCTGGTAGCTCCACAAACACACGATTAAGTGGATAACGGAACTGACGCTCTAATAGCAGATTGCCATTCTGAAGCAGCGGAATAATCAGTACCGCACCTGGATGCAAAATAAACTCGCGCTGACCTTGATTACCACTTGGCAATCTTACTTGGTCACGCTTGACGCGCATCATGCCCCCATCCAACACCAGCTCCGAGGAAATGCAGACTTCGATTAAATGCTGATCTTTTTGTGTCATTAATTATTTACTTAAAAAGCTCTTTGGTGATTAGCCAGCGATCTTTAACTTTGGTCATTTCTAAAGTCTTGCTACCAACATCTTGATAGCCCCCTGATTGGTAAGTTTGCTTAAAAGTAACTTCCACTAACTCAGCGCTGATGTTGTTAATTTGAATATCTGAAAAAGAAATTTTGATTGGCTTACTCTTCAAAATCTTTGCTTTTCTCGATTTTTGCCAAGCCGTTGAATTGCCATACTCACCCGCAAAACCATCCACATAATGTGCAAAGTAGATATCGACATTTTTACTTGCCCAAGCTTTTGCCCAAGCAGCAACCTCATCCATCACTAATTTGCTCTGATTAACATCAGGCTTTGATGCCAAAGGATGCTGCCCCTCCTCGACCAAGGTAGTACTTGCCAGAGGCTTAGCTGGGATAGCCTCTGGCTCAGCCTTAGCTTCTTGGGGTTTAGCGGCAGCATTCAAGGTTTGCTCATGACTTTCCGCCATCTCAGGCTCTGTTGCTTTAGGCGCTTCTGGGGATACTGTGCTAGATGTCGCAGGTACAGAAACAATAGGCTCGACTTTAAACCCTAGTTTAGCTTGGTTTTCTTTAGCGGTTTTGAGCGTGATATCGTTAGCATAAGGGCTGGCAGTTTTTGCATCGATAATCATTTGATAAGCATTGTATGCTTGCGAAAGCTTGCCATCGTTTCGATAGGCTTGTGCTTGCTTGAGCTTTAAATCCCAATTGCCTGGCTTTAACTGCACTGCTTTTTCATAAAAAGCCGCCGCTTTTGCCCATTCACCATCATGCATCGCAGAGTCAGCTTTAACTAACAGGGTATTGTATTCAGAATCAGGGAGGAATTTTTCACCTAGTTGCGTGGTATAGGTGCAGGCAGCTAGGCTAATTGAAAGGCACAACAACATCATTTTGATCAAAGAAGGTAATTTCATTTGATGTTTTCCTTATCAGGAGCGGCGAGATGTTTGTTTAACTTACTTCTTCCAGAAAAAACGATAGATAAAACCAGGGAAAGCGAGCACTAAAAATAGGCAAGCAGTAATGGCATAGAATTCCCACTTCTGCGGAGCGACTTGACCCATTTTAGCGTGCTCAGCGTATCGAATGATCAATCCAAGAATAAAGTATAAAACGATTAATTCGAGCAAACACCAAGCCGCATTTTTAGGCTGTTGCTTAACAGGAATGACAAAGAACAAACGCTCTGAAAACCAAGGCGAATTCGCGAAGACCAATGCCAACAACAATAAGATTAGATTGGTCATATGCGTGAAGGCCTATTGAAGACTATGTGCGATTGCGTATGCACAAATATCCATCAAACGCTGCGGCATAATGCCTAGCGCCAACAAAGCTAAAGCATTCACGCTCAGCAACATGTTCATTTCTGGTGGATTATTAATTGGGGTATGGTCAATTGGCTCATCAAAGTACATGAGTTTAACAATACGTAGATAGTAAAATGCGCCGATCACTGCCATTAACACAGCAAACACAACCAGCCACAAGAAGCCCGCTTGCAAAGCGGCTTGTAGCACTGCGAATTTAGCGTAAAAGCCCAATGTTGGAGGCACACCTGCCATTGAGAACATGGTGATCAGCATCATAAATGCAAACCATGGACTACGTTGGTTGAGGCCTTTCAAATCATCTAATTGTTCAGCTTCAAAACCTTTACGCGAAAGCAATAGAATCATGCCAAAGCCAGCCAATGTCATCAGCACATAAGAAACAATATAGAACATGGATGAAATGTAGCCATTCATGCTGGCACTCATCAAACCAAATAACAAGAAGCCAACGTGAGAGATGGTTGAATAAGCAAGCATGCGCTTGAGATTCGTTTGCGCAATCGCTGTAATATTGCCGATGATGATAGAAAGCACCGCCATAATCATCAACATGCCGTGCCAATCAATCGCTAAGACATATAAACCTTGCGCCAAGATACGAATCACAAAAGCAAATGCGGCAAGTTTAGTCACTGAACCAATGAATAAGGTAATGGCAGTTGGCGAACCTTCGTAGACGTCTGGCACCCACATTTGGAATGGCACCGCGCCTAATTTAAACGCCAAGCCTGCCACAATAAACACTGTTCCCAATACGAGCACTGGCTTATCTTGTGAGCCATTTAACAGCGCACTTGCCACTTCAGAGATATTCAAGCTGCCTGTTGCGCCGTACATCATGGACATCCCATAAAGCAACATGCCTGAAGCCAATGCGCCCAATACAAAATACTTCATCGCAGCTTCTGTCGCACGAGCGTTGTCACTGTCCAGCGCTACCAATGCATACAAGCATAAGGACAATAGCTCTAAACCCATGTAGAGCGTCAAGAAATGTTGTCCTGACACCATGACCATCATGCCAGCCATTGCGAACAATACTAGTGCATAAAACTCACCTCTAAACATGCCACGTAACGTGATATATGCGCGGGTATAAACCAAGAAGAGTGATGTACTGAGATAAATCATTAGCTTCATCACATCAGCAAAAGAATCATCCACAAACATGCCGCTAAATGCATAACTCACGCTAGGATTGTGCGTAGAGATAGTGATAAACGCGGCACCCAACAAAGTGATTTGAGTTAATAAGAAAATAACAATGCGATTAGATGGTTTTAAAAACAAATCCGCAAGCAAAATGAACATTGCCATTGAGAGCACAAATAGCTCGGGTAGCGCTGCGATTAAATCCGTTTGAAGTCCATTCATATTTCTATATTTCCAATCGTATTCGGCGATTCAACTCGCCTTATAAACCTGCTGGTATTTTTGTGTGTGCCATATGATCTAGAAATTGCGCGACCGTTGCGTGTGTCATCTCTGTGATTGGCTGAGGATAAACACCAAAGCCAATGACTAAAATTGCCAGTGTGCTTAAGATCAGCAGCTCACGTTTATTCAGATCAACTAATTCAGCCACGTGTGAATTGGCAATCTCACCAAAGAACACGCGCTTCACCATCCACAATGTGTAAGCAGCACCCAAAATCAATGTTGTTGACGCTAAGAAAGCGAACCAGAAGTTCTTTTGTAGTGCGCCCAAAATCACCATAAACTCGCCCACAAATCCTGACGTACCTGGCAAGCCAGCATTGGCCATCGCAAATAGAACTGCAAAGGCTGCGAACTTAGGCATGGTATTCACTACCCCACCGTAGTCTGCAATTTGACGAGAGTGCATACGGTCATAAAGCACACCAACACTTAAGAACATCGCACTAGAAATAAAACCGTGCGAGATCATCTGCACGATAGAGCCTTCTAAACCTATAGAGTTAAATAAGAAGAAACCTAACGTCACAAAACCCATATGCGAGATTGATGAGTAAGCAATGAGCTTTTTCATGTCTTGCTGAACCAATGCCACAAAAGCGATATAGACCACAGCGATGAGTGACAGCGCAATCATAAAGCCTGATAGATAGTGCGCAGCGTCTGGCGCGATTGGCATTGCAAAGCGCAAGAAGCTATAGCCACCTAACTTCAAGGCAATCGCAGCCAACACTACTGAACCGCCTGTTGGCGCTTCAACGTGGGCATCTGGCAACCATGTGTGCACTGGCCACATTGGAATTTTAACCGCGAACGCCATAAAGAATGCCAAGAACACCAACACTTGAACTTTCAATGTCATCGGCAAGCGATAGTAATCGACGATTTCAAAACTGTTGGTTTGGTAGAACAAGTAAATGAAGGCCACCAACATCAGCAATGAGCCGAGCAAGGTGTAGAGGAAAAACTTAATCGTCGCGTAAACGCGATTTGGACCGCCCCACACACCAATCACCAAGAACATTGGAATGAGCATGGCTTCCCAAAATACGTAATAGAGGATGGCATCCAACGCACTAAACACGCCGATCATCAAACCAGACATAATTAGGAAAGCCGCCATATATTGCGCAACACGCTTTTGGATGACTTCCCACGCAGCAATCACCACCAAAATCGTAGTAAAGCTTGTGAGCAAAATCAAAGGCACAGCGATACCGTCAGCACCTAAGTGGTAATGAATATTGAAGGTAGGAATCCAGCTAAAACCTTCTTGAAATTGGAAGCCGCCATCTGCAAAATTGAAGCCTGTATAAAGTGGAATAGTCACTGCAAATGCCACTAAACTTCCCAACAAAGCAATCCAACGGGCAGTTGATGCATGTTTGTCATCACCAGTAAACAAGACTAGGATGCCCGCTAAGATAGGCACCCAAATCGCAAGACTAAGAAGAGGCAAGCTTGTCATTTAAACCTTCATGAATAAGGTAAGTAATAAAAATACGCCAATAATCATGGCAAATGCATAGTGGTAAATCAGGCCTGATTGCAGGCCACGAACCACTTTTGAGAGGCGGCCAATCAAATTAGCTGTGCCGTTGACCATGACACCATCAATCAATTGCACATCACCAATTTTCCAAAGTTTGCTACCAATGAACCGTGAGCCACCAGCAAACACTTTTTCGTTAAAACTATCGAAGCCATATTTATTCTCAAGCACACACATAATCAGACCAGATTTTGCTTTGATGGCAGCTGGAATATCTGGACGCTTCATATAGAAGAACCATGACAAGACCACACCAGACAAGGCAAGGATAAATGGTAATGATGTGAAGCTATGTAAGCCCATGGCAACGGCGCCGTGGAAGTCTTCAGCAAGCTCATGCATAACAGGATGCGCTGTGCTATCAGTAAAAATCACGCCATCGAAAAAACCTTTAAACAACATCGGCTCAATCGCAATAAATCCAATCGCCAGTGATGGAATCGCTAGTAACACAAGTGGCAATGTCACTACCCATGGCTGCTCGTGCGGCACATCATGTGGGCCTAAACCATGATGGTGATCTTGGTCGTCATGCGCATGGTCATCGTGATGAGATTTAGCTTCCATCCAACGCTCTTTGCCATGGAATACCAAGAAATACATACGGAATGAGTAGAATGCGGTCACAAAAACACCTGCAAGCACTGCGAAATACGCAAAGCCACTGCCAGGAATATGTGACAACTTCGCCGCTTCAATAATCGAATCTTTAGAGTAAAAGCCTGACAAGAATGGCGTACCAATTAAGGCCAATGAACCAACCAATGAAGTAATCCAAGTAATCTTCATGTACTTACGAAGGCCACCCATATTGCGGATATCTTGATCATGATGCATCCCCATAATCACAGAACCTGCACCTAAGAATAACAACGCCTTGAAGAAAGCGTGGGTCATTAGGTGGAAAATCGCGACTGAGTAAGCTGAAGCGCCCAAAGCAACCGTCATGTAGCCCAATTGTGAAAGCGTTGAATAAGCAACCACCCGTTTAATATCATTTTGAATAATGCCAAGGAACCCCATAAATAAGGCAGTAATCGCACCTATCACCATCACGAATGAAAGTGCTGTGGTAGACAATTCAAAGAGCGGCGACATACGTGCCACCATAAAGATACCGGCCGTCACCATCGTTGCCGCATGGATCAACGCTGAAATTGGTGTTGGGCCTTCCATTGAGTCAGGCAACCAAACGTGCAATGGCACTTGGGCTGACTTACCCATCGCACCGATAAATAGCAAAATACAAATCACAGTCATGGTTGACCAATGCACACCAGGAATAATATCCACTGTCGCATGTGCAAAGCGAGGTGCTTGCGCAAACGCCGTCGTGTAATCAAGACTGCCGAAGCACCAAAGCACCATGCCGATGCCAAGCAAGAAACCAAAGTCTCCGACACGATTCACCAAGAATGCTTTTAAGTTAGCGTAGATGGCTGTTGGTCGGGTAAACCAGAAACCAATAAGCAAGTAAGACACTAAGCCTACAGCCTCCCAGCCAAAGAATAACTGCATAAAGTTATTCGCCATCACCAACATCAACATCGAGAAAGTGAAAAGTGAAATATAGCTAAAGAAACGACGATAACCTTCATCTTCGTGCATATAGCCGATCGTGTAGATATGTACCATCAATGAAACAAAAGTCACCACCAACATCATCATGGTGGTTAATTTATCGATAAGAAAACCCACTTGGAATGTGTAAGTGCTCGTCGTCATCCATGTGTAAACCGTGCCATTGTAAGTATGGCCTTGAAGGACATCCAAAAACACATAAACAGACAAAGCGAAAGCACCAGCCACACCTAATATCGTGAGGATATGCGCAAAGCAGCGAGGTAAGGCTTTATTAGCGATACCCACAATTGCAGAAGCAACCAGTGGCAATAGCGGAATAGCTAAGTAAATTTGTTGCATTGAGATATTCATAGAGTGCATGTTCATTATTTCCGTTTAGCCTTTTAAGCTATCGAGGTCATCAACGTTAATGGTTCTTAAGTTTCTAAACAGCACGACCAAAATCGCCAGGCCAATCGCAGACTCTGCCGCAGCAACCGTTAGAATAAAAAATACGAACACTTGACCAGCGATGTCATTCAAGTAATGTGAAAAAGCAATGAAATTCAAATTCACCGCAAGCAACATCAACTCAATCGCCATCAATAAAATAATCACGTTTTTACGGTTAAGAAAAATCCCAACCACGCTAATCGCGAATAGCAATGAACCTAAAATCAAATAATGTGACAAGCTGACCATTATGATTTCGCCTTTTCTGTTTCCACTGCAGGCACTTCAACCTCAGCTGGCATGCTCACCATACGGATACGGTCTGCACGCTTCACTCTTACTTGGTCTGCAGGGTTAATAAATTTAGAGTCTTTACGGTCACGCAAAGTCAATGCAATAGCAGCAACAATCGCGACCAACAGCACCACAGCGGCCAATTCAAATGGCATTAAATAATCGGTATAGAGCTGACGACCTAATTCAGCCGTGTTGCTGTAATCAGCAGCATGCGCTTTAGGTGCACTAATGCGTGCTAAGCCAAAATGCTTGGTGCCAAGAATCATCACCATTTCCGCGGCCATCAACACCCCAATGAACCCAGCCATCGGCAAATAATCCCAGAAGCCCTCTCGCAACTTGTCGAGATTAATGTCTAGCATCATCACCACAAACAGGAATAAGACCATCACGGCACCCACATAGACCAGCACCAGTGCAATCGCTAGAAACTCAGCCTCTAACAACAGCCAAATGCCAGCCGCCGTAAAGAAGGCAAGCACCAAGAATAAAGCTGCATGCACTGGGTTACGTGCGGTAATCACACGCAAACCTGCAAATAGCAAAATAACCGCTAGCGAATAAAAAACGTAATCTTGAAAAATCATGCTCATTTGCCTTATCTAAATTTAGCGTCAGCTGCACGGTCAGCAGCAATTTGCGCTTCATTCTTATCACCCACCGCAAGTAACATCTCTTTGGTGTAGAGCAAATCACCACGTTGTTCACCGTGGTACTCGAATATGCGAGTCTCAACAATCGAATCCACCGGGCAAGACTCTTCGCACATGCCACAGAAAATGCACTTGGTTAAATCGATGTCATAACGGGTTGTGCGACGTGTATTGTCTTCACGCTGTTCTGATTCAATGGTAATCGCCATCGCAGGACACACTGCTTCACAAAGCTTACAGGCGATACAACGCTCTTCACCATTCTCATAGCGACGTAACGCATGCAACCCTCTAAAACGTGACGAGATTGGCGTACGCTCTTCTGGATATTGAATCGTAATTTTACGTGCAAAGAAATAACGCCCAGTCAGTAGCATGCCTCTCAGCAGCTCGATGAGCATTAAACTTGAAATAATCTCTTTAATTTTCTTAAACATTTTCAGCTCTTAATCGTCCACTTAGTGGAACAAATAGCCCCAAGGGGTTTGCATCAAACCGCCAACGACAATAATCCAAACTAATGTAATCGGAATAAACACTTTCCAACCTAGACGCATAATTTGGTCGTAACGATAACGTGGGAAAGTCGCACGGAACCATAAGAAGAAGAATAGCAAGAAGCCCACTTTAGCTAAGAGCCACAAAAAGCTATCAGGAATTAACGAAGGGAATGGTGACAACCAACCGCCTAAAAACATAATCGCAGCAAGCATCGACACCAAAATCATATTGGCATATTCAGCTAAGAAGAACACTGCAAATGCCATGCCTGAATACTCTACGTGGAAGCCGGCAACAATTTCAGATTCGCCTTCAGCCACGTCAAATGGCGCGCGATTGGTTTCAGCCACCGCACTAATGAAATAGACAATAAAAAGCGGAAACAACGGCAACCAGTACCATTCAAAAATACCACCTGCTTGTGCCATCACGATTTTGCCAAGGTTAAGTGAGTTAGCGCACATCAGCACGCCCACTAAAGCAAAACCCATCGCAATTTCATATGAAACAATTTGCGCTGCAGAGCGAAGCGCACCCAAGAATGCATATTTAGAATTAGAGGCCCAACCCGCAATAATAACCCCGTACACCGCAACAGAGGTCATCGCCAAGATATAAAGCAATCCAGCATCAACGTTCGCCAAGACCAAGTCTGGATCAAATGGCACCACTGCCCAAGCTGCAAACGCAGGTGCAATCGCGAGCACCGGACCTAGTAAAAATAATCCTTTGCTTGATTCTGAAGGAATAATGATTTCCTTCATCAAGAGCTTAATACCGTCAGCGAGCGGTTGAAGCAGACCAAAATAACCTACACGATTAGGGCCTATACGCACTTGCATAAAGCCAATCACTTTACGTTCAGCAAGGGTCAGATAAGCAACCGCGCCCATCAACGGCAACACAATGGCAACAATCTTAAGCAGTGTCCATACTGTCAAGGAAACCGCAGGCCAATATGAACCAAAGGTTGTGGCACCCATCTCTAAGAATGATTGAATGAATGCGCTCATGCTTTGGTTACCTCAATCTCACCCATCAATTCGCCTAATGATGCAGTCAGTTCATAGCCAGTTGGAACACGGACAGTGCCTTTAGCTAAGCCAGCATCTAGCTTAACCTTCAGTTTTGCAGAGCCAATACCCTGTTTAACCACAACCAAGTCACCCTCTTGAACATCCAGCTCAGCCATGAGCTTTGCGTTCATGCCTGCAACTGGTTCTGTCACCAATTTAGTTTTTTGAAGCGGGCTTGAGCGGCGCACAACAGAGTCCATTAGGTATTGAGGCACTTCACCTAAACGTTGAAGCACGTTTGTTTTTTCTTGCACCTTCACATCAAACAAAATGCGAAGGTTATTATTTAAGCGATTCCAAACTACTGTTGATGGCTTTTCACCACCAAACACTTCCGTTTTAACCTGCTCGCTACTTTCAAAATTAAAGCCTTCCAAGCCCAAAGTATTCGCTAATACTCGCAATACTTTCCATGCCGGACGACATTCACCAAGCGGCTTCACTGCGGCCGCAAAACTTTGCACGCGACCTTCCATACTCATGCGAGTGCCAGAGGTTTCAGTAAATGGCGCGATTGGTAATAACACATCTGCATTTTCAAGCGCGCTTGATTTATAAGCAGTCAACGCGATGACACACTCCGCTTTTTCCATCGCAGCTTTTGCCACAGCAGGATTGGCGCAATCAAACTCAGGCTCAACATTCAGCAGCACGTAAGTTTTTCTTGGCGCTTCCAACATGGTTCTAGCGTTTAATCCACCTTGGCCTGGAATCACCCGCACCATATCTAAACCAACACGGTCAGAAGATTCAAACAACACACCAAATGTTGCACCACAGAGTGAAGAGATCGCTTCAGCCAATGTGTAAATTTCAGCGTAACGTGGATGATATTGCGCAATATTACCTAAGAACAATGCACTCTTAGGATTCACCAAGTCGTACTCTTTACCATGGCCAGCAAGACTTTCAGCAATGGCTTGGCTGTTTTCACGCACCACCACACCTTCTAACAAATCGTTAATCGATTTTGGCAAGCATAGCGACAAGCGTTGAAGACCAGACATGGCTTTTAGAATCTGTGCCAGCACGTTCACAATATCGTTTGGTGAACAAATCGCTTGATGACTCACCTTCATGAGTTGGTCATCATTCATTGGATTCACCAGTGATAACTCAGCACCATTACCTACCGCACGACGAATACGCTGTGTCAGCAGCGGATGTTCATTGCGTAGATTACTACCCACGACTAAGATGCGGTCCATCTCTTGTACATCAGCGATATTACAACCCATCCAAGGCGTACCATGGAAGCGGCCATCTAAGCGGAAATCGCTACGACGTAAACGGTGATCGATATTGCCGCATGAAAGTGCTCGCGCGATTTTCTTCGCTAAGAAACCCTCTTCCATCGTGGCATTTGGTGAAACTAAGAAGCCTAAGCCAGCAGGATCCTCTTCTACCGTCTCCTTAATTTGACGAGCAGCATACTCGAGGGCTGTCTTCCAGTCTGTCTCATGCCATTCGCCATGATGCTTAATCATCGGCTTGGTCAAGCGCTCTGGGCTATTCAGACCATCGTATGAAAAACGATCGCGGTCAGATAACCAACATTCATTAATGCTTTCTTTTTCACGCGGCACAATGCGCATAACGCGATCATTTTTGACGTGCACTTCAACGTGAGAGCCCAAGCCATCATGCGCTGCAATTGTTGGACGACGTGTCAATTCCCAGCTACGTGCTGAGTAACGGAATGGCTTGCTCGTTAATGCGCCCACTGGACACAAGTCAATGATATTGCCAGAGAGCTCAGAGTCCACGCTCTTATCAACATAAGCAGTAATTTCTGCATGTTCACCGCGGCCAATCAGGCCAAGCTCTTGCATGCCACCCACTTCTTTCAAGAAGCGAACGCAACGGGTACATTGAATACAGCGGGTCATATCGGTGCTCACGAGCGGGCCGATATTTTTATTAAAAACAACGCGCTTTTCTTCGGTGTAGCGTGAACCACTTCCACCATAAGCAACGGCGACATCCTGCAAATCACACTCACCACCCTGATCGCAAATCGGGCAATCTAAAGGGTGGTTAATCAGCAAGAATTCCATCACACTCTTCTGGGCTTCAATCGCTGATTTTGAGCGGGTAAAAATCTTCATGCCATCAGCAACAGGCGTTGCACAAGCAGGCAATGGTTTATTAAATTTCTCAACTTGCACCAAGCACATACGGCAATTGGCAGCTACAGACAATTTCTTGTGGTAACAGAAACGAGGAATTGCAACGCCAAGCTGGTCAGCCGCGTCGATAATCGTCGTGCCGTTTTCGACTTCGACTTGTTTGCCGTCTATTTCAATCTTCAACATATTATTTGCCTGTCACCATGGATTTGCCATGCTGAATGTAATATTCAAATTCTGGTCTAAAGTGCTTAATAAAACTAAGGACTGGCGTTGCTGCAGCCTCGCCAAGCGCGCAAATAGTGCGGCCTGAAATGTTGTTACTAATATCTGTCAACAAGTCCAAGTCTTCCATCTTGCCTTCGCCATCCACAATGCGTTTAATCACGCGATATACCCAACCTGTACCTTCACGGCATGGCGTACATTGACCACATGACTCTTCATAAAAGAAATATGACAAACGCTTGAGAGTGGTCACCATACAAGTCGTATCATCCATCACAATCATGGATCCGGCACCCAAGCTAGAACCAGCTTTCGATAAACCTTCATAATCCATGGTTGCACCTAGAATCGCTGATGCCGGCATCACCGCTGTTGATGGGCCACCAGGAATCACCGCTTTAAGCGTGCGTCCCTTCCAAATACCGCCTGCCATTTCTAGCAAGTCAATAAATGGCGTACCCATTTTCACTTCGTAATTACCTGGCTTTTCTACGTGACCTGACACTGAAAACAGCTTAGAACCGCCTGAGTTAGGCACCCCTAAATCTTGAAACGCTTGACCGCCATGCTGCAAAATCCAAGGGATAGAGGCATAGGATTCTGTGTTATTCACATTAGTTGGCTTACCAAACACACCATAACTTGCAGGGAATGGCGGCTTAAAGCGCGGCTGGCCTTTTTTGCCTTCGATAGACTCAATCAGCGCAGTTTCTTCACCACAAATGTAAGCGCCGTAGCCATGCACTGCGTAGAGATCAAAACAGAAATTTGTACCAAATAAGTTTTCACCTAAATAGCCAGCTTTGCGGGCTTCAGCTAAAGCCTCTTCAAAAATCTCGTAGTCTTGCCAGATCTCACCATGGATATAGTTGTAACCAACGCGTGCACCCAATGTATAAGCGGCTATTGCCATACCTTCAATCAGCTGATGCGGGTTGTAGCGAATAATATCGCGGTCTTTAAATGTGCCTGGCTCGCCCTCATCGGTGTTACAAACGAGATACTTAGTACCATCGAAGTAACGTGGCATAAAGCTCCACTTTAAACCCGTTGGAAAGCCTGCACCGCCACGACCACGCAAGCCAGAGGCTTTCACTTCCGTAATAATGTCCGTCGCTTTTACTTTACCAGTGACAATGCGCTTTAACTGCGCGTAACCACCTAGTTTTTCGTAATTTTTTAGACTGCCTGGATTAGCATCCTGAGAAACGCCTAAAGTGCGCAAAGTCACCAAGGTCTGCTTACTTAAGTCGGTCACGACAGGAGTTTTATGAACAACCATTACTTCAACTCCCCAAGAATTTCATCGACTTTAGCTGGCGTTAGGAACTCATGCATTTGCGTATTATTCACATGCATCAAAGGTGCGCCGCCACAGCAGCCCATACATTCACCTTCTTTTAGACAGAACTGACCATCCGGCGTCACTTCATTAAAACCAACACCAAGCTTGGCTTGCAGGTGATCGACGATTTCGTCAGAGCCACGCAACATGCAAGAAATGTTAGTACAGATAGTGATTTTGTACTTACCAACAGGCTGTAAGTCGTACATGTTGTAGAAAGTCGCCACTTCCAAAGCAGCAATGGCTGGAATACCCAAATACTCAGCAACGTAAGCAATCGTTTCTTTTGAGAGCCAACCTTTTTCACCCTGCGCAATACGCAGTGCTGACATTACCGCACCTTGGCGGTTTTCTTTTGGGTACTTAGTTAATTCGTATTCGATTTTATCGAGAGACGCTTGAGACAACATTATCGATCAATCTCCCCAAACACAATATCTTGCGTACCAATAATCGCGACCAAGTCGGCAATCATATGGCCTTTTGTCATTTCATCTAAAGCCGCCAAATGCGGAAAACCAGGCGCCCGAATTTTTAAGCGATATGGCTTATTTGCACCATCAGACACCATGTATATACCAAACTCACCTTTAGGATGCTCAACGGCTGCATAAGCCTCACCTGCTGGCACATGGAAGCCTTCGGTAAACAATTTGAAATGGTGAATCAAATCTTCCATATTGGTTTTCATCCCCTCACGGTCTGGAGGCGCCACTTTATTGTCGGTGCTAATCACAGGACCAGGGTTCTTACGTAACCAGTCAATACATTGCTTAATGATTCGGTTAGACTGCCTAAACTCTTCCATACGCACTAAATAGCGGTCGTAACAATCGCCATTCACGCCCACTGGAATATCAAAATCCATCTTGTCGTAAACTTCGTACGGTTGTTTTTTACGCAAATCCCAAGCAATACCTGAGCCACGCAACATTGGGCCCGTCATCCCTAGTGCCAATGCACGCTCTGGCGTAACGACGCCAATGCCTACCGTACGTTGTTTCCAGATACGGTTATTCGTCAGCAAGGTTTCGTATTCATCGACATAAGCAGGGAAACGGTTTGCGAAGTCATCAATGAAATCGAGCACAGAGCCTTGGCGATTTTCATTGAGTTTGTGAACTTCTTTTTTGCTACGGAATTTTGTTTCTAAATGCTGCGGCATACGGTCAGGCAAGTCACGATATACGCCGCCTGGACGGTAGTAAGCCGCATGCATACGCGCGCCAGAAACGGCCTCGTAGATATCGAACAAATCTTCACGCTCACGGAAAGCATACAAGAACACACTCATCGCACCAACGTCCAGCGCATGCGCACCTAGCCAGAGCAAATGATTCAAAATGCGAGTAATTTCATCAAACATGACGCGGATGTATTGCGCACGAAGTGGGACATCAACGGCCATCATCTTTTCAATCGCCATGACATAAGCATGCTCGTTAGACATCATCGAGACGTAATCCAAACGGTCCATGTAAGGCACCGATTGCAAGTAAGTGCGATTTTCGGCTAATTTCTCTGTACCGCGGTGGAGCAAGCCAATGTGCGGGTCGGCACGTTGAATAACCTCACCGTCAAGCTCTAGCACCAAGCGCAAAACACCGTGCGCCGCAGGATGCTGCGGACCGAAGTTCATGGTGTAATTTCTAATCTCAGCCATTGTGGAAACCCTCGTCACGGATGACACGTGGCACGTTATTGCGCAATTCGATTGAAACTGGCTGATACACCACACGCTGTTGTTCTGGATCGTAACGCATCTCAACGTTACCAATCATTGGGAAATCTTTTCTGAATGGATGACCAACAAAACCATAGTCAGTGAGCAGACGACGTAAATCTGGATGACCTTCATACATAATGCCGTAAAGGTCGAACGACTCGCGCTCAAACCAATTGGCCGCTGGATAAAGCTCAACTAACGTTGGCAACACAGGGAAGTCGTCTTCTGTAGAAAACACTTTAAGACGGATACGATGATTAAGGGTCACTGAAAGTAAATGGTAAACGGTTGCGAAGCGCAATCCTTCCCAGGCACCTTCTGCATAATCTTGATAATCTACGCCACACAAATCGATGAGCTGCTCGAATTTTAGGGCCTTGTGATCACGTAATTTTTTGACCACTTTAATAAAATCTTTAGCTGCACATTCAATGGTCAGTTCATTAAGCGCAACCGTCAGCTTAGTCACTTGGTCGCCAAGAACTTTTTCAATGTTTTCTTTGAGGGTTTCTAATCGCGTCATCTTCTTCTGCCTTAGCGAGCGATCGTATTGGTGCGTTTGATCTTGTTTTGCAACTGAATAATACCGTAGAGCAAAGCTTCAGCTGTTGGTGGGCAACCTGGGACGTAAACATCAACAGGCACGATGCGATCACACCCTCGCACCACCGCATATGAATAATGGTAGTAGCCACCACCATTAGCGCATGAACCCATTGAAATCACCCAGCGAGGCTCAGCCATTTGGTCGTAAACTTTACGAAGCGCAGGCGCCATTTTATTCACTAGCGTTCCCGCCACAATCATCACATCTGATTGACGTGGACTTGGACGGAACACAATACCAAAACGATCCAAGTCATAGCGCGAAGCGCCAGCATGCATCATCTCAACCGCACAACAGGCCAAACCAAACGTCATCGGCCACAAAGAACCTGTTCTTGTGTAATTAATGACGGTATCGAGCGTCGTCGTGACAAAGCCTTTTTCTAAAATACCTTCGATGCTCATTTCACTACTTTCATCTTAAGCAGACCAGCGATTATTCCCATTCCAGCGCACCCTTCATCCATTCATAGATAAAGCCAACCACCAAAATACCGAGGAACACCATCATTGCTACAAATCCGAACAAACCAATTTCCTTTAAGACCACTGCCCAAGGGAATAAGAAGGCAATTTCAAGATCAAACAGGATAAATAAAATAGCGACAAGATAGTAACGAACGTCAAACTTCATACGGGCATCTTCAAACGCCTCAAAGCCACACTCGTAAGGGGAATTTTTTGCTGCATCAGGACGATTTGGAGAGACGAGTTTTCCGAGGACGAGAGGTCCAACACCAACGGCTAAGCCGACTATGATAAAAACAAGAATCGGAAAATAATTTTCCAGCACGTTAAAACTCCAATTTCACAGCGATTGATGATTGCCAATTGCAACCAGTGAAGTTCTTGCAACCTCGAATTTTTACAATTGTAACCCAAGCGCGACGGCTCTGGCAAAGCCAATTCACGATTGGTTGTAGATTTATTCACTTAAACTATAATCCATTGTCATGACAGTTCAATGACGCATTTCGTTCAATTCTTTAAAGCCTAACCATGATAAAAACATATCGCATTTACACTGCCCTGCTTTTCGCACTCATTCAAAACATTGCAATGGCTGGAGACTTGCCAGATCCATCAATGACGCCTGGGTCGATTGATGCCACAATTACCCAAAGCAACATTCAAACCACCGTCTGCGTCAAAGGCTATACAAAAACAGTGAGGCCACCGGTTTACTACACTAACAGCCTCAAGAAAAAACAAATGAGAGATTACGGCTACGCTGACATCAACCCAGCCCACTATGAAGAAGACCATCTCATTCCTCTTAGCATCGGCGGCAACCCAAGCGATCCAGCCAACTTATGGCCTCAACCTAGACTTAGTGAATGGAATGCAGAGAAGAAAGACATCCTAGAATTTAAGCTCTACAAGCTGGTCTGTGAAGGCGCCGTAACCCTTGATGATGCCCGCCATCAAATCTCGACCAACTGGATAGAAACCTACAAGCGTTATGTAAAATAAAAATATCGCTGTAAGCCAATCCCAGAGGGCGATTCCAAGGGATTGGCTTTGTTTTTTCTGGCGAACCATATTTCGCCCACCTTGACAATGTCAAGGTCATGATTTAATTGAAATAAAAGTCTTGAAATGCCAAAAATTGCCCCCATCTCTACATTGTCATGCACTAACAACAAAAGGAGGAACACATGGCAAGCCCAAGCAAGGCACAAATCCAAGCAAATCGTCAGAACGCAAAACGTTCAACCGGTCCAACTTCTATACAAGGAAAACTAAAAGTGAGTCAAAACGCGATCACCCACGGCATCTTTGCCGCCAGCCCATTACTTCCCCATGAAAACGCGGAAGAGTTCAAAAGCTTAAGCCAAGGCATTGCAGATGTTTATCCGCCTGTGGATGCCATTGCTGTGGGCTTAGTCGAACGGATTGTTTTAGGGGTCTGGCGTCAGAAACGATTGC
>CAIQFD010000002.1 GCA_903870995.1 uncultured Methylophilaceae bacterium | reverse complement strand
TTATAATAGTGCAAAGGAAACAAGGATGTCTTCAACACATAACGCTAATCATTATTATGTACCGAATCCAGTCGCTTACCCTGTCATCTTGTCAGCAGGTTTGTTGGCATTAGCATCGGGCTTCATTTTTAATATCAATAAGTTCCCAGCAGGTAAGGGGATGATGATTGCTGGTGCTTTGGTTATCTTTGGCATGATATTCAAATGGATGGGTAGCGTGATTGCTGAATGTCAAAATGGTCTTTACACCAAGTGGGAAGACAAATCTTTCCGAGTAGGTATGATTGTGTTCATTTGCTCTGAAGTTGCATTCTTTGCAGCGTTCTTCGGCGCATTATTCTTTATGCGTGTCATTTCAATTCCAGAGTTGGCCTCATTCGATCCTCAATTTACCATGTACAAAGACTTTACTGACGCTTGGCCTTCAGCAGGTCCTGGCGGTGTCGTTTTAGGTAAAGAGTATATGGCTGCTAAATTTAGCCCAATGGAAGCTTGGGGTTTGCCAGCAATTAATACATTGATTTTGTTAACATCAGGCGCAACTGTTACTTGGGCGCACTGGGGTTTGTTGAAAAACAATCGTAAGCAATTAGTGATTGGCTTGTTCTTAACGGTTGCATTAGGTATCTCTTTCTTGGCTTGCCAAGCAGTTGAGTATCATCATGCATATACTGAAATGGGTTTGACTTTAGGTGCAGGTGCTTACGGTGCTAGCTTCTTTATGTTGACTGGTTTTCATGGTTTCCACGTGTTATTGGGTACATTGATGCTCATCGTGATCTTGCTACGTAGCATGAAGGGCCACTTTGATGCTGACCACCATTTCGGTTTCGAAGGCGTGGCTTGGTACTGGCACTTTGTTGACGTGGTATGGTTGGGCTTGTTTGTGTTCGTTTACTGGCTATAGGCAATAATTAAGTATAAAAAAGGCGATCACAATGTGTCGCCTTTTTTATTGCATAGTCATTTGAGATTTAAGGATGTGCGTTGCTACCGATGAGGCCGAAGTAATAGCCAGTAATTAACAGCGCAAATAGCAATATAGATAGTGTGATTCTGATGGTTAAGGCGCGAACTGTTCTCTCGCCAGAGCCTTTGTCTTTACCTAGGTAAAATAAAGCTGAAAATAAGCTAAAGACAATCATGAGTAGTGCTAGGATGATAGCAATCTTTAAGACAATGGCTAGGTTAATAGTCATGAAACTCTCCAATATGTTTACAACTTCATTATGCGGTTCATATGACTAATTTGCAATTTCAACTTAATTCCAGGCGCCACAATGCTTAAACAATTTAGGCCGACAGTTGTCGGAACATTAGTCACGATATGCTGTATTCCTCTATTTATTAAATTGGGTTTGTGGCAATACAGCAAAGCGGAACAAAAGCAGGCATTACAAGCTCAATATGATGCGAACAGCTCACATCAGGCCGATGTCATTCCTGGTGACTTAAGCAATCCTGAGGCTCTGCGCTATAAGCAAATTGAAGTGACTGGGGAGTATGTTAGGCAATATCAAATTCTCCTTGATAATCAGGTCGAAGGTGAAACAGCTGGTTACCATGTCATCACTCCGCTAAAGATTGATGGTAGAGATGAACTTGTTTTGGTTGACCGTGGTTGGATAGCTGCGTCAGATAACCACGCTGACGTGCCTCAGATTGATGTGCCCTTAGGGGCTCAGAAGGTGTTGGGCCAGATTTGGGTGCCAAGTAAGAAGTTTTATACATTAAGCCCTCAGCCGCTAGAAAATGGTCAGTGGCAAGTGTTATGGCAAAACATGGATATGGATGCTTACGCAAAATCAGTACCTACGAAAGTATTGCCGGTGGTCATTAGAATGTCACCAGACAATCAAGGTGGATTTGTACGCAATTGGATTCGACCAGACGATCGGATTGCAACGCATTTGGGCTATGCTTATCAGTGGTTTGGTTTTGCATTCGCAACTTTTGCTATTTATTTATTTGTAAGTTTTAGACGTGGTAAACAAGCGTCGATTAAATTAAAGTGAGAAATCAATTGTCAGCTCAAGATCAAGCTTTATCTAGTGACTCTGAAAAGCGGCAACAAAAAAAAGGCCGTTTATTTTTGATTGCGATGGTCGTTTTCTTTGCTGCTCCATTATTTTTAGTCATGGCCATGTATCGTTTTGAATGGCATCCAAAAGGGAAAAGCTATGGTGAGTTAATCGAGCCAGTGTTGCCGATTAAGCTAACAGAAGTTTTTCAAGACGTTAAAACGACAGACACAACTGTCCTTTCTAAAGTGCTATGGCATGATAAATGGAGCGCAGTGATTCTTGCTGATCAGTGCGAAGCTATATGCCAAAAAAGATTGTACGATGCACGTCAAATCCACGCTTCATTAGAAAAAGACATGGGACGTTTGCAGCGTATTTTGATTACGAATCAGCAGGATCTAGCAGACATACAAAAGCAGTATCCTGATTTAATTATTCTGAATCATCCAAGTGCCGATGTTGCGGCATTAGCGAAACAATTTGATATAAATGGTGTTTCAGCTTATACCAGTCAGCGCGTCTACATGGTGGATCCGCTAGGTAATTTAATGTTGAGCTACTCAAGTGAAGTAAAGCCAGTTGAAATGCGTAAAGACTGGGTGCGTTTATTGAAATATTCATGGGCAGGTTAGTATGCAAAATCTAGGTTCATTTAAACTATTTAAACGCATCGCTTTGCTAGCCACAGTGCTGGCACTTTGCGTTGTTGTGCTTGGCGCTTATGTACGTCTCTCAGATGCCGGTTTGGGCTGTCCAGATTGGCCAGGGTGTTATGGCACATTGACCGTCCCAGAAAGCCAGTCAGCGATTGCTCACGCACAAGAAGCTTATCCTAATCAGCCTGTTGAAGCACACAAGGCCTGGAAGGAAATGGCACATCGATATGTGGCAGGTACGTTGGGTTTGTTAGTGCTTTCGCTTTGTGTGCTTGGGTGGCGTGCTAAGCGGCATATTAGCGTTTCGCCTTTGTTGCCAACCACTTTGCTTGTTGTGATTGGTTTTCAAGCCATGTTGGGGATGTGGACGGTGACTTTGTTACTGAAACCAGTGATTGTTTCATCGCACTTAATGGGCGGCATGACAACGTTGGCGATTCTTACATGGATTGCCCATCGGCACTTTGGTATTGCTTCTCGGCGCTCAATTGAATCAGCACTTGTTCGCTTTTGGGTGCGAGGTGCATTGGTGGTGATTTTTACTCAAATCTTTATAGGTGGCTGGACAAGCTCTAACTATGCAGCACTCGCATGCACCGATTTCCCAACTTGTCATGGTGAGTGGATGCCTGATATGGACTTTGGTACAGCATTTCACTGGGTGCGTGAGCTAGGTCAGACTGCTGCAGGAAAACCATTAGAGCTTTCTGCATTTACTGCGATTCAATGGACGCATCGGGTGGGTGCCCTGATTACATTTATCTATCTAAGTGCTTTGGGCGTGATGCTGATTAAAAATGAACGTATGAAATCATTTGGTATCATTGTATTCGTTTTACTTTTAATGCAAATTAGCTTGGGCATTGGCAATCTTGTTTTACATTTACCGCTGGCATTGGCTGTTGGTCACAATATGGGCGCAGCTTTATTGCTGATGACGATCGTGGTGCTTAACTCAAAAATCACAGAATTATCAAAAGGGAGTTATTGATGAATGCAGTAGCCATCAATCCATTACAAAATTTCAGGATTCGATTTCAGAATTTCTTTCCGTTATGTAAACCACGTGTTTCAGCACTGATTGTATTTACCGCGATTATTGGGATGTTTCTTGCTACTCCCAATATGGTGCCACTCGACATTTTGATTGCAGCAACGGTTGGCATTGGATTAGCTTCTGGTGCTGCTGCTGCTTTTAATTGCTTAATCGAGCAAGAGATTGATGCAAGAATGGCACGTACACGTGGCAGACCGTTGCCTACTGGCCAAGTGAGCTCAAAAGAAACATTTATTTTTGCGAGCGTGATTGGCAGCATAGGCTTGGGAGTTTTGTATGTGTTTGTAAACCCACTGACCATGTGGCTAACTTTCGCCACCTTCTTGGGTTATGCCGTGATTTACACTGTTTTTCTAAAGCCAGCGACTCCATTAAATATTGTGATTGGTGGTGCTTCTGGAGCAATGCCACCTATTCTGGGTTGGGCGGCAGTCAATAATGTTGTGTCGCCAGAGTCTTTGATTTTGTTTTTAATCATCTTTGCTTGGACGCCACCGCACTTTTGGGCATTGGCTTTGTATCGACGTGAAGATTACGCCAAAGTGGGGATGCCAATGCTTCCTGTGACGCATGGTGAAGTGTTTACACGCCAGCACATTCTTTTGTACACCATCATTTTGTTTGCAGTGGCCATGATGCCTGTTGGCTTAGGCATGAGTGGACTTGTGTATTGCGTCATTTCATTCGGGCTAAATATGGGCTTTATGGCTTATGCAATCGCTCTGTATCGCAAGTATTCAGATGATTTAGCTAAGCGAACATTTAAGTACTCAATTATCTATTTGATGGCCTTGTTTGCGGGCTTATTGCTTGACCATTACTGGTTTATTCAACTATAACGTTATCCATTGATGACAAGGAAAACCGATGAGATTTATTGAACATGTATTGGAAGTGATTATGTTTCGGAGCCGTTGGCTTTTGGCTCCAATGTACATTGGCCTCGTTGGCGGTTTGTTGCTGATGCTGGTTAAATTCGGTCAAGAATTCCTTCATATTTTTGTGCATATTGTGGACTCACCAGAGAAGGAAGTAGTGTTGTCTATTTTAGGTTTGGTCGACATTACCTTGGTGGCCAATTTGCTCATCATGGTAATTTTTAGTGGCTATGAAAACTTTGTTTCTAAAATTGACGTCGCAACCCATGAAGACAGGCCTAGCTGGATGGGCCATGTTGATTACTCAGGGCTTAAACTAAAGCTAATTGGCTCTATCGTTGCCATTTCTGCTATTGATTTGTTAAAAGCATTTATGCATCAATCAACGGTTGGCATAGAACACTTAAGCAATACCCAAATGGCTTGGATGGTTGGCATCCACTTCACCTTGATATTGTCAGGCGTCTTATTTGCGTTAATGGATAAGATTTCAGAATCAAGTCACCACTAAGCTTCCCTGAGTTCAATCTATGTTTATCGACGTAAAGACCGCTTATTTTTTACTTGGCTTTCTTTACGTTGTGATGCCAGTTTCAGTCTACTTTTACCTCAAAAGCTACCGAACGAATGCCGTTAAACTCTGGTGTTTAGGCGGGATGCTCAATGGGATAGGGCTGGTGATGATCAGTTTTAGACCTTTCATGCTCACGCATTTTGCTGATTTTTTTACATTTACGCTTGTTAATACATTGATTGTTTCTGGATACGCCTTGCGTATCCAGTCGTTGCGTATTGATATGCAACGAGCGGCGGCAAATTATTTAGTGTTTGGATTGATTCTTTTATTCACGATTGGGTATCACTTGTGCGTGATATTCGGCGACACCTTGGGCACTCGTGCCATGTTTGCATTGACTGTGATTAGCTTTTTGTTATTGAGATTGGCTTGGCTTGGTAAGTTATATGAAGACTACTTTGGACTCAAAAGAATGGGCTATGTGGCTACGATCTACGGCTTGTTAGGAATTGCAATTGCTGTAAAGGTCATTTTTCTAGCACTTGGATACGAGAGCTATGACGTGCTACAAAGGTCGACGATTAATACCATTATGACGGTGACAGGAATTTTGGCTGTGATTTATTCCAATCTAGGCTATATCGCGTTAGTGTTGGCTAAAGTGGAAAAAGACTTTCAAAAAAGTATTTCAGCCAACCTAGAGATGGCCGATGTCTTAGAAAAACGTAATGTCGTCATTAAAGATCTAATGCGAGTCCAGGCCTTTTCAACGGTCGGTGCTTATGGGTCAACGGTGGTACACGAAGTATTGCAGCCACTTACAGCATTACGTTTTGGTTTAGCTAATCTTGAGTCATATATTCTAAAAAACGGGAATGATTCAGATGCCAATGAGCGACTATCAGCAGTAAAGAAACCTGCCGAGCGGGCGATTGGTGTGATTGAAAACCTTCGTAACTTTATGGTTGAACGTAATGTTGATGTTAAGCCTGTTTCGGTTCATGAGGCGCTGGTGAATGTGCTGAGCTTGGCAAAAGCTAGAGTCATGGCTGTGGGGGCGAACGTTTCTATTGAGCATGAGGTTCTAGATGTCTATGTGCTGGCAGATCAACATCAATTAGAGCGCGTTTTCTTTAATCTTATTAATAATGCATTGGATGCTATTGAGAGAAAAGCTGACGCTAGCGCCGCTAAAAGCATTGTGATTAAATTAAAATATATTCAACAAAAACGATTTGTTCTGATTAAGATTGTCGACTCTGGCGAGGGTCTCCCAGAGGGAATGGAGCACAAAATTTTTGAGTGGCTTGAGACTAAGTCTGGCGGAATGGGTCTTGGTTTAGCATTGAGTAAGATGTTAGTTGAAAGTTGGCAGGGGACGATTGGTGCCTATACCGCCAATGCAAAAATGGACGGTCTCTCAGGGGCTGTTTTTGAGTTGAAGTTGAAAAGTGCACAGCAATGAGCCAAAGCCGTGAGGTCGTTTATTTAGTTGATGATGATGCTGAAATTCTTTCAGGCATTGCGACATTTCTTAGAGACAAACATTTTGAAGTGCGCGCTTTTTCCAATGGAATTGAATTTCTAAAGGCGTTTCCACTTGCACAGCCATCGGTTGTTGTTTTAGATATGCATATGCCGGAGCTTTCTGGATTGGATATTCAAGCAAAATTGCTTGCGCTTAATAATAGCTCCCCGGTTTTCTTTTTGAGTGGTGAAAGCCAATCTCAGCAGATTATTGATGCCCTCAAAGGCGGCGCTTATGAATTTCTGCTGAAGCCGGTTGCCCCTGATGCGCTGTTAGATTCATTGAAGCGAGTCTTCTCTGCTAAACATAAAGAAGATCGGTTTGCTAAAGAAAAGGCTAATTGTGAAGATTTAATTGGTCAATTAACCGCCATTGAATATCAAATTCTTCATTATTTTATGCATGGTCTTTCTAATAAGATGGTCGCTGAAGCCATGGGGTTGAAAGCTGACACCATTAAAAAAAGAAGGGCGCAAATTTACGATAAATTAGATGTAGAAAATCTGCCTGAGCTGCTTGAAAAGTTTGGGAAGTGTTTAAACTAATATATTGATGTAATTATTGTTAAATTTGTTTTTTTATCCCTAATTGGGGATGTTTTGGTTGTAGTTTTTAAGTTTTAATGCATCTAACTTAAAGTTAGAGGGCAATATCATGAAGTCTATCTGGGCTCTTGATGTAGTAGATGTAAAAAGATCGATGATGAAATTGCATAAGCATGAGTCAACGGTTGCTAAAACATTTTTTGTACCATATCTTACAGATGCAAAGTTGCATCTCAACACTTTAGTGGCAATCTGCAAGGATTGTGTTTGGGTGATCGATGTTGAGAGCGGTGTGCGACGTCGCATTGCTGATGAGGCTATTTATGGGACAAATAAAATGCCATATCTAGTAAAAATGGCAAACTTAAATTTGTCTGAGTTTTTAAAAAAGTCTGCTTAATCTATTAAGAGATAGAAGAATAATAATAAAAAAGCCGTGAGTCATGATGACCACGGCTTTTTTATTATTATTTTGGCGCGCCCGGCGGGAGTCGAACCCACGACCTTTGGCTTCGGAAACCAACACTCTATCCAGCTGAGCTACGGGCGCGTATATGCAAATGCCAGCGGATTATAGCAAAAGGGGTGCGGATTGTCCGATTGCGAGACATTGCGCTTTTAACCAGCCTGCCTTATCAGTATAATTCAGTAACAAATTTTTTCATTGACCAAATTTTTATTGGATTGGAATAGATCGATATGAGCGAGCATGAGTTTCCCCCTACCCCAGTGAGCCAAGTTGTCGTGGCAATTTTGGGCGGTATTTTTGCCCCTACTTTAGTGATTGTGTTGATTGCGAAGTTATTTATGACGGTTGAATCAACACACGCCCCAGAAGATCCAAAGTTGGCAGCTACGCAAATTGAAGAGCGTATTAAGCCTGTTGCACAGGTTGCTGTGGCTGCTGTTGAAACAGGTCCTCATGTAGATAAGAGTGGTGAAGAGGTTGTTAAAGGCGTTTGCTCAGCTTGTCACGCTGTTGGTGCTTTAGGATCTCCTAAGATTGGTGATAAATCTGCTTGGGGCCCGAGAATTGCGCAAGGTTACGAAACCCTAGTGAAACATGCGATCGCTGGTATTCGTTCTATGCCTGCTCGTGGCGGCAATGCTGAACTTACTGACCACGAAGTGGCTAATGCTGTCGCTTACATGGCAAATCAGTCTGGTGCTAGTTTTAAGCCAGCTAAGTAAGCTGTTTATTCAAATTGAATGGCTGTTGTGGGCAACGCCCATGATGGCCATCTCTTCATAATATGGCTACCTACGCCGTTGGTGACATTCAAGGTTGTTTCCATTCTTTTCAGGCTCTTCTGAAAAAGATTCAATTTAATGCTGCTGTTGATAAGTTGTGGTTAGTTGGTGATTTAATTAACCGCGGCTCAGGGTCCTTAGAAGTTTTACGCTGGATGTTTGATCATCAGTCTTCGATAGTCACTGTGCTCGGCAATCACGATTTGCATACGCTGGTGGTCGCGGAAGGCTTCGTTAGTCCCCACCGTAGCGATACCATTCAGCCCTTGTTGGATGCGCCTGATGCGCCAGAGCTATTAGGTTGGTTACGACACCAGCCATTATTGCATCTGGCGCATGGGCATTTAATGGTGCATGCAGGTTTGCTACCACAGTGGACGGCGATCAAAGCGCAAGCGCTAGCGGATGAAGTCCATGCGGCGCTTATTGCTGATAATTACCGTGACTTCCTTAAGCATATGTACGGAAATCAGCCTGTGCAATGGGATGATGCTTTAGATGGTTGGGATAGGTTGCGGGTGATTACCAACGCGATGACGCGTTTGCGACTTTGTTCTCAAGCTGGCGAGATGGAGTTTAAATTCAAAGGTGAGCTTAAAAATCGCCCAGAAGAATATGTGCCTTGGTTTGATGTTGAGCATAGAGCCTCGGTGAACACCCCAATCATTTTTGGGCATTGGTCAGCGCTTGGCTTACATGTGGCAAATAATATTTATGCGTTGGATACGGGTTGTTTGTGGGGTGGTGCTTTAACCGCTTTACGCTTGGATGACAAAGCCGTTTTTCAGGTGCCTTGTCATGTGGATGATGCGCCTATCAGTATTCATTTTGCCGACTAAGCGTCGTGGTGACTGAATCCAAGGTGACTGGCAATCTCATGGCGCGCTGTAAGGGTCAGCCCTCTGCGTTCATGCCCGTGCGGTGATATTTGCGGTAGGAACGTCAGCAATACTTTAGGGTTGTTCAACGAGACAATCTGCCAAATAGACGCTATGAGTGTTGTTTGACCTGCAAACGCCATGTCTGTATTAGGGCTGCCATCGTGTTTAGGATAATAAATGGCGAAGGGCCAAATTGATGCGCTTGCATTGATAGGTGCTTGCATTAAGCTTCCTTTAAAGGGCAGTAGCCGTGAGCCATCTGTCGTTGTCCCTTCTGGGAAGTAGCATAGGCAGTCCCCTCGCTTGAGGCTTGCTGTTGCTTCTTCAATCACTCGCACGGCATCTTTCTTTTGCTCGCGTTCAATAAATAGCGTGTTACATTTTTTAGCTAACCAACCGAATATCGGCCAGCCTTTTAGATCTGCTTTAGCAATGAAGCGCACGGCGCGCACGCTGTTTAATGCATGAATGTCTATCCATGAAATATGATTGCCAACGAACATGGTGTTCACCAAATCATGACGTGGCAGTTCGCCTTGCCTAGACACTTCAATATTAAGGATGTTAAGCAGACTTCGTGACCAATGACTGACAATCCAGTTGCGTTGTCTAGCAGTGGCTGAAGGCATAATGACTAAGCCTAAAAAGCCACCGTAGAGCGTATGAATGATGATCCGAATAATTCGGATCACGCGAACAGCGAGAGATGAATGTATTGAGTTACTTAAAAAAATGGGCAGCATAACGCCTGTTAATACGTGAAAGAGGCAGCATGACTAGCATGTCAGCGCTATTAAAATCAGGGTCCCAAGCGGGTTCACCACAAATATACGCCCCTAAACGCAAATAACCCTTAACCAGTGGCGGACAATCTACTTCTATGTCCTTTTGTAAGGCCTCCATTGGTAATGGACAATGCGGGAAAGCGCGGTATTCTGGTGGTGATAAGTACTTTTCTTGTAAGTTATTATAAAGGCTAGCTGCCATATGTCCACCATCAGCCATTGGTACGCTAGCGCAGCCAATCATATATTCATATCCGTTCATTTGCATATACTTTGCAAGGCCGGCCCAGAGCATCGTGATGGTGCCGCCATTGCGATAGTCGCGATGCACACAAGCACGGCCTACCTCAACCATGCGTGGGAATAAATGTTGTAAACGGCTGATGTCGAACTCGCCAGCAGAGTAATAGCCGCCTGCCTCATTTGCCATCGTTGGGTTAAGAATGCGGTAGGTGCCGACCACGCGATGATTCACGCTTTCACGAATTAATAAGTGGTCGCAAAATGCATCAAATCCATCTTGATCTAAGCCGTCCTCACTTTGGATGTTTGCGCCCATTTCCTCAGCAAACACTTTGTAGCGTAAGCGCTGTGCTTCAGCAACATCGCTTGGGTTGCGAGCAAAGCTAATATATAAATCATGGGCAACTACTTGCTGTTGCTCATGGGTGCTAGGATTTTTGATATTGCTGAGATTGGGTGAAGGTTGCTGTTTTAGCATCTCTAACTCCTGTTAGAAGGTTTTTTAACAGGAGCGACTTTACGAACTTTTTATGACAAAACGGTGACTTTAATTTGACGTTTCCATGAAAATGCAATGCATGCAGTTTCATGGAAGGCAAGATGCTTAGTGACTAACGCGTGTTACGCCGCCGCTTTCAATCAAGCGAACACTATCGCCAGGGGCGAATTTTTCAGTCGCTTCTTGAACAATCGCCACTAGACTGCCATTGTCTAGCTTGACGGTAATTTCAAGCGCATCTTTTCTAGTAAGGCCTTCTTCTGCGGCTGAGCCTAATAGGCCGCCTGCCACTGCGCCAATAACTGCTGCAATTGCAGAGCCTTTGCCGTCACCCACCGTGCTTCCAGCAACGCCGCCAATGACTGCGCCTGCGGCTGTGCCAACAGGTGTGTTTGTGCCTTCTAGTTTCACCGAGCGAACTGACTCAACAACGCCTTTGCGGATAGTTTGAACTTTGCGGGCCTCATCTCGGCTATATACATCGCCAGCATTTGAGCTTGCGCAAGCGTTTAATAGGCTGGCAATCATTAAAATAAATGCCGTTTTGAGTAAGTGATTATTCATGGCGATATCCTTTTTTGTTGAGTTAAGCATTTTCTTCAAGTTTGGTTTGATTCACTAATGCTTGTGTGTAAATTTTTTCGATCTCATCTTTGCTTGGCTTGTGATTCTGACCGCCTCGGCTAGCAATTTTAATTGCACCCATGACTGAGGCTAGTCGCCCGCAGGTTGGCCAATCCCAGCCTCGAGCAATCCCGTACAACAAGCCTGCGCGGTAAGCATCACCACAGCCGGTTGGGTCTACAACATCATCTGCTTTAACGGGCGGGATTTCAAAACGTTGACCATCTGCATAAATCGTTGAACCATTTGCGCCTAAGGTCACAATCATGGCCTTTACTTTTGAAGCAAGTGTATCGAGGTCTAGGCCTGTTTTGTCTTGCAACATTTGTGCTTCATAGTCATTGACCGCAAGGTAGTCAGCCATTTCAATAAAGCTTAATAGTTCCTCGCCATTAAACATCGGTAAGCCTTGGCCTGGGTCGAATAAGAATGGGATGCCTGCATCAAAGCATTCTTTGGCGTGTTTAAACATGCCATCTCGTCCGTCTGGGGCGATGATCGCAAGTGTGACACCTTTTGCATCGCTGACACTGTTTTGGTAAGACTCATTCATGGCGCCTGGGTGAAAAGCCGTAATTTGATTGTCGTCGGTATCCGTTGTGATAAATGCTTGTGCTGTAAAGCTATTAGCAATCTTTTTGATATGAGCACTGCTGATGTTGTTGCTATCCAACCATGCAGTGTAAGCCCCAAAGTCTTCTCCAACCGTTGCCATGATAAGCGGTTTGTCTTCGAGCAATCTTAGGTTGTAGGCGATGTTGCCAGCTGTGCCGCCAAACTCTCTACGCATTTCTGGTACTAAAAAAGCCACATTTAGCATGTGAATTTTTTCTGGCAAGATGTGATGTTTGAATTTGTCAGGAAACACCATGATGGTGTCAAAAGCCAGCGAGCCGCAGATAAGTGTTTGCATGAGATTAAAGCTTTGATTAGGTTAAACCACTATTATCCCGATAGGGCTGAATTAGGGCAAGGTGGAGAATGCAGCGCTCTAATTTATTGACGTTTTTTTGATGCGCTATCAATTAAGATTTTTGCGGCTTTTTTTGCGTACTTCACTGCGCCAGAGCCACGTTTCATTTGCTCTGCTTGTATCGCGCCTTCGATTAACATTGATAGTTGGAGTGATAGGCTGTCTGGATCGCTAATCCCGGCTTCAACTGCAAGGCTAGCAATATAATTGCGAAATTCTTTAGCGTGGTCAGCAGAAAGCTTATGTACTGCACTTTCCTCATTTGGAAACTCTGCTGAGGCTTTGATAAAGGCCATTCCTCTAAAGTCAGGCGAACTTACCCACTCTTCAATAAAGTCGAATAGTTTTTGGATTTTCTCTGCAGGTTGCTTGCTACTGCGATTGAGGTTGTCATTGAGCCATGTTTGAAAGTCTTGGTGGCCTTTTTGTAACACTTCTAGAATCAAATCTTCTTTGGACTTGAAGTATTTGTATAGCGTCATTTTAGTGGTGCCAGCAACTGCAACGATTGTGTCGACGCCTGTAGAGTTAATGCCGCGTGTTTGAAATAAATCCGATGCGACGTGTAATATTTTTTCGCGTAGAGCAGACATGATGATTGTCTTTTTGCCTAAAAATTTAACTCTATCACAAATTAATGCAGATTTGGTATTTACTGAACAGTAATTTATCGCTCGAAATAAAAGAGCTGATTATTTTTTTTATCAATCTAATTAATAAGTAAACATCAAGCTCATGGTGTGATGTGAGCGGCTATTTATACAGAGTAGTATAAATTTAGTCGGTCGAATGTTTCATCAACATTGGTGTGTAATTGCAACGTATTTTCTGTAAGTAATGTTGCGCAATGAGTTGGTCATGCAGATTGGTTGGCACTTGCCCGCCAACCACATTTTCTAGGTAGATTTTTTTGTCTGCGTCAGGGATTTGTAATGCTTCAATGTACTGGCAATCTCCGCCTCGCATTGTTTCAATAGAGGCATACATCTCTGCAGTTTGTTTGGGATTCCCAGCGACATTCTCCTTGTTATTCTTAGCGTTGGTGTGCTCGAACATGGAGGTGGCGATGTCGCCTTGTGAGGGGGCGGCTTGCTTGTTGCTGTAAATTAAAGCGGCGATTGCAATGGCGCCCACAAATACGGCAACTGCGCTATACATTGTGGGTTTACTAATTTGGATTGCTTCAGGTTGACATTGTGCTTCAATCAGCGCTTTTGCCGCTTGTTTTGCGTGTTGAAGCGCCTCACTTTGTGGCTTTTCAATACACTCTTTGAGTGCGCTGGTGGCAAGAAAAATTAATTGCTCGGCAAGCATTTCCGGGATGGCTGCGCCACTCTGTTTAGCTTGGTTGCTTAAGTAATTTTGAAGTGGATAGGGGTGAGAGGCCTCTATCTTTTCTTGCTGAAGTGAAGCCTGAACTTGAGGTGCACTTATCCAATCTGACAGTATTTCGAATAGATTTAATAGCCGTACTTCAGGGGTTGTACCTGATTTTTCAAGCATTTTAACGAGCCATTCTGAATGAAGGATTTGCATGCGACTTTAAATGAATGTTGTTTTGCTTAAAATGGTTTTACTTCGACCAAAATAATAATCGCAATAAGCGCCAATACGGGCGCTTCATTAAACCAGCGGTAATAAACATGGCTGTGGCGATTGCGGTCGTGCTTGAAGTCCAACAATAATTTACCGCAGTAAATGTGATAAGCCACCAAGCCCGCCACAATGGCGACCTTGGTATGTAGCCATCCACCGGTAATTCCGTAGCCTAGCCAAAGCCACAGACCGAATCCTATGGTTAAGATACCACCGGGCGTCATGATGCCGTAAAACAATTTGCGCTCCATAATTTTGAAGCGCTCATGGCTAATTTTGTCATCAGACATTGCGTGGTAAACAAAAAGCCTCGGCAAGTAAAACATGCCGGCGAACCATGTCACCATGAAAATAATATGCCAAGCTTTTACCCACAACATTATTTTGAGTCCTTTATTGATAGGGATCGGTCGAGTAATTTATGCAGATTCACAAAGTCGAGTTTGCCTATCGTTTTGCCAATCACGCGGCCCTGTTGGTCGATGATGAAAGATGTTGGTGTAAGGCTGACGTTGTCGAACGCCTGGCTAATTTTTCCATTGCTATCGTGAATAACGGGAAATGGCAGTGCATTTTTTTGTGCAAAATTGAGGACTTGGTTTGGTGGGTCATCTGCAATTGAAACGGCGATAATTTCTAAGCCCTTTGCGTGATATTTCTGATAAGTGCTCACTAAGTCTGGCATTTCTTCGATACAGCCGGGGCAGTATGTTGCCCAGAAATTGACCACGATCATTTTGCCTTTGAGTGAGCCCATTGAAAGGGTCTTGCCTTCAATGGTTGTGAAAGTTAAATTGGGCGATTGTTTTTTGTCATTGAGAGTTAAAAACAAAAAAACGAGTAAGGCTGCCACAATGAGTGGAATTAAAATCTTTGCCGGGGAGTTAAATAATGACTTCATTTGAAAAATCTTAATCCTGTTGAACGTTTTTGTGAGGCACAATTCTCTACGCATTGTGCGGTTTTTTCATGGAATTGTCATTAGTTTGAAATCTACGGTCTGCTTTATATCCACAATCTTGTAACCGTTTAATGCCGTGCGCTCGCATGATATAATTGTTTCTTTAATTTGACGTGAACACTCATGGCCAGCCGCTTACGCGAAATTCCATACAATTACACCTCATTCTCAGATCGCGAAATCGTTATTCGATTTTTGGGCGAAGATATCTGGAATGTTCTAAACGAACTACGTGGCGAGCGTAAAACAGGACGTTCTGCGCGCATGTTGTTTGAAGTGCTCGGTGATATATGGGTGGTAACGCGAAATCCTTACTTGCAAGATGATTTGCTTGCGAGCAAAAAACGCAGAAATGAGTTAATCAGCGCGCTTAATCATCGCATTCATGCGATTCATGAACGGTCACAAGACAATCCTCTCGTTCTTAAACTAATTGTGGCCGCGCGTGAGGCCGTCAATGCTTTTGAAGAGGATTTTAAGCAAACAGAAGCTTTGCGTAAAAAGGCGTTAGCTAAGCTGGGAAAAATAACACGCAAAGACAATATTCAGTTTGATGGTTTAGCGCGCGTTTCGCACGTGACTGATGCGACTGATTGGCGCGTTGAGTATCCTTTTGTGGTAGTGAATCCAGATACTGAAATTGAAGTGGCCGCTATTGTAAAAGCTTGTATTGAGCTTGGCTTGACCATTATCCCACGCGGAGGTGGTACAGGTTATACAGGCGGCGCTGTACCGCTCACTAAACTTTCAGCAGTCATTAATACCGAAAAATTAGACACGCTTGGTCGTGTTGAAATGCGTACGCTTCCGGGTGTTGCGCGCCAAGTGCCAACTTTGCATTGTGGTGCCGGCGTGGTGACGCGTCGTGCGATGGAAGCAGCAACAGAAGCGGGGCTTGAGTTTGCTTGTGACCCAACGTCTGCTGACGCATGTTGTATCGGCGGTAACGTGGCGATGAATGCGGGTGGTAAAAAAGCAGTGCTGTGGGGTACTGCGCTAGATATTTTGGCTTCATGGCGCATGGTGACACCAGATGCAAACTGGTTAGAGGTTGAGCGTTTAGACCATAACCTTGGAAAAATTCACGATATTGATGTGGCGAGATTCCGCGTCAGCCGTTTTGATATAGATGGTAAAACGCTGATTGGCGAACCTGAGATTTTAGAAATTGCTGGACCTAGTTTCCGTAAAGTCGGCTTGGGTAAGGATGTGACGGATAAATTTTTATCTGGCTTGCCTGGTATTCAAAAAGAAGGTTGCGATGGCTTAATTACTTCAGCCACATTCATTTTGCATCGCATGCCTAAACATGTGCGTACTGTTTGTTTAGAATTTTTTGGACATGTGGCGCTTGCTGTGCCGGCGATTGTTGAAATTAAAGATCATTTGGATGGCACAGAATCTACCTTGCTTGCAGGCTTGGAGCATATGGATGAGCGCTATATCAAAGCGGTAGGGTACGCAACCAAAGCTAACCGTAGTGAGCGCCCCAAAATGGTGCTGATTGCAGATATTGCGAGCGATGACGAAAATTCAGTTGGTGAGGCGGCATCCCATATTGTTCGCCTAGCCAATGCGCGCGGCGGTGAAGGTTTTATTGCCGTATCACCTGAAGCACGTAAAAAATTCTGGTTAGATCGTGCACGTACTGCTGCGATTGCTAAGCATACTAACGCCTTTAAGATTAATGAAGATGTGGTGATTCCATTGCCGCGCTTGGGCGATTATTCAGATGGTATCGAGCGGATTAATATTGAGCTCTCCATTAATAATAAATTGAAGTTGGTCGATGCGCTTGAGTCATTTATGCAAGGTGATTTACCTTTGTATGAGGATGATGACACGCAAGTTGATCGAGAGATGTTGGTGTCGAAAAAGACGCAGTCTCTTAAATTGCTTCAAGATGTTAAATCACATTGGCTTAAGGTGCTTAATAGCCTTGATTTGCCAACAAGTAGTCTTGGTCAAGAGTATGCGAATCTTGCCGTAGAAAATGTGTTCCGTGCTGTACAAGAACATCAAGTGCGTATTTCTTGGAAGCGTGAGCTTAAAAAACCATTGCAGTTGATTTTTGCTGGTCGTGAATATCAAAATATTTTAGCGCGCTGTGATGAAATTCATCAGCAAGTGCTTAAAGGACGTGTTTTTGTCGCCTTGCACATGCACGCGGGTGATGGCAATGTGCATACCAACATCCCGGTAAACTCAGATGACTATGAAATGATGCATTCAGCTCACGTTGCTGTGGCTCGCATTATGAAATTAGCAGGTGATTTAGATGGCGTAATTTCTGGTGAGCACGGTATCGGCATCACCAAAATGGCGTTCTTGGATGAGAAAACCATTGCTACTTTTGCTGCTTATAAACAAAAAGTTGATCCTGAAGGCCGTTTTAATAAAGGCAAACTCATGGCGGGCTCTGGTTTGGAGCGTGCTTATACCCCTAGCTTTGGTTTGCTTGAGCAAGAGTCCATTATTATGGAACAATCTGCTATTGGTGATATTGCCGATTCAATCAGCGATTGTTTGCGTTGCGGTAAATGTAAGCCTGTTTGTACCACACATGTACCACGTGCTAACTTGCTATATAGCCCACGTAACAAGATTCTCGGCACGTCTCTATTGATAGAAGCTTTCCTTTACGAAGAGCAAACGCGCCGCGGTATTTCACTTAAGCACTTTGATGAGTTCAATGATGTGGCTGACCATTGTACGGTCTGCCATAAGTGTTTTAATCCATGTCCTGTAGATATCGACTTCGGTGATGTGTCTATTGCGATGCGTAATTTCTTGCGAGAGCAAGGTAAGAAACATTTCAACCCTGGCACTTCGCTGGCGATGACCTTCCTCAATATTAAAGATCCAGCAACGATTAAATTAATGCGGAGCTTGATGGTGGGGGTTGGTTACAAAGCACAACGACTTGGTCATGCAGTGTTGAATAAGCTTGGGCTGTTAACAGGCTTTAAGAAACGCCCGCCATCAACATTGGGCAAGCCTGACATTAAAGCGCAAGTGGTCCACTTCTTAAATCGTCCGATGCCAAAAGCAATGCCAACGAAGACCTCACGTGCTTTGTTAGGCATTGAAGATGACAAGATGGTGCCAGTGATTCGCGACCCTAAAAAAATGGGTGAAGAGGGCGATGCCGTCTTTTACTTCCCAGGTTGTGGTTCAGAGCGTTTGTTCTCAACGGTAGGCTTAGCAACGCAAGCGATGCTCTATGAAGTGGGTGCGACGACGGTATTGCCGCCAGGTTATTTGTGCTGCGGCTATCCGCAAACTGCGAGTGGTAATCATGATAAAGGCCAGCAAATCACCGCTGAAAACCGCGTACAGTTCCACCGTATCGCCAATACCCTTAATTATCTTGATATCAAGACGGTGATTGTGTCATGTGGTACTTGTATGGATCAGCTTCAGAAATATGAGTTTGAGAAGATCTTCCCAGGTTGTCGTTTACTCGATATCCACGAATACTTGATGGAAAAGGGCATGAAGCTTGAAGGTGTAACTGGTACACGTTATATGTATCACGACCCTTGCCATAGTCCAATGAAAACCTATGCGCCGTTGAAAGTGACCAATGCGCTGATGGGTCAAGATGTTGCCTTGAATGAACGCTGTTGCGGTGAGTCAGGTACTTTTGCGGTTAGTCGCCCAGATATTGCAACGCAAGTAAAAATGCGCAAGCAAGAAGAACTAGAAAAAGGCATGGTTAAGCTGGGCTTAACGCCAGGTGAGCCAGAGCAAGAAGTGAAGATTCTGACTTCTTGCCCAAGTTGTTTGCAAGGCTTGTCACGCTATGGTGAAGACACAGGTATTAAATCTGACTACATCGTAGTGGAAATGGCTAAACACTTGCTCGGTGAAAACTGGATGCAAGACTATGTAGAAAAAGCGAATAACGGCGGGATTGAAAAAGTCCTGTTGTAATAAGTTTCAGTATCAAATAAAAAAAGCGCGGGTCTGTAAAGATTCCGCGCTTTTTTATTGTCCAATAAATTGGTTATTCAAATAGTGCAGTTTGTTTATTCACGATTCTAGATTTTGGAAAAACAGCCTTAAATGTACTGCCTTTGCCAAATTCGCTGGTTATTTCTAAGCGGCCTTGATGACGACTGAGAATGTGTTTTACGATAGAGAGCCCTAAGCCGGTGCCCCCAGTTTCTCTGCTACGGCTACGGTCAACACGGTAGAAGCGCTCAGTAAGTCTATCAATATGTTGTTGTTCAATGCCGAGGCCTGTGTCGGAGACGCTAAATACTGCTTCGTGGTTGTTTTCTTCCCACTTCATTGCAATGCTGCCACCTTCTGGGGTGTAGCGAATGGCGTTGCTGACTAGGTTGCCAAAAGCGCTATGTAGCTCTTGATTGGAGCCAATTAATGCTAGCGTAGGGTTGGCTTCTAGTGTGATGGTGTGGCGGCCGTTGCTGAGACTCTTGGATTCATTCAATATCGTGTTTAACAAGGCTGGAACATCAAGCTCAGCTTCATCTGGAGATGTGGCGCCACTTTCAAGTTGCGATAATGCGAGCAAGTCTTCAATCAGCAAGCGCATGCGACTAGTTTGCTCTTGCATCATGCCAAAGTAACTTTTAAGGCTTTCCGGAACAGCGCCATCCATATCGCTCAGTGTTTCTAAGAAACCACCGACAACAGTGAGTGGCGTTCTGAGCTCATGCGAGACGTTGGCAATGAAGTCACGGCGCATGTGTTCAAGCTTTTCTAGTTGACTAACGTCACGGCTAATCAATAATTTTTGATTACTACCAAAAGCGACCAGTTGGATTTCTAGTGTAACGTCAGGCCTGATCCAAGACTTTAGTTTGATGGGGTCGATATCAATATGATGTTTGAGATATTTGATGAACTCAGCATTTCGCACCAAGTAAACGATCGGTTGGGCGATATCTTGTTTAAGTGATAGCCCTAATTGTTGTTCAGCAGGTTTGTTACACCATTCAATTTTATTGTCATCATCGAGTAAAACTACACCGTCAGGAAGCGCGCTGGCTGCATGCCTAAATCGATCCAAAGCTGAGCTGAGTTGAATTTTGCTGCGATTGTGACGGCGTTGCTCGTGATAAATAGTGGCGAATACATCTTCCCAAGCGCCGCTTCCAAGTGGCATGGAGTTTAGGTCAGGTTTTTTATACCAAGAAACAAGTTTATTCAGCCAAAATAAATGGTGGAATAGATACAGCATGATGCCGATAGAGAATGCGATAAGTGCTGTCTCGGCATCCTGAGCCGCCCACACAATGAGACAGATAAAAGTGAGGCTGATAATCAGCCAAAATGCTCTCCAGCGGATATCTTGCAAGGCTATTCAATCATATTAAAGAAGGCCTGCACATTATGAGCTATTGCGCTGAAAAACGGTAGCCAACACCACGTACAGTTTGAATTAAATCTTCATGTCCAGTTTGTTCAAGCGCAAGGCGTAAACGACGGATATGCACATCTACAGTACGATCTTCAACAAATACACGGTCGCCCCATACACGGTCTAGCACTTGGCTGCGAGAATGGACGCGCTCGGGATTGGACATTAAGTAATGTAATAACTTAAATTCAGTTGGGCCGAGTTCAATCGTTTTGTTATTGCCCGTCACTCGGTGAGTGGTTGGATCTAAACGTAACCCGTGCGATTCAATCGGGTCATCTGTCATTTGCGGTGAGCGACGACGTAAGACGGCTTTGATCCGAGCATTGAGTTCACGAGGGCTAAAAGGCTTAGTCACATAATCATCCGCGCCGACTTCTAAGCCGCGAATTTTGTCTGCTTCTTCACCGCGTGCGGTAAGCATAATGATCGGGATTGTCTTGGTGAGCTCGTCGGCCTTGAGTTTGCGTGCAAATTCGATACCGCTCATGCCTGGCAACATCCAATCTAGGATGATGAGATCTGGCAAAGCGTCGCGCATTAACGTTTGTGCCTGCTCTACAGATAGTGCACGAATAGGGTTATGACCAGCCTGCGTCAGATTTAGCGCAAGTAGCTCTTGAATTGCAGGTTCGTCTTCAACGATCAATATATTGGCAGCCATAAATTCAATCTCTCATTTAGATAATGTTTTATCACAACTGAAGACACTATATGAATTTATTGTGACACTTTAATGACAATTGTGACGCTTATTTTTCTTTATGGATTAGATGGGTTTTTAGCGCGTGTGTCGCTTAGTGGTATCATTACGCATTATTAAAGCATTCGCATAAAGGGGTAGTTCTTGAACACGATAGAAAAAAATCTCGATGGCACAGGTCTAAAGGTTGGCATTGTGCTCTCTCGTTTTAACAGTGAAGTTGGTGATGGCTTATTAAAGGCTTGTGAAGCGAGGCTTTTGGCTTTAGGCGTTGCGGCTGATGATATTACTTTGGCGACCGTGCCAGGTGCACTTGAAACGCCTGTAGTCTTGCAGGAAATGGCCAATAGCGAAAAGTTTGATGCCTTGATTGCATTGGGCGCGATTATTCGCGGTGAGACTTACCACTTTGAAGTGGTGTCTAATGAATCAGCTCGTGGTGTGTCCGAAGTGCAATTGCAATATGGTGTGCCAGTGGCTAATGCAATTTTAACAACGGAAAATGACGAACAAGCGCTTGCTCGTATTGATGTTAAGGGTGCTGAGGCGGCTGAGGTTGCGATTGAAATGGTTAATTTACTTAGGGCAATATGAGCGACAATCAAAAAACAAATTCCAATAAGCCAGCAGGTAATCGACGTAAATCTCGCGAGCTTGTTTTAAAGGGCTTGTATCAATACTTGTTGAGCCCAAAAGAACTCCGTTTGATTGTACGTGAAATGGCAGACGAAGCAGATTTTGCACGCGCTGATGAAGCCTATTTTAGGGCATTGTTAGAAGGTGTTTACGACCAAATTCAAGAGTTAGATGCTCGGATCACTAAGTTCTTGGATAGAACAATTGCTGAATTAAGCCCAATTGAGCATGCGATTTTACTGATTTCAGCTTATGAGTTGATTTTTGATGTCAGCATTCCATACCGCGTTGCGATTAATGAAGGCGTCGAGTTGGCAAAGCTCTATGGTGGTACTGATGGACATAAATACGTCAACGGCGTGCTAGATAAATTAGCTGCTGAAGCGAGGCCCTCTGAAGTTAAACGCTAAATTAGTGTGAGCAGTGAAGTGAGGCCAAATAAAAAAGCTAAGCAAATGCTTGGCTTTTTTATTGTTGTAACTTTTTTAGTTATCTAGAATGAAATTGCTTGGTGATAAATACCGTTCTCGTCTAACCGTAAACAGCTTCCCTGTTCGTACCAATCGCCTAAAACAATCCGCTGACAATGGTGACCATCTATTTCAATGTTGTGAGTGTTTGGTCTGTGTGTATGTCCGTGAATGAATAGTTCGGGATATGCGTGATGACGTAAAAGTGCACGTACTGCCGCTTCGTTCACATCCATAATTTCTAGCGATTTATTCGACTTTTCTTGTTCACTTTGTAATCTAAGTACTTCAATTTGTGCTTTTCGGGCGCTAAGTGGATGCGATAGAAAATCCTGTTGCCACTCTGGTGAACGCACTTGTAATCTAAATGCTTGGTACCGTGAGTCATCCGTGCATAACTCATCGCCGTGGCTAATCATGATGCGTTTGCCATAAAGATTAACTTCACTTGGGTCTTTGAGTAATTTGGCGCCAGTGGCGGCTGCAAATTGCTGACCAATTAAAAAGTCACGGTTACCGTGGATAAAAAATACCTGAGTGCCACTGTTGCTGAGTGTTTTAATTGCACTAATTATGACTGCATGATCAGCATGGTTTAAGTCATCGTCACCAGCCCAGTATTCAAATAAGTCGCCAAGAATGAATAACTGTTCAGCTTTGTTTGCGATATTTTGAAGAAACTTTAAAAATGCACTTGTGATGGCGGGGCGCGAAGCGCATAAATGCAAATCGGAAATGAATAAGCTATGGCTTACTGCATTTCCGAGATTAGTCATTTTGACGTCCTAAAAAGCTTGATTAGCAAACTTCAGCGCGTTCGATAATCACGCTTTCCGTTGGAACGTCTTGATGGCCACTTTTGCTGCCCGTTTTGACTTTAGCGATTTTATCGATGACTTCAGTGCCAGCAACAACTTTACCAAATACACAGTAACCCCAGCCTTGAGATGTTGGCGCTGAGAAGTTCAAGAAATCGTTATCAGCAACGTTGATGAAGAACTGGCTGCTTGCTGAATCTGGTGCAGGTGTTCTCGCCATCGCGATTGTGTAAGTCTTATTTTTTAGACCATTGTTAGCTTCATTTTTAATGGTTGGCTCGGTATTTTTTTGTGACATTTCGGCAGTGAATCCGCCGCCTTGAATCATGAAGCCATCAATGACACGATGAAAAATAGTGTTGTTGTAAAAGCCGCTTTCAACGTAAGCTAGAAAATTAGCGACGGTAATAGGCGCTTTTTCCGCATCTAAATCAATTGTGAATTCACCAAAGTTTGTATGTAATTTAACCACGTTATTTTCCTCTAAATTTAAGTCAAAGATATAAAAAACTAATTCAATGTGCCCTTAGGCTGCGCCTTCGTAAATAATCTTCCATTGCTGATTTTCAAAAACCCAATATTGGCGTTTACGCATTTGGCTATCAAGTGCATTACTTCGGAATGTTTGATTGAACGTCACAACTGCCATGGGCAGTGGGCTATTCGGGTAACGCAATATGCTGACACTTGATAATTTAATGTCTACGCTAGGTTTGTTCGCTTGAATGCGGCGCTTTTCTTCTGCCCAGTGATTAAAGTCTAAACTACCATTGGAGAATGAGCTTGCGTAATGATTGAGATAAGCATCAGTTTCTTGGGACTCCCAATCTTTGCGCCAGTTTTCTACAGCATCTAATAGAGCTTGTCTGTCTTTTGGCGTTTGGTTTGCGCTAAGCCACTCCATGCCTTTAGCTACAATGACGGGTACATTTCCTTGCTGCAAAATAGGGGTGAGTGTGTTGAGATCCTGATTGGAGAGTACGACACATCCATCACTGGATTGAGGGGCTCGGCTGTAGGTGTCGTGTGCTGTTCCGTGTAGCCAAATTCCACTGCCCGTTTTCCCTTGGCGCTTATCCCATTCGTTTGGGTAGCTAAGTGGGTAAGCTGCATCGCCGTACATGTCCGCGAGTTTTTGTGGCAGCTTGGTTGAGGTGAAGTAAACGCCTAGTGGTGTTCTTTTGTCGCCGGCATATTTCTTTTCGCTGCCATTTTTTCCTAAAGTGACGTAAAAGTCAGCGTCATATTTTGGCATGCCATTTTCATTTTTATAGACAAATAAACGTGATTTGTCTGCATCAACAACCACAACGTAAGGTTGTGAGCGGTCGAGCTGCCAAATAGGTTCCGGCGTGAAATTACCGGTGTCTTTTGCTAAATAACGCTCAATTCTCTTGCGAGCCTCATCGCGATAGCCAACGACATCTTCCGAATTTGGGTTTGGTGAGCCAAAGTCTTGAAATTGTAGAGCCCGCGCCATGAGTAAATCACCTTTAACCAACTGAGCGAGTTTGAAGTTGGGGGTGGTTGCTAGCACTTGGTCTAAGGTATCTAAAGCAGTTTGAATTTCCCCAGATGAAATAGCCATTAAGCTTTTGACAATTAGATCTTCAGTTTTGTTAGAGGCAAAAATATTTGAGCGTTGAAGTACGCTGACTTCAGGGCTATTTAATGCCGTTGCATTCCAAGGAAGTACGGCCACCAAAAAAAGCGTGATGACAGTACAGAACTTGAATTTTATTTTTGGATGTCGGCTGAAGAAATTCATGATGCTAGCAATAGACATGAAGTTAATGGTTGGCTTTCTCTTGTTCGATTAGCCATTTGCCGTTTGATAGAACAAAAAACAAAGTCTTAGAAGTCTTTTGCGACAAGCTACCAGAGTGATAGCTTTGTTTGAAGCTTGCTTTTGCATGCTTACTGTCTTCTAAATGCACATTAATATTTGAAACAGAAACCTCGATTCTACCTGGCTTGTTGATGCGTTCGCGGCGGGTTTTTTCCCATTCTTTACGGCTTTGTCCGTCTGGGGCTTTGAATGAGTCAGCATAAGCATCTAAATAAGCTTCAATGTTTTTGTTTGACCAAGCACTAGCCCATTTATTGACACTATTCACGACAGATTGATTGTCGTCATTCGCCGTGTCGTTGCTAGGTTCAGGTTTGCTACTTGCTTTTGCAGGCTCTTTGATTATTGAAACCGATTCAGCAGTCACAGGAAGGGTGGTGGTGTTGATGTGGCCAGGTTTTGTACTTGCTGCTAAGCCAGTTTTGCCATTTGCACTAAATAAGTCTTTAATCAGCAACAGCTTATTTTGTGTACGTGCGTTGCCTGTGTCTAACTGTAAAGCTTTGCCATAGGCTTCAGAGGCCATCTTGGCATAAATGTCGCCAAGATTTTCGTGTGCAGTGGCATAGCTTGGGTGCGTTTTAATTGCATTTTCTAGCGCTTGTTTGGCTTTGTCGAACTGGCCTTGGTCTGCATAAAGCACAGCCAAATTGTTGTACGGCTCAGGTAGTGCAGGGAAGCGTTGAGTAATGTCTGCAAAAGCCTTAATTGCATCGTCTTTTTTGCCTTGCTCAGCCAACATGACGCCGCGCATAAAAAGTGCTTGTACATCATTCGGATTTGCGTTGATATGGCTATTAATTCGTTCCATAGCAGCAGCTTGTTGGCCTTGGCTTGCCTGTTGTGCGATGTCTTTGAGGTCGTCTGCATTTGCCAACGGCGAGAGGCTTAGTGTGAGCAGTAACAGTAAACGAATTGATAAAGCGCGCGATATAACCATTGTGATATACTTTTTCGCAGTTTGATGAGGTGCTTGATTCTATCAAAAACCCCGTCTTAGCTCTACTAGCGCAGCACAATAAACCATATTTATTTAGACATTTAAGTGATATCTCTTCAGGGCGTATTATTTAAGCCATAAAAAGCACTCAGTTTTAGTCAAAATCACATGCTCAAAATCTACAATACACTCGCACGCGAAAAACAAACGTTTGTCCCGATGGTGGCTGGCAAAGTCAGTATGTACGTCTGTGGAATGACCGTGTATGACTTTTGTCATCTTGGCCATGCCCGTGTGATGGTCGTATTCGACATGGTAAGCCGCTGGTTAAGAGCCTCGGGCCTTGATGTGACTTACGTCCGCAATATTACCGATATTGACGATAAAATTATTAAGCGCGCCAACGAAAATGGTGAGGATATTAGCGTACTGACGCAGCGGTTCATTGATGCGATGGATGAAGACTCGGCCTTGCTTGGCGTGCTTCGTCCCGATATCGAACCTCGTGCCACAGCTCACGTAGATGGCATGATAGAGATGATTTCCGCGCTAATTGCCAAAGACCACGCCTATCATGCTAAAAATGGCGATGTGTTCTACTCCGTGAATAGCTTTGCTACTTACGGCAAGCTCTCTGGCAAGTCTTTAGAGGACTTACGCGCTGGTGAGCGTGTTGAGGTGGATACTTTCAAACGTGACCCGATGGACTTTGTGCTTTGGAAGTCGGTCAAGCCAAATGAACCTAGCTGGGATTCTCCTTGGGGCAAGGGACGTCCAGGTTGGCATATCGAGTGCTCAGTGATGGGCGCGTGTCATTTAGGCAAACATTTTGACATCCACGGTGGTGGCCAGGATTTGCAATTCCCGCATCATGAAAATGAAATCGCCCAATCAGAAGCGGCGAACGACTGTACTTTCGTCAACTATTGGATGCATAACGGATTTGTGCGGGTTGATGATGAAAAGATGTCTAAGTCCTTGGGCAACTTTTTTACCATTCGGGATGTGTTGAAAAAGTACGACGCTGAAGTGGTCCGATTCTTTATTTTGCGAGCACATTATCGTAGTCCGCTCAATTATTCAGATAAGCATTTGGATGATGCAAAGCAAGCGTTGACAAGGCTTTATACCGCATTGCGTGGGGTTGATGGAACTGCTGAGGTGGATCAAAATGCTACCTCTTATCAAGCTTTTAAAGCTGCCATGGACGATGACTTTAATACGCCAGAGGCGGTTGCTGTACTGTTTGATTTAGCGAATACATTGAATAAGTCAGGCGATTCTGCTGTTGCTTCGCAATTAAAAGGATTGGCCAATATCCTTGGTTTGCTTGAGCGTAGCCCAGAGGAGTTTATGCAAAGCGGTTCAGCGGAGGGCCTTGATGCAGCAGCGATTGAATCGCAAATCACTGCACGTGCGGATGCTAAAAAAGCTAAAAACTTTGCTGACGCTGATCGTATACGCCAAGAACTATTAGCTCAAGGGATTGTCTTGGAAGACGGTCCGCATGGCACGACTTGGCGGAGTGTTTGAGCGAGGGATCAAAATTACCTTAAGGTTAAATATTTTGATTTGTATGCAAATTTTGTTTTTGTGATTAGAATTAAGCTGATGACACTTCGAAATATCACAACAATATTGATTGGACTAGCATTGTGTTTTTGCTTATTCAGCAAAACCGCGGTGCAAAGCTATCAAATCACTTTTGAGGTGCCGAGCGTCCATGATGTGCTTTCTGAAGAAGCGGATGTTGATGATGCCCTTAACGCTAGTGATGATTTGATTCTTATCCCCATCGCAACTTTTCTTCCAGTCCTTTTTTTAGTTCTGCCTGTTTTTTTTAGTCGGCATTATTCCCCGCCGATTATTTCTCCGCCCAAAAGGCCGCCATCGTTTTAATCGTTCAATTGCGCTAACTATCTGGCGTGACTATTGCTTTATGCAAATCAGGTTGCGCCGATTAAATTTTTTCGCATTTTATTATTTATCAGCTGAACTGCAGTTGGTAAAAGTCATTAAACAAGCTTTGTTGATGGAATGAAAAAAACAGATGAGTGTAAATACAACGATGTTCACCAAAAGTACATTAAAAAGATTAGCGGTTCTACTCATGTTGACAGCTAAAACATTTGCTTACGCTGATTCAAGCTATACCTTACAGCAAGTAATTGATGTTGCGTTTAAGGACCACCCTAGTGTGCGCGCGACTAAGGCGCAAGAGGATGCTGCCGTAGCCAGTGTTACCACGGCCAAATCTTTCATGAATCCTGAAATTGAAATGGGTGCAGGGCCTAGTCGATATCGCTCTGGCACCAATGAAACGCGTAATAATTGGGGCGTTGCATTATCGCAACCATTAGAATTTTCGGATGTGAGAACTGCGCGTAAAGAGATTGCTGAGTCGAATGTAAAATTTGCTGGCGTTAATACAGAGATCAATCAAATCGAATTGCGCTCTCGGGTTAAACAGGCGTTTTATGATGTGCTACAAAGGCAAGAAGCCTTGCGCTTGGTTGAAGAGGATAGAAATTTATTACAACAGATTCGTGAGCGTGTGAAATTACGGGTCGATATTGGCGAGTCTCCACGTTACGAGCTGATTAAAGCGGATACAGAGGCCTTGGCTGCTGAACGTGATTATCAGGCTGCTTTTGTTCGTATCGTTGAGGCTAAAGCTTACTTACAGGGCTTTGTTGGTATTTCAATGCCTGCGGATTATTCCCTCCAAGGCGAATTGCCGCTTACTCAAACATTGCCAACGATCCAATCTCTTCGTGATCAGGTAGCACAAAGCCCCCAATTGAAACAGGTACGTGCTGCATCGCAAACTGCGGATGCAAAATTAAGGCTTGAAGAAAACCTCCGTAATCCAGGCGTAACGATAAAGGCAGGGATTGAGCAGGATCCCGATTTGACTAGTTTTCGTTTAGGCTTGGCCGTTCCGCTTCCTCTGTGGACTCAGCGCCAAGGCCAAATTGCCGAGGCTGCTGCTAATGTCCGTCAAGTACAAGCGGTGCTGAGCGATAGAGAGCTAGCGCTAAATCGTGATTTGGAGTCGGCATATCAACGTTATGTGATTGCCCAAAATCAACTTAGGGCATTCGAACACGGACTGTTAAAACAGGCTGAGTCGGTATTGAGAGTTGCCGAGTCAGCTTACCGCTTTGGTGAGCGCGGAATTTTAGAATACTTGGATGCGCAGCGGACTTATCGTGCCGTTAAAAAAGATTATCTGACCGCAAAATTTGATTACGTGAGCACCATGCTTGAAATTGAACGTTTGCTAGGTGCAGAGTTATTGCCGACCAATTAATCATATAAAAAATAATGAATAAGGATGTTTAAAGATGGCAACACAATTTAAAAATAAAAATGTATGGATGACGCAGTGTAGAACATTGTCGATGCTATGTTTGGGATTGGCGCTGGTCGCCTGTAAAGCTTCAAATGAAACACCTCAAGCTGCTAAAAAAGCAGAAGACCCTAATTTGGTCGAATTGAGTGCAGTATTACAAGGAAAAGTGCAATTGGTTAAGGTAGGCCAGGCGGAGATTCGTGAGGTATTGCGTATTCCTGGTAGCGTTCAAGTGGATGAGCAACGGATTGCGCGTATTGGTGCGCCAGTCACTGGTCGCATCACAGAGATTGAGGCTGTCCTTGGCCAGTCAGTTAAGCAGGGGCAGGCGCTTGCTTCTTTAAATAGTACGGAGCTTGCTCAAAATCAATTGGTTTACATTAAGGCGTTACAGCAAATCGATTTGCAAAGCAAAGCGGTGGAACGTGCTCGTGTTTTGCTCGATGCTGATGTCATTAGTAAAGCGGAACTGCAACGACGTGAATCAGAACTAAGCGCTGCCCAGGCAGAGTTGAATGCGGCAGCTGATCAATTGCAAGTATTAGGTATGTCAGCCCAGAGTGTTGCAAAGTTATCTAAAGCTGCTCAGATGCACTCTTTTAGTACTGTTTCAGCCAGGATTTCTGGCACTGTAATTAGCCGTAAGATTAATTTAGGGCAGGTGGTTCAACCAGCAGATGAGTTATTTGTCGTAGCAGATCTTTCACGTGTGCTGGCGGTTGCAGAGGTTCCAGAGCGTCAAGTCGACTCAATTGAAATTGGCCAAGAAGTGAATATTGAAGTCCCTGCGCTGCATCAATCAGCCATTAAAGGAAAACTTATTTATGTCGGTGATGTGGTTAACCCACAAACACGCACTGTGACGGTGCGGAGTGAAATCGATAATCGTGCAAAAAACCTCAAGCCAGATATGCTGGTATCTATGCTAGTGCAATCTAAACCGTTACCTAAACTTGCAATTCCAGTGCAGAGTGTTGTGCGTGAAAACGATAAAGATCATGTATTCGTTCAAGTTGCGCCAAATAAATATCGCTTACGCGAAGTCACACTAGGAGGCGAATACCAAAGTATGGTTGCTGTTGTCAACGGGATTGAAGAGGGTGAGGTAGTTGTCGGAGAAGGCGCATTCCATGTTAACAATGAACGTAAACGTAAAGAGTTGGAGTAAGCCATGATTGAATCTATCATTCGCGGCGCGCTTCGGCAGCGTCTCGTTGTTGTTGTGATTGCCTTGGCACTGATGGTGTCAGGTATTTTTGCTGTCAAAAAACTCTCTGTGGATGCTTTTCCTGATGTGACCAACGTGCAAGTGTTGATTGCTACGCAGTCAACGGGGCGCTCACCAGAAGAAATGGAGCGTTTTGTGACGGTTCCGCTTGAGATCTCTATGACAGGCTTGCCTGGGCTGACTGAGATGCGCTCGCTCAATAAAAATGGGCTATCGCTCATCACTCTGGTATTCACGGATGAGACTAATGTTTTCTTCGCTAGACAATTGGTGATGGAACGTTTGACCGAAGTGATGGAAAAAATGCCAGTAGGTGTCATGCCTGTTCTGGGACCTGTTTCGACTGGCTTGGGAGAGGTCTATCAATATACCTTAGATAAAAAAACCGATGGAACGACTGCACTCACAGAAGAAGAGTTGACTGAGCGCCGTGCAGTGCAAGATTGGGTTGTGCGGCCATTACTACGCGGCATTCCTGGTGTGGCTGAAATTAACTCCCAGGGTGGTTACGTCAAGCAATATCAAGCCTTGGTTAATCCAGATCGGATGAATTATTACGGTTTGAAATTACAAGATATTTACACTGCACTGGCTCGTAATAACGGCAATAGCGGTGGGGGAGTGTTGCCGCATTATGCTGAGCAATATTTAATTAGAGGCGTAGGTTTGATTCAGGATTTAGATGACGTTCGTGGCATCGTCTTGAAAGAGCAGAACGGTGTGCCAGTCTATATGCGGGACGTGGCAGAGGTCAGACTTGGTAGTGAGGTTCGCGTCGGCGCTTTAATTAAAAATGGCGATACGGAGTCGGTGGGTGGTGTTGTGATGATGATGCGCGGGGGTAACGCCAAAGAGGTGGTAAGCCGTATCAAAGCCCGTGTTGAAGAGGTTAACAGTAAAGGTATGTTGCCAGGAGGCTTGCAAATCACACCATTTTACGATCGAAGTGAGTTGGTGGACGCTGCTTTGCATACGGTTGTAAAAGTACTGATTGAGGGTATCGTTTTAGTGATAGTGGTTCTGTTCTTGTTTTTAGGGGACGTACGTTCAAGTTTGATTGTGGTGGGCACTTTAATCCTAACCCCGCTGATTACTTTTATGGCGATGAATTATTATGGAATTTCTGCCAATCTCATGTCCTTGGGAGGATTGGCAATTGCGATTGGCCTGATGGTTGATGGGTCCGTGGTGGTGGTTGAAAACGCCTTCCATCAGTTAGGTCACCGCCATGGTGAAAGTAAGATTCGTGTGGTGTTAGAAGCCGCTGCAGAGGTTGGTACGCCAGTGCTATTTGGTGTGGGAATTATCATTTTGGTGTTCTTGCCTTTGATGACGTTAGAGGGAATGGAAGGCAAAATGTTTGCGCCACTTGCGCTGACGATTGCGATTGCCTTGTTTGTTTCGCTTGTCCTTTCATTAACACTATCGCCAGTGTTGTGTTCATACATACTTAAAGGAGGTAGTGGGGAAGATACACGCTTGATTCAAGCAATAAAACGACCATATTTACGCCTATTAAATTGGTCCTTGGCTAACGAGAAAAAGACAGTGACATCTGCTGTTGCTGTTTTTGTAGCTTCTTTGATTATTCTGCCATTTTTAGGGATGTCATTTATTCCAGAAATGAAAGAAGGCTCAATTGTTCCTGGTATTAATCGAGTGCCAAATATTTCGCTTGAGGAATCTATCAAGATGGAGAGCCAAGCAATGAAGCTGATTATGGAGCAAGTGCCTGGAGTTAAATCGGCGGTTTCTGGCGTTGGTCGTGGTGAAAGCCCTGCTGATCCGCAGGCGCAAAATGAATCTACGCCCATAGTGAGCTTGAAGCCCCGAAATGAATGGCCTGATGGCTGGACACAAGACGACATTGCAGAAAAAATGCGTGATGTGTTGGCAAAAAATCTTCCTGGGGTGCAAGTCATTATGGCGCAGCCGATTTCAGACCGTGTGGATGAGCTTTTGACAGGCGTGCGTGCTGATGTCGCGGTGAAAGTGTTTGGTGAGGATATGACTTTACTTAAAACCAAAGCTGAAGAAATTTCAAAGCTTGCGCAAAAAATCGATGGTGCAACTGAAATTAAGATTGAAAAGGTTTCAGGACAGCAATATTTGAATGTCGTCATTGATAGACAAGCGATTGCGCGACAAGGCGTCAATGCTAGCGATATTAATGATGTCATTGAAACGGCTCTTGGTGGTAAGGTTGCCACAGAAATCTTTGAAGGGCAGCGTCGTTTTAGTGCGGCGGTGCGTTACCCAGAAGACTTTCGTAATAATGTTGAGGCGATTGGCAACATCATGATTACCTCTCCTAATGGTGCGCGAGTGGCATTGCGTGATTTGGCAAAGATAGAGGTTAAAGATGGGCCAGCTCAAATTAGTCGTGAATTGGCAAAGCGTCGTATTGTTGTCGGGATTAATGTTAAAGACCGCGATTTGGGTGGATTTGTCGCCGAGTTAAAAAAAGTGTTGGATAATAAGCTGAAGCTATCAGATGGCTATTATTTAGAGTATGGCGGTCAATTTGAAAACATGGAACGCGCTATGAACCATCTGAAGATTATTATTCCAATTACGATTGGTGCAATTTTCTTCTTGCTGTTCTTGCTGTTTAATTCTGTGCGATATGCCACGATGATTATTATGGTGTTACCGTTCTCTTCTATTGGTGGGATATTGGCTTTGTTTGTCACCGGGGAATACCTCTCTGTGCCAGCCTCGGTGGGTTTTATTGCGTTGTGGGGGATTGCTGTATTGAATGGCGTGGTGCTGGTGTCTTACATCCGTCATTTGCGTGACGATGGCTTAAGTCAAATAGATGCAATCGTTAAAGGTTGTCAGCAAAGGTTTAGGCCTGTGATGATGACGGCGACCGTTGCGATGTTGGCGTTAGTGCCATTTTTGTTTGCAACAGGACCTGGCTCAGAAATTCAGCGGCCATTAGCGATAGTAGTGATTGGTGGCTTAATTAGCTCCACCTTACTTACCTTAGTGGTGGTGCCAACTTTATATCGTAAATTTGAAGAACTTAGGCTAGAGGCATAAGTCTTAATAGACTTGGAGATGACGTCGTATGAAAAAAGAAATTAAAGCAGTGATACAGCCGCAGCGATTAGCTAAGATTCGTTCAGCATTCAAAAACATCAAAGAGTTTCCCGGAATGACAGTGACGAAAGTGGAGGGATGTGGACACTATCTGGCCAAGCCTTCACAAGGTATCCGTGATGAGTTAGCTGACTATAGTCCAAAGGTGCGAATCGAAATGGTGGTGCCTGATGATCTAGTCGAGGGCGTTTTACAGATTATTGTAGAGTGTGGTCATACGGGACAAGTTGGTGATGGCATTGTTTGGGTCACCCCTGTGGAACGTATGATTAGGCTGTCAGAGCAAATTATCGTGTTTGATTGCTAAATCAAGTTCACTGACATTTTTAGTAATGCACGGCTTTTCGAGTAAAATAAACGTATGAACCTATACGCACTCGCAAAGCCGTTTCTATTTCAGCTCGACGCTGAAAATGCCCATGACCTCACTTTAAAAAGCCTCAAGTTTGCCGAAAAAGTCGGCTTGCTGGCGTTGCTTCCCAAGCCTGCTGATTGTCAGCCTAAAACCGTGATGGGGCTGACATTCCCTAACCGCGTTGGTCTCGCCGCTGGACTAGATAAGAATGGTGCTGTGATTGATGGCATGGCTGCCTTGGGGTTCGGCTTTCTTGAGATTGGGACTATTACGCCACGCCCTCAGCTTGGCAATCCTAAGCCAAGATTATTTCGAGTGAAAGAAGCGGAAGGCGTTATTAACCGTTTTGGCTTTAATAATTTGGGTGTAGACAACCTTATTCAAAATGTTCAGGCGTCCAAATATCGCGGTATTTTGGGCATTAATATTGGCAAAAACTTTGATACGCCTAATGAGCGCGCCGTTGATGATTATCTGATTTGTATGCGTAAAGTTTATACGCACGCGAGTTATATTACGGTGAACATTTCGTCTCCAAATACTAAAAACTTGCGTCAACTACAGGAAAAAGATGCGCTAGATGCTTTGCTTGCATCTTTGAAAGCGGAGCAAAAAGTATTAGCAGAAAAGCACGGTCAATATGTGCCAATTGCATTAAAAATTGCACCGGACTTAGATGAGATGCAAATTATAGAAATCGCTGATTTGCTTAAGTTGCATCAATTCGATGCTGTGATCGCAACCAATACGACCTTGGCTAGAGAAATGGTGGCTGGCTTGCCTAATGCTTCTGAAACGGGCGGATTGTCTGGTGCGCCAGTACGTGAGAAATCTACGTTAGTGATTTCCCAGCTCTCAAAGCAGCTTGCTGGAGAGTTGCCGATTATTGGCGTGGGTGGAATTTTGAGTGGCGCTGATGCTGCAGAGAAAATCGCTGCTGGTGCAAGCTTGGTGCAGGTTTACAGTGGTTTAATTTACCGTGGACCAAGTCTAGTGCGTGATATTTGTGAAACGCTCGATTAAGGTAGACCGTTTAACCAGTTTTAATGCAATACACTCCAGCTCATCGGGTCAAATGGTTTGCTCCGGCTTCTTAGTTCGTAATATAAGCCAGCTGTGTCATTGCCCCCACTATTGCCAACGCTAGCAATCGTATCGCCACCTTTTACAGTATCTCCCATTTTGCGTAATAAGGCTTGATTGTTGCCGTAAAGGCTCATGTAGCCACCGCCATGATCAACAATAATCAGATTGCCAAACCCGCGCATCCAATCCGCAAAGACTACACGTCCGCTCGCAACAGACTTCACTTCGTTGCCTTCATTTGATTTGATAAACAAGCCTTTCCAAGTCAGACCAGTGTCTTGGCGACTGTTGCCAAATTTGTTGGTAACTTCACCACGCACAGGCAGGTTAAGTTTCCCTCTTAAAGCCTCGAAGTTCCCACCATCAAAAGCATTGCTAGGCAGTGATTCGTTGGTCGCTAAAGGCCGCTGCGGCGTTGGTTCGGACTCAGGCTTGCTTGTTGTTGCCTCGTGCGAGCTGTTGTTTGGTTTGTTTGCTAGTGTTGGGTTTTGTGGTTTTGGTTGCGGAGCTCTCGCTAAGCGCTCTACAAGTTGAGATAGGTTTTTTTCGTCGCGTTTCAGTTTTTCGATTTCGTTGCGCTGGGCACTGATTTGAGATGATAGCTTCTCAACAACTTTACTGTGCGATTGCTTTTGCACCTCAAGATTCTTACGCTCATTTTGTTGTTTGTTTTTGAGATTAACCACCTCTTGTAGTGCATCCACAGTTTGTTCGTTAAGTTTGGTGACTTGGCTTAAGTTGGATTGCATGCCGTGAATGAGATTCTCACGTGCTTTAGTAATGTAAGAAAAGTATTGCAGTTGGCGGGCTATGGAGCTTGGGTCTTGTTCTTGCAGAACGACTTGTAAGTAACTTTGCTGGCCGTGTAAATACTGCTGATATATCTGTTTGCTTAGCTGATTTTTTTGTCCTTCAATTGTGTTCTCAAGCCCAGATTTTTGTGTCTGCAATACTTGAAGCGTTTCACTATGTTTCTTTTGTTCTTGTTGAAGCTCGTATAGCTTTCGATTGGTTTCGCTGATTGCCTTTTCGCTCTCTTTTAAAGCATCTGCAGCATCAGCATGCGCTTCTTTTGTTTTACCTAACTCTTTAGTGAGCGACTCAATGCGCTCATGGATATTATTGAGTTTTTCTTTTGGTTTCTCGCTTTTGTTAGCAGCGATAGCTGGTGCAGAAGATGCAGTTAGCGCAAATAGCACGAATCCAATTAAAAAACTTTTGCCATTTAACATGTTACTTGATGCTCACTAAAGAATGGCCTGTCATTTCTGAGGGTTGCGGTAAGCCCATCATGCTGAGTAAGCTTGGGGCAATATCTGAAAGTGCGCCAGTTTTAGACATTTCAGCATCGCGGCCGATGTAGAGTAATGGCACAAGATTGGTTGTATGTTGTGTGTGCGGTTGGTTGTTTTGTAAGTCTTGCATCATCTCTACGTTGCCGTGGTCAGCGGTGATGATAATTTCTGCACCCACGCTTTGTGCGGCGCTCACTAGCCGACCTATGCATGTGTCTAGCGTTTCAACCGCCTTAATAGCGGCTGACATAATGCCTGTATGGCCCACCATGTCGCAGTTTGCATAGTTGCAAATAATGGCTGCATATTCCTTGCTCAAAATGGCCGCTTCTAATTTGTCCGTGAGCTCAAAAGCGCTCATCTCAGGCTGTAAGTCGTAAGTCGCCACTTTAGGGGATGGCACAAGAATACGGCTTTCTCCCTCAAAAACTTTTTCTTCACCGCCGTTAAAAAAGAAAGTGACATGCGGATATTTTTCTGTTTCCGCAATTCGAAGTTGTTTTAGGCCTTGCTTGGCAATGTATTCACCAAAGGTGTTATGAATGTCACTCGGAGGAAAGACTGCTTTCGCATTCGCCTCGTTTTTGTCATACATGGTGAGTGTGTAATAACCACCGAGTTTGGGTAGCTTGTTACGCTTAAAGCCTTCAAAACTTGCGTCCAGAAAGCATGTGGTCATTTGGCGCGCACGGTCTGAACGGAAGTTCATAAAGACAATGACGTCACCATCATCGACATATACAGGTTTTTCACCAGCTTTAATAATAGATGTGGCTTTCACAAACTCGTCATTTTCACCTCGCGTATAAGCCGATTCCAAGCCCTCTAATGCGGTACTTGCCGTGAATAAACCTTTACCTTCAGTGAGTAACTCGTAGGCTGGTGCAATGCGTTCCCAGCGTTTATCTCTATCCATCGCGTAATAACGACCGCAGATAGATGCGATTTTGCCAGCACCAATTTTTTGGATCTGCTCTTCCAGTTTTTGCAAGTAGGGTTTCGCGCTCACTGGAGGGGTGTCACGTCCGTCTAAAAACGCATGGACGTAGATTTTGTTTAAGCCTTGTTTTGCAGCCATGTTGATCATGGCGTAAATGTGGTCTTGGTGGCTATGTACGCCACCGTCAGAAATTAAGCCAAAAATATGCAGTCCTTTATCCGCATTTTTAGCAGTGTTAACTGCTTCTAGCAGTACAGGGTTTAGATTGAACTCACCTGTCGCGATTGCGTTGTTGATACGCTCAAATTCTTGAAATACGATACGACCTGCACCAATATTGAGGTGGCCTACTTCGGAATTGCCCATTTGTCCGTCAGGTAAGCCAACGAAGTGCTCTGATGCGTTAATTAGGGTGTGCGGATATTGTTTCCAAAGTTTATCCCAGTTGGGCTTTTCGGCTTGGGCGATGGCATTATCTGTGATGTCTTCACGGTATCCAAAGCCATCTAAAATCAACAATACGACAGGCGTAATTTTCATGTGAGGTGTTTTCTCAACGAGTATTCAAGTAATCCCGCTATTTTAGTGATTTTTACTCAATAAATCTGCATTATTTGCCGAAATTATCAGCGTCAATTCAGTTTCTACTTAGTCTTTAGGTACAATTCACATTTTTACTTAATTAATGGCGCGATGCGTCAAAAGGTTATTTCATGAGTAAAGTAGTCATGTACACCAGTGCTTATTGCCCTTATTGCGTCAATGCGGAGCGGTTGCTGAACAGCAAGGGGGTTGTTGATATAGAAAAGATTCAAGTTGATTCAGCGCCAGAATTGAAAGTGGCCATGATGGAAAGAACAGGGCGCCGTACTGTACCGCAAATCTATATTGGGGAGCATCATGTTGGTGGTTTTGACGATTTGCGTGCATTAGATCTAGCTGGTGAACTCGATTCATTGTTAGCTAAGTAAAGACTCAAGGCAAAACACTTAAGCAACACAAGCAATTAGTATAAGCATCAGTTAAAATACTGACTTTCTTCATTATCGTTTGGATGCGTTAAGCGATTTAACGCAATTTTTTGAAAATTTTTAGGGAAAATCATGGCAAAGAAAGAAGCAGTTGCAGAGCAAACAACAGAAAACCAAGCCTTGGAGCAAAATCAAGCGCCTGGTTTTGGTATTGAGAAATTGTATGTAAAAGATTTGTCATTGGAATTACCTAATGCCCCACAAATCTTTACCGATCGTGATGCGCCTCAAATCGGTATTGAAATCAGCAATACTGCAAGTAAGCTTGATGATGGTATCTTCGAAGTAGTGCTTACCATTACAGTGACTTCAAAAATCGGCGAAAAAACTGCATTCTTAATCGAAGTGGCTCAAGCTGGTATTTTCCAAGTGCGTAATGTGCCGGAAGAGAACTTGGAAATCATTTTTAGCATCACTTGTCCAAACATCTTGTTCCCGTACGCGCGTGAAGTAGTTTCTGATGCCTCAGTACGTGCAGGCTTCCCGCCTGTTGTGTTGAGCCCAATCAATTTTGAAGCGCTGTATGCACAACAAAAGCAACAGCAAGCGCAAGATGAAGCTGCAAAAACTACACACTAAGCTTTTTGTTATCGCCTTGTTCATGCTGTTGCCAAGGTTGGCGGCAGCTGAATTTCGTTCCGTAAGCGTTCCCAAGGCGATTGTTTACGACACGCCTTCGGCGCAAGGAAAAAAAGTTTATCTTCTCGGTCAGGGCTATCCAGTTGAGGTAATTGTGAACCTCGCTGAGTGGGTTAAGGTGCGTGATCAGCAGGGCGGCCTAAGTTGGATAGACGCCAAACAGCTCAGTCCTAAGCGCACTTTGTTGACGATTGCACCAGCTGATATGAAACAGACGCCAGAGGCTGGTGTTGCTTCGATTTGTCGTATAGAAAAAGATGTGGTGGTGGAATTGCTAGAGCCTGCCAAGAATGGCTGGGTGAAAGTGAAGCATAAAGATGGATTGGCTGGATTTGTTCAAACCTCGGCGGTTTGGGGTTTGTAAGGGTATGAAATGAAAATAGCGGTATTAGGAGCTGGTGCTTGGGGAACTGCCCTGGCAATGCACATCAGCCAGCAGCACCAAGTTTGCTTGTGGGCGCGCAAAGTTGCCCACGTTGATGGTATGCGTAAAGTGCGTGCCAATCCTATGTATCTCGGCGATTTTAAATTCAACGATAGCCTCAGTGTAGAGTCTGATTTGGGTTTGGCTTTGCAAGATGTTGATTTCATCGTTTCTGTTGTGCCGACGTGTGGTTTCCGCGCCACTTTACAATCAATTAAAGCGCTGGGCGTTAAGGTGCCGGTCATTTGGGCAAATAAAGGCCTTGAGCCTGATACCGCAAAATTGCCGCATGAAGTAGCGCTTGAAGAATTAGGTCCTAATCAATCTTGGGGTGCGCTTTCAGGCCCTAGCTTTGCTGCTGAATTGGTGCGTGGTTTACCAACAGCGGTTTCTTTGGCGGTGAATGATGCCGATTTCGCAAAACAAGCTGGTGCTGCACTTCATGGTGGTTCTTTACGTGTTTATACCAGTACTGATGTAGCTGGTGTAGCCGTTGGCGGTGCGCTTAAAAACGTAATGGCAATCGCTGCTGGCATTTCTGATGGCATGCAGTTTGGTAATAATGCACGTGCCGCGATGATTACCCGTGGTTTGGCTGAAATGACACGTTTCGGCATGGCAATGGGGGCGCAAAAAGATACCTTTATGGGCTTGGCTGGTGCGGGAGATTTGATTTTAACCTGTACGGGACAATACTCACGAAATCGTGAAGTGGGCTTGCAATTGGCAAGTGGTAAGCCTTTGGCTGAGATTTTAGCGACGCTAGGTCATGTGGCTGAGGGTGTTTATACCGCGCGTGAAGTGGTGAAACGTGCTCGAGATTTAGGTGTAGATATGCCAATCACGCATGAGGTTGATCAAGTGTTATCACATGGAAAGTCACCGCGTGATGCTGTGATGGATTTACTTGGTCGTGAGCAAAAAGAAGAGTCGTTTAATTAACGTTTTTTAAGCGCCGCCCTCGAATCCAATTTGTCTCCAAGCTTCATATAACAACACCGCTGCTGAGTTAGATAAGTTCAAGCTACGGCTTTCCGGCAACATTGGTAGTCTCACTCGATGCTCTGAACTAAATTCATTGCGTATTTCTTCTGGTAGGCCACGTGTTTCTGGGCCAAATACAAAAACATCGTCTTTTTGAAACTGGATTTCACCATGAGAGCTACTGCCTTTTGTGGTGATAGCAAACATGCGTTTGTTAGCTAAAGCCTTTTTGCAGGCATCCCAATTCTCATGGATTTGTAAGTTAGCGTATTCGTGATAATCCAAACCAGCACGTTTGAGTTGCTTGTCTTCTAATGAAAATCCGAGTGGCTTAACCAAGTGCAATTTCGCACCAGTATTGGCACACAAGCGAATGATGTTGCCAGTGTTGGGCGGAATCTCTGGTTCAAACAATACGATATTAAACATTTATTTTCTGAGTGAACATGCGATAAGCCAGCATTCTACATGAGCTAAGCCTCTGTTGCTGACTGAGCGGGGTTGGAAAGCTTTTGGCAATAGCTTTTTAACAAATGACTAAATATTAATCACTTGTCATTCAATTGATGGCTTTCTACTTAACAATGTATAATCGACCTTATTCTGAGCAGTTAAGGGCGTGCCAAAATGGAATTAAATCCAGAAACGCATCACATTATTACAGCAAAACAACAAATGCGAGCTGCGCAAGGGTTTACATTTTTTTCTTGTTTGGCGGTGCTTTTATTGCCGCTGGTAATTCCGCTATTTATTTGGGTGGCCGCGTCTATTTTTATGTATGCAGCCGCAGCTAACCATCCTAATCCCAAAGTCTGTGGGTACATTACTCAATCAGGATATCGGTTTTATTCCACATTTGCTTTATTGGTGGTGATGGCATTCTTTGGATTTGTGTTGGGTGAAAAAATTGGCGTATTGAACGTCTTGTTTTTAGTGTGGGGCATTAGCGTTTTGCTGGTGGTACCTTTGGGTGTTAGAGACATGTTGCGTGCCTCAAAAGAAGATTGGCAAGACATGAAGATGGAGATTGAAGCATGAGTGAGTTAAATGTGAGCGTGGTTGAAGCATCAAGTATTAAACGCAATGTCGCCCCAGTTGAAACAGAGCAGCGCTGGAGTGTCGCGCAAATTGTGGCATTGTTTGAGTTGCCATTTAGCGACTTAATCCACCGTGCGCAAAATGTTCACCGTGAAAATTTTGATCCAAACGCAGTGCAAGTGAGTACATTGCTTTCAATCAAGACCGGTGGTTGTTCGGAGGACTGTGGTTATTGTCCACAAGCGGCGCGTTATCACACGGATGTGGAAAATGAGCCTCTGATGCCTATTGATGAAGTATTGGCCGCTGCTCGCGCAGCCAAAGAAAGCGGAGCAAGTCGCTTTTGCATGGGCGCTGCATGGCGTAGCCCTAAGCAAAAAGATTTAGAGCCTGTGCTTAAAATGATTTCAGAAGTTAAAGCGATGGGTTTACAGACATGCGCCACTTTGGGAATGTTAAAAGAGGGGCAAGCCGCGCAATTGAAGGATGCAGGTCTTGATTACTACAACCACAACTTAGATACCGCGCCAGAATTCTATGGCGATGTAATCACTACGCGTACCTACCAAGATCGATTGGATACATTGGACAGTGTGCGTGAGGCAGACATTAACGTATGTTGTGGCGGCATTATCGGCATGGGCGAAAGTCGTAACCAACGTGCTGGCCTCATTGCTCAGCTTGCTAACATGGAACGTCCACCAGAAAGCGTGCCAATTAACTTGCTCACGCAAGTCGAAGGAACGCCGTTGCATGGAGTGGAGGATTTAGATCAGTTTGAATTTATTCGTACCATTGCCGCGGCACGCATCACCATGCCTAAAAGTTTTGTGCGCCTTTCGGCGGGTCGTCAAAGCATGCATGAAGGGATTCAAGCTTTATGCTTTATTGCGGGGGCTAATTCCATTTTTTACGGTGAAAAATTACTCACCACAGGCAATCCCGAAGCGGAAACAGACAAGCAACTGTTTGCCAAATTGGGTCTTCACCCAATTTAATCATTTTGCGTGACGTGTAAACGTCACGCGCATTAACAAAATGATAGCTCAACTCAACGCCGAACTAGCAGAACGCGCGCAAGCTGGATTAAAGCGCAAGCGGCGCTTGTTACAAAGTCCTCAAGCGGCCCATTTGGTTGCAGATGGGCAGTGCCTACTCTCATTCGCAAGCAATGATTATCTAGGTTTGGCAAATCATCCTGATTTAATCCTCGCTTTTCAACAAGCGGCTCAAGTGGCTGGTGTGGGCGGTGGGGCTTCCCATCTTATTACAGGGCACCATCAATTTCACCATGAGGCAGAACAAGCATTGGCGAGCTTTGTAGGCTTGCCAGCAGGCTTGCTCTTTAGCACAGGTTATATGGCGAATATGGGCGTAGTTGCAGCATTGCTTGGACGTAACGATGCAATCTTTGCGGACAAGCTCAACCATGCTTCTTTGAATGATGCGGCTGTTTTAGCACGCGCAGCATTAAATCGTTATGCTCACCAAGATTTAGCGCAATTAGAACAAATGCTCGCGGCCAGCAATGCCCCAAGAAAGCTAGTCATTGTTGATGCGGTATTTAGTATGGATGGTGACATTGCCCCTGTGCCAGCATTGGTCGCGCTTTGCGAAAAACACGATGCTTATTTGTTGCTCGATGATGCACATGGCTTTGGTGTGTTGGGTAACCATGGCCGTGGTATTTTGAGTCATTTTAATGTGATATCCCCACGCATTATCTACATGGCAACATTGGGTAAGGCGGCAGGCGTAGCGGGCGCTTTCGTGGCGGGTGATGAAACCATCATTGAGTATTTAATTCAGTCTGCTAAAACCTACATTTACACTACTGCCAGTCCACCAGCTTTGGCGGCAGCTGTAGTGGTTGCTGTGGATGTGATGCAAAGAGATGACGCGTTTCATCAGCATTTGCGAGAATTAATCGCTTATTTCAAAGAAAATTTAAACCTCAAAAAATGGCATTTAATGCCGTCAGACACAGCGATACAACCTATCGTAGTCGGCAGTAATGAAACGGCGATTCGCTTAAGTGAGTATCTAGTAACACGTGGTATTTTAGTGCCCGCTATCCGTCCACCAACGGTGCCAAGAAATACCGCACGTCTTCGTGTTTCCCTATCTGCCGCACACCGCTTGGACGATGTGCAATTGCTGATTCAGTACTTGCATGAAGCAGAGCAGGTTTTGCTCGCATGAGTCTGCATATTGAAAAGATAGGGCAGGGCGAACCACTTGTGATGATTCACGGCTGGGGGATGCACAGTGGCATGTGGATGCAAGCGAGTGATTTACTCAGTCAGTATTTCGAATTGCACTTGGTGGATTTGCCTGGTATGGGTCACAGCGACAATATTGATGTGTATAACCTACACACGGTTGCCGAAAAAATTGCGCAGGAAATTCCAGCCAATGCTTATCTTCTCGGTTGGTCGTTGGGGGGATTAATTGCGACAAAAATCGCATTAATCACACCCATTAAAAAGCTTATTTTGGTTGGTAGTACGCCTTGTTTTGTTGCGCGTGAAGATTGGCAACAAGGCATGCCGAAAGAGGTGTTTGAAAGTTTTTTTGCAGGAGCGATGCAAGACTATCTAGGCACTATGAATAAGCTTTTAGCATTGATTGCTATGGGAAGTGGTAATGCTCGAGCTACTTCAAAAATCTTACGTGAAGCACTTAGCCTCCGTCCTGCCCCAAATCAGAAAGGCCTATTGGGGGCTTTGGATATTTTGCGAACAGGTGATCTGCGCGCAGATTTGCCACATTTGGAAACGCCCACTTTGCTGATACACGGCACACATGACAAATTGGCATCATTAAATGCCGCTGAATGGACGGCAAAAACCTTGCCTAATGCCCAGTTGTTGACGCTACCAAGTGCTGCGCATGAGCCATTTATTTCGCATCCTGAAGTATTCACCCATAAAATCACTGAGTTTTTACAAGCATGAGCCAAGCCCCTGCACAGCAAGATATTTATCACTTAGATAAAGCCCGAGTGCGCGCTTCATTTGACCGTGCCGCGAATACTTACGATGCTGCTGCGGTGATGCAAAAATTGGTGCGCGAAGAGATGCTTAATCGTTTGGACTTGGTGAACATGCAGCCTAAACGGATATTGGATGCGGGTTGTGGAACTGGGCATGCTAGCCAAGCATTGATGCAAAAATATCCTAAAACGCAGGTCATTTCCCTGGATTTGGCGATGGGTATGTTGCATAAAGCTCAGTCGATGAGCACTTCTTTTACACAGCGTATCAAGCAAGGTTTGGGGTTGAGTAAGCAACGTTTGCTTTGTGCTGATATTGAGCAGCTTCCTTTGGCAGATGGGAGTTTAGATATGGTGTGGTCCAACCTTGCGATTCAATGGTGCAATGATTTAGATGCTGCTTTTACTGATATGCACCGTGTGTTGCGCACTGATGGCTTGTTGATGTTTAGCACATTGGGCCCTGATACCCTTAAAGAGTTGCGCGCCGCGTCCAGTGTGGATGAAGCGCATGTTCACGTAAGTAGATTCATTGATATGCACGACATTGGGGATGCTTTAGTGCGTGCGGGCTTTGCAGCACCAGTGCTCGACGTTGAGCGAATTACGCTTACTTATGATGATGTCATTGCGGTGATGCGAGACTTGAAGTCTATAGGAGCGCACAATGCGGCTGATGGACGCAGCCGTGGTTTGCAAGGCAGGGGTTTTTTAAAGCAACTTACTGAAAAATATGAACGCTTTAGAAAAGATGGAAAATTGCCTGCCACATTTGAAGTCGTTTACGGCCATGCTTGGAAGCCTGCGGCTAGACCTAAAACTAAAATCGACCTAGGTGCCGGCTTTGCGCCTGTGACTTTTCATGGCAAAAAATAAGCACGCTTTTTTTGTGACAGGTACCGATACCGATGTCGGTAAAACCTATATTGCAGCAGCTTTGGTGCGCCATTTTGTTCAGCAAGAATATCTGACTGTTGGGATGAAACCTGTTGCTGCAGGCGCTAGCTTAGTTAATGGGCGACTGCTTAATAGTGACGTGACTGAGCTTGAAAAAGCAGGCAATGTTTCTGCTTCTATCGACTTAATTAACCCCTATGTTTTTTCCCCTGCGATTGCCCCGCACATTGCCGCTGAACAAGCGGGGACTCAGATTTCCTTAGATAAAATCGCAACAGCATTTGAAAGCCTCCAAGCACAAGCTGATGTTGTCGTGGTCGAGGGCGCTGGGGGCTTCCGTGTGCCAATTAATCGCCAAGAAACCATGGCGGATTTGGCAGTAAAACTTAACCTGCCTGTCATTCTAGTGGTTGGTGTTCGTTTGGGATGTATTAATCACGCTTTAATGACGGTTGGCTCAATTAGAGCAGCGGGACTTAATTTAGTGGGGTGGGTAGCGAATCGGATGGATCCCCATATGCCCGCCATTGAAGAAAACATTGAGATGCTAAAAGCGATGATTAAGGCGCCATGTATTGCAGATGTGGCTTGGGGGGCGACACCTCAATTTATTGATTTTTAACTTTGCGTTTTTGCTTTAACCGATACGTCAGCAAAATAATCAATCCCGCTATATTGGGATACCAAATATACCAATGAGACCAAGGAATGCCGTCAATACTAAAGTCTGAAATCGGCCAAAAAAGAGGCGTGGCAAAGTAGGCTTTGGCGTGGAATGGGAAATCAAGCAGGATGTGGAAGGGCCAAGCTAGCATTGCAAAAGCGAGATCTTTGCGCCAGAAGCTCACTAAGCCAATCACAGAAAAACAGATGATGACACTGTGACCGAAAGCGTAGTTAGTAAATAGCCATGGTGGAAGGATTTCTAGCGGTGGTTTTCCAAAATGCCATGTGCCCTCTAGCATTCTAATTAGCATAAATGCACCAAATGAAATCAAATCAGGTGCTGCGCCAAATAAGATAGCAATCCACGCATGTCGCTTATGGCCAAAAAGCCCATACCCCCAAAGTGCGTGGCTAAATGTATCCATTAAGTGTTTTCATATAGATGATGTTGCCGAATGTAATTAATTACCTTACTCGGCATTAGTTGACTAACATCTGCTTTCAATGCGAGTTGTTGACGAATTTGTGTAGATGAAATGTCTAAAGCGGCAATTTCTTGAATCAATATTTTTCCATTTGATGCATTTTTAAGTGCATCAATATCATGGGTTTGATGAGAAGTAATAAGCGCTGTGACTTCAGCATTGAAAATCAACGCCTCAGCGTGGGGGCGCTTGACCACCACAAAGTGGCAGTAATCTAGAAGCTCGTTCCAGCGATGCCAAGTATTGAGATGGGCAAAAGCATCTGAGCCTATTAGCCAGCAAATGCTCGTGTTACCAAGTTCTTTGCGAAGAGAAATTAAGCTATCAATCGTGTAAGAAGGCCCTGCGCGGTCTAATTCTCTGCTGTCTAATGCGAAGTGAGGGTGTTCAGCAATGGCTAATTTAACCATGTCAGCACGTTGCTTTGCGCTGACATTTGGCATATCTTTTAATGCGGGAATGGCAGCCGGCATAAAGCGTGTCGCTTCAAGGCCTAGTATTTGCTCTAAGCGTTCTGCAAGATGCAAGTGGCCATGATGAATGGGGTTAAAGGTGCCCCCTAAAATGCCTATCATGGAAAAGATTTAAGCGCGCACATGGCCATCACCCAATACGATGTACTTGAGTGACGTTAAACCTTCTAAGCCAACTGGGCCGCGGGCATGTAGCTTATCAGTTGAGATGCCAATTTCTGCACCTAGGCCGTATTCAAAGCCATCAGCAAAGCGTGTTGATGCATTCACCATCACACTGCTTGAGTCGACTTCCCTCAAGAAGCGGCGTGCTTTGGTGTAATTCTCAGTCACAATTGCTTCAGTGTGTTGGGATGAGTGTTGGTTGATATGCGCAATGGCTTCATCTAAGCCTTCAACCACTTTGCACGAAATAATTGCGTCTAAATATTCCGTATAAAAGTCTTCTTCCGTTGCTTTCTTGGCGGATGGCACAAGCGCGCAAGTTTCTGCACATCCTCGAATTTCAATGCCTTTGCTAATTAACATGTCGGTAATTTTAGGCAGCATGTTTTTTGCCACGCTACGCGCAATCAAAAGAGATTCTGTGGTGTTGCAAGTACCCAGGCGCTGCGTTTTTGAATTCTCAACGATGCGTAAAGCCTTTTCAAAATTAGCTTCGTCATCCACGTATACATGGCAATTGCCGTCCAAGTGTTTAATTACTGGAATGCGTGCATCGGCTGAAATGCGCTCAATGAGGCCTTTGCCACCTCGTGGCACAATGACATCCACAAACTCTTTCATGGTGATGAGCTCGCCGACCGCAGCACGATCCGTGGTTTCGACAACTTGCACAGCCGCTTTTGGTAAGCCGGCCGCTGCTAATCCTTCATGGACTAATTTTGCCAAGGCCTGATTGCAATGGATGGCCTCCGAGCCGCCGCGTAAGATGGTGGCATTGCCTGATTTAATACATAGTCCAGCCGCATCGACGGTCACGTTTGGACGGGCCTCATAAATAATCCCAATTACCCCAAGTGGGACACGCATTTTGCCAATTTGTATGCCAGAAGGGCGGTATTTCATATCGCTGATTTCGCCAATTGGGTCGGCGAGGCTCGCAATTTGCTGAAGGCCTTCAGCCATTGTTGCAATAGATTTTTCAGTGAGTGTGAGACGGTCTAACATGGCTGCGTCCATTCCTGCAGCCTTTGCCGCAGCAAGGTCTTGTTGGTTGGCGGCAAGTAAAGCCTCTTTATCACGCAGAATCGCTTGAGCAATCGTGGTGAGGGCTAAGTTTTTGGTGTTGGTTTCAGCTTTTGCCATCGCACGCGAAGCCTGACGGGCTTGAATGCCAACGTTGTGCATGTAATTTTTAATGTCCATATCCATTCCAAATGGTTGAATGCGATTTATCGCGCTTTGGGGCGCGCTGATATTTTAGCCAAACCAAAACATAAGCGTGTTATTTCCAGCCAAGCATCCCCTTGCATCATGCCTTTGGCTATTTTATCAATATCCGCCAACTTTAATAATGCGGCTTGTAATTGCTTAAGACTTAACTTGAGTAATACACGTCTCGCAAAGGCCTCTTTTTCGTAAAAAAGCCTAGCACTTTTCATCGCTGAGTTAAGGTTTTCACCGCGTGACTCAGCCTGTTTTACCTTGAGCAACGGTGTAATTGCCCAAATCAATGGGTTCATGACAACGACTGGTTGCGCGCCTTCATCTTTCAGGCCTTCTAGAATGCGTGCGGTACGGTCAATATCGCCTGTTAACACAGCTTCGCCCAATTGTACGGCATCAAAGCGCGAAACATTCAATACGGCAGCTCGCACATCCTCAGCAGCAATCGGGCCTTCTGGGTAAAGTAGACCTAGCTTTTGAATTTCTTGGTGCGCAGCAAGTAAATTGCCTTCCACTTGGTTCGCCATAAAAGTGAGGGTTTCTGCATCCGTGCTTTGTTTTTGCATTGCAAAGCGGTTTGCAATCCATTGCGGCAATTGTTCAGGTCCCACTTCATTGATTTCAATGAATACGCTGTTTTGTTGAAGCGCTGTGTACCAAGCGCTCTTCGCATCGCGCCAATCGATTTTTGGTAAAACAATCACTGTGATGGTATCTGGTAAAGCCTCACCCGCTAGCGCTTGCAAAGCTTTGCTTCCATCAAGCCCAGGTTTGCCGGTGGGGATGTTAATTTCAAGTAATCGTTGGCTAGCAAATAAAGACATGGCTTGGCCAAACTCTGCAATTTGCGCCCAATTGAAATAACGGTCTACAGTTAAGCTAGTGCGCTCATCAATGCCCTGCTGGCGAGATTGGGCGCGGATAGCATCTAAACATTCGCGTTGAGATAAAGGCTCATCACCCGTTAATACATATAGTGGCTTGAGCCCGCTGCTGAGGTGTTGAGCAAGTTGTTTAGGCGCCAAATTCATATTTGAGTAGTCTAGGCGTTTGCCTATTTCACAACCTTAGCTTTAGGTTTTTGTGCAACTAGGCGTCGCATGAGTTCACGCGTCGCGTCGCGTCTCATGTCTTCATAAAGCATGGCTTCTTCGTATGACTTCGCAAGCAACTCAGTGTCTAAGTATGAAAAATCACGGCGGGCTTCAATCATTTGTTCTTGCCCCCAAAGCTCTTCTGAGGCATCGCGCACGCGGAATTTTATGCGGTAGAATAATTCAAACTCACGAACGGAACCTGAGCCGCCCAGTGAAAGAATGCGCTTCTCAACGCCATCACTCATCAGCTCTAGCATAACTTCTGCGTCTTCCGGCTCCGTCACAATCTTCACCCCGTTAGTTTTAAGGGTGCTGACTAAGTCTTTAGAAATGCTTGAGGAGCCTTTGATGAAGAGTTTGCTGAATGCTAAATCTGCTGTGCCGCGCAAATGGAATCCACAGGCCACAACGACAAAGGCCAGTATCAGAATAGTTAAGTGGCGAGCGATAGTGCTTTGCATATTTACCCCACAACAATATTGACGAGTTTATTCGGCACGACAATGATTTTACGCACAGCCGAACCATCCTCTAGGAATTTTTGCACAAACGGTTGTGCAAGTGCATGTTGCTCAATGGCTTCTTTTGCCATGGTTTTAGCAACGGTAATGCTACCACGCAACTTCCCATTGACTTGCACTACCAGCTCAGCCTCATCCTGTACCATCGCAGATTGGTCGGCACTTGGCCATGTTGCATCCTCAATCACAATGTCTTGACGCAGTTCAGCCCATAAAGCTTGGCAAATATGCGGCACGATAGGAGATAGTAGTAATACAACATTCTCTAGTACTTCTTGGCGTACGCTACGTGTGACGGCATCCTCGCCCTCGACTTTGCCGTAAGCGTTCATGAGTTCCATCACGGCAGCAATGGCCGTGTTGAATGTTTGGCGACGACCATAGTCATCAGTAATCTTTTCAATCGTTTGATGTAACTGGCGTCTTAAGGTTTTAACTTCGGCAGTTAATTCCCCCGTTTTGTAAGCAGCTACAGCACCATTTTCTAAATGCGTTGCCACAAACGTCCACAAGCGGCGCAAGAAACGATGCGCACCTTCCACGCCGCTGTCGGCCCATTCCAAGCTTTGCTCAGGAGGCGCAGCAAACATCATAAATAAACGCGCAGTATCTGCGCCGTAGCTGTCGATAAGCGCTTGAGGGTCAACCGTGTTGCCCTTGGATTTGCTCATTTTAGTGCCTTCTTTTAGCACCATGCCTTGCGTGAGCAAATTAGTGAACGGCTCATCATTTTTGAGTAGGCCAACATCACGCATCAATTTGTTAAAGAAGCGCGCGTAAAGCAGATGCAAAATCGCATGTTCAATCCCGCCAATATATTGATCAACAGGCAACCAATAGTTTGCGCGTTCATCCACCATGCCGGTGTGGCAGTCAAAGCTTGCGTAGCGTGCAAAGTACCATGAAGACTCGAAGAACGTGTCCATGGTGTCGGTTTCACGGGTTGCCTTGCCTTTACAAGTTGGGCAAGTCGTTTCGTAAAAGCTTGGATCTTTTTTAATTGGTGAGCCTACGCCATCCATCACCACGTCTTCTGGCAAGCGGACAGGGAGTTGGTCAGCAGGCACTGGCACCTCGCCACAGCTTGGGCAGTGGACAATAGGGATAGGGCAGCCCCAATAGCGCTGACGTGAAACACCCCAGTCGCGTAAACGATATTGTGTGCGACGCTTACCTAAGCTCTTTGTGGTGAGTGCTTCAGCGATTTTGCTTGATGCACTATCAAAGTCTAGGCCATCAAAAGCGCCAGAGTTAAACAAAACGCCATGTTCTGTAAAAGCGGCAGTCAGCGGTAGATCAAGCTCAGCACTTTGTGGCTTAATCACAGCCTTCATTGGCAAACTGTATTTTTGTGCAAATTCAAAGTCGCGCTCATCATGTGCTGGTACAGCCATGACAGCACC
>CAIQFD010000001.1 GCA_903870995.1 uncultured Methylophilaceae bacterium | reverse complement strand
AGGGCCTCGCCAGAAAGTTTTAATAAGATGCGTTTGTATTTTGGCGTTTGTGCAGACACGGTATAAAACTCCTGTTCTATTGTGCAAAACGATGACGCCAAGCTCTCCTTGGATATCATCGTTTTGCGAGTTTACAACATTGTGCAGCTAAAAATCAGCCGCGCAATTATTTTTTATAACTTAGCAGCAGCAGCCACTTCAGCAGCGAAATCAGTTACTACTTTTTCGATGCCCTCACCCACGGTATACATCGTGAATGAAGCAACTGAAGCGCCTTTTGACTTCAATAACTGCTCAATTGTTACCTTGTCATCTTTAACAAAGTTTTGGCTAAGCAAAGTCACTTCTTTCAAGAATTTTTGCACGGTACCGTCAGCAATTTTCTCAAGCATCGCATCTGGCTTGCCAGCTTCTTTAGCCTTTTCAATCGCAACACGGCGCTCAGCTTCAATAAGCGATGCTTCAACACCGCTTGCATCCAATGATTTTGGTTTTGCAGCCGCAATGTGCATAGCAATATCTTTACCAAGCGTATCATCACCACCAACAACATCAACGATTACGCCGATTTTGCTACCGTGAACATAAGAAGATAATTTACCCTGCGCTGCCAAACGGACAAAGCGACGTGGCGTAATGTTTTCACCAATTTTACCAACTAATTGTGTACGAACATCTTCTGCAGTGCTGCCATTCATAGGCAAAGCTGCAACAGCTTCGATGTTTGCTGGATTGCTTTTCTCAACAACAACAGCTAACTCACGCACGTAAGCCAAGAAATCATCATTCTTTGCACAGAAGTCTGTTTCAGAGTTAACTTCAATCATTGCGCCAGTTTTGCCATCAGCACTGATGCTAACGCCAACTGTACCTTCTGCAGCAACACGGCCAGCAGCTTTGCTTGCTTTGTTACCAAAACGAACACGTAGAATCTCTTCAGCACGTTCCATGTCGCCGTCAGCTTCTGACAACGCTTTTTTACAATCCATCATCGGAGCATCAGTACGCTCACGTAACTCTTTCACCATTGATGCGGTAATTTCAGCCATTTAAAACTCCTTAAATTTCATCTTGGCTTAAGGGTGAATTCACTTAAAAGCCACTATATTCAAAAGTATTAGGTATAAAAAAAGGGGCCTGAGCCCCTTTTTTATGGGGTATTACTCTGCTGCAGCTTCTACAGCTGGTTCTTCGTCTGCAGATTTCACAATCTCAGCGATGAATTGGTTGCGACCTTCTAACACAGCATCAGCGATACCACGAGCGTACAAACGAATTGCACGGCTTGAGTCATCGTTACCAGGAATTACGTAAGTAACACCATCTGGTGAGTTGTTAGTATCAACAACACCGATGACTGGAATGCCAAGCTTAGCTGCTTCTGTTACAGCGCCGCTTTCGTGACCAACGTCAACAATGAAAATTGCATCAGGCAAGCCACCCATTTCTTTAATGCCGCCAATAGAACGTGAAAGTTTTTCAACTTCGCGTTTGTAGCCTAAAGCTTCTTTTTTGCCGAATTTTTCCAAGCTACCATCTTGTAGCATTGTTTCGTAGTCAGTTAAACGTTTGATAGATTGTTTAACTGTTTTGAAGTTAGTCAACATGCCGCCTAACCAGCGATGGTTAACGTACGCACAGTTTGAACGAACTGCTTCTTCTTGCATGATGTCGCGTGCTTGGCGTTTAGTACCAACGAACAAAATGCGACCCTTGTTTGCTGAAAGCTGACGCACATATTTCAATGCATCTTCAAACAAAGGCAATGTTTTTTCTAAGTTAACGATATGGATTTTATTGCGATCACCGAAAATGAACGGTGCCATTTTTGGGTTCCAGTAACGGGTTTGGTGGCCGAAGTGAACTCCGGCTTCTAACATTTCACGCATAGTAACGGACATAAAAGTCTCCAGTAAGGGTTATAGCTCACATGCTCCCAAAAACATCCGCATAAGCGAACACCCTGTACGAGGAGCATGATGTATTTATAAAATTTGCTTATGCAAAAAACCGCAAAAACAAACTCATCAAGCTAAGTCAATAAAAGTATTAAATAAAAAACAATGAAAGCCTGTAAAACACTCAGATTTTAATCGTTATCGCTTTGCTGATTGATTACCAGCTAAACGGGTGCAGTATGCTACCATAAGCACATCTCGAAACTCAAGGAAAACCTTAGCCAGAATGGCTTTAAGTTTGAATTATGGCAATTACGATTAAAAACGAACAAGACATTGAAAAAATGCGCATCGCAGGCAGGCTTGCTTCCGAAGTGTTGGACTTTATTACCCCATACGTGAAACCAGGTATTACCACTGGCGAACTAGACAAGCTATGTCACGACTACATGGTCAATGAGCAAAAATGCATCCCAGCCCCGCTTAATTACGCACCACCAGGTCACGTACCCTACCCTAAATCCATTTGCACATCAGTCAACCATCAAATTTGCCACGGCGTACCTGGTGATAAAGTGCTCAAAAATGGTGACGTCGTTAATCTAGACATTACCGTGATTAAAGATGGTTATCATGGCGACACTAGCCGTATGTTTTATGTGGGAGAACCCTCAATTCAGGCCAAACGCCTCTGTGAAGTAACTTACGAGTGCATGTGGCTGGGTATTGCAAAAGTAAAGCCAGGCGCTACATTAGGTGATATTGGTTACGCCATTCAATCTTATGCAGAAAAAAATGGCTTTAGCGTGGTTCAAGAGTTTTGTGGGCACGGTATTGGTAAAAAATTCCACGAAGACCCTCAAGTGCTTCATTACGGAAAAGCAGGCTCAGGGCTTAAGCTACAAGCGGGCATGATCTTTACAATCGAGCCCATGATCAATGCTGGCAAGCGCTTTATTAAGCAACTTGGCGATGGCTGGACTGTCGTCACCAAAGACCATAGCTTATCAGCACAGTTTGAGCACACGATTTTAGTAACGCCAACAGGCTACGAAGTTCTCACTGTTTCAAGCGGCACACCTGCTATCCCAAGCATTGTTAACGCATAGTTACCCTTAAGCGCAAAATGCAAGCTGACAATCAAGCAAATATTTGGCGCAATCAATTAAGAGTAACTCAAGCCATCCTTCGCGATGATTTTTTTGAGCACAAAAATACAAGAAAACTGTTAACCCAACAATCCAAGCTTGTTGATGGCGTATTAAAAGATATTTGGGAGCAATTCGGCTTAAACCAATCCGTCAGTCTAGTGGCTGTTGGCGGCTATGGACGCGGCGAGCTTTTTCCTTATTCCGACGTTGATTTACTCATCCTTCTACCCAACAACGCAGACCAATCAATCAATGAGCGCGTAACGAGCACGATAGGCTTGTTTTGGGATATTGGATTGGCTGTCGGTCACAGCGTTCGCAATTTAGATGAATGCCTTGCAGAAGCACAAAAGGATGTGACCGTTCAAACCAACCTACTCGAATCAAGGTTAATTGCTGGTGACTCATCCCTATTTTCAACCTTTCAAACACAAATGGTTGAAGCGATGGACTCGAGTGCTTTTTTTAAAGCAAAACTTCATGAACAAGAACAACGCTATGCACGTTTTGATGACACAGCATACAACCTAGAACCCAACATCAAAGAAAGTCCTGGTGGCTTACGTGACTTGCAAATTATTCTGTGGATCGCTCGTAGCCTTAAGCTAGGTGATGACTGGCGATCACTTGTGACACATGGTCTGATTAGCCAGTCAGAACTCCGTCAAATTCGTAAGCATGAGCAGCACTTACAAATGTTACGCATCCGCCTGCATTACATGGCAAAGCGTAGGGAAGATCGACTAATTTTTGATGTGCAGAATGAGCTGGCAGATGCCTTAGGTTTTAGTAATACAAAACGCTATCGCGCAAGTGAGCAGCTGATGCGAGATTATTACAAAAGCGCAAAGGCGGTTGGTTTATTCAATGAGATATTACTCAAGCTACTCAGAGAGTTAGCATTGCCAGAACACATCTCCATCAAGCCCATTAACGCTCGCTTTGAGTCATACAATGGGTTGTTGAGCGCAAAATCAAACACCCTTATTCAGCGCGACCCATCGTGTATTTTGGAGATTTTCTCACTCATCCAGCAGCACCCTGAGCTCACAGGCATAAGTGCAACGCTACTCAGGACATTGCAACGAGTAAAAAACCTAGTCAACAAAGACTTTCGACAAGATCCGAAAAACAAGGCTTTGTTTATTAAAATACTTAAACAACCAGCTGGGGTCACTGATGCGCTGAAAAGCATGAATCGCTACGGCATTCTTGGTAGGTACATCCCTTCATTTGGCCGAGTCGTCGGACAAATGCAGCATGATTTATTTCATGTTTACACAGTAGATGAACATATTCTTCACGTTTTAAACAATTTACATCGCTTCTCCATCAGTGCATACAGCCATGAGTTTCCTTTGTGCAGTCAATTGTTTTCCAACTTCGAATCACCCTACCTACTTTATATGGGCGCTTTGTTTCACGATATCGCAAAAGGTCGAGGTGGCGATCATTCAAAACTCGGCACTTTCGATGCAAAGCGTTTCTGTAAGCAACATGGTCTGGCAAAAGAAGATACGCAACTCGTTGCTTGGATGGTTGAGTCTCACTTATCCATGTCCAGCACTGCACAAAAGCACGACTTATCAGACCCTCAAGTAATAGAAAAATTCTCAAAACTTGTGGCGGATGAGCGTCATTTAGTAGCGCTTTATTTACTCACCGTTGCAGATATTCGTGGAACAAGTCCTAAAGTTTGGAATGCCTGGAAAGCAAAGCTACTTGAAACTTTATATTTATCAACGCAGCGTCTATTAAGCGGCAATGCTAGAGACACCATCAATGAAGTGCTGGAGCGAAAAAAGGATGCGAAAGCTACACTAAGCCATTACAGCATTATGGAAAGATCTTATCAGGCACTATGGGACCAGCTTGGCGAGCAATATTTCATTAGGCACTCTGGTCAAGAAATTGCTTGGCACAGTCGTCTATTGCTGGCCCACGTTAATACACAAGATGCGATAGTCAGAGCAAGGCTGAGCCCTTCGGGTGATGGTATTCAAGTGATGATTTATACACCAGACCGAGACGACTTATTTGCTTCTATTTGTAGCGTGTTTGAGAGAATCGGATATACCGTGGTAGAGGCGAAAATCCACACAACAAAAAATGCTTACGCATTAGATAGCTTTTTAGTTTTAGATCAGAATGATAGGTCAATTAGCTACCGCGACTTATTGAGTTATATTGAGTACGAGTTAACTAGCAGTTTGCGCCAAAGCACCACGTTAGTAATGCCAGCAAAAGGACGACTAAGCCGACAAGTAAAACACATGCCCATCAAATCAAATGTAACCATTGAAGAGGTCTTGGAAACCAATAATCATAAAATCGAAATTGTTGCTGGCGACAGACCTGGACTACTTTCGACCATCGCTCATACATTCTTGAAACACGACGTAAAAATTCAAACAGCCAAAATCAATACTTTAGGCAAGCGAGCGGAGGACGTGTTTTTAATTTCAGGTAAGCGCGGGACTCAGTTAAGCGAAGCGACTGTGGACGCACTAAAAGCGACGCTCATCGAAAGTTTTAATTAGGCATCTGAAATATCAATACTGCGATATTAATGTGATCAATTCAGATGGATGCTGGATAGAGAAGTTTGCACCCCAAGTCATCGGCTGGTCAGAAACATCTATATAGCCCCACAAAGCTACAACAGTCTTCATGCTGGCGGCGTTTCCAGCATCAATATCTCGTTGGGCATCCCCCACGTAAAAACAATCCTCAGGCTTAGCAGACGATTGCTGGCAAGCTAAAAATAAGGTGTCAGGGGCAGGCTTTGGCAATGGCGCATCATCACCACACACCAAACAAGCGATTGGACTGCTAAGACGCATAGATTCGATCAATGGCGCGGCAAAGCGCCTAGGCTTATTTGTGACCACTCCCCATTTGATATTGCTTTGATGAAGCGCAGCAAGTAAATCACTTACCCCATCAAACAATGCTGGTGAACGCGTAAACACTTGATTGTATAAATCCAAGTACTCAACACGCATCTCCTCAAACGCTTCATCTTCAGGCTCCAAACCAAAGCCTATATTTAACAATCCCTTTGATCCGTGTGAAGCAAAAGGTCGAATCGCATCCATAGAAAGAGGCGCGAGCCCGTGATGCTCTCTTTGTAAGTTAAGCGCATAGCCTAAATCCGGGGCGGTGTCGACGAGCGTACCGTCTAGATCAAATAAAATCATGATGAAGACTTAACGGTATGAATAAGGTAATTCACAGACACATCCTCACCGAGAGAGTAATAATCCGTGATTGGGTTGTAACTCATGCCTTTGAGCTGACTAACATCTAAACCCGCATGACGTGCCCAAGAGGAAAGTTCTGAAGGCTTGATGAACTTTTGATACACATGCGTTCCTTTCGGCAGCATTTTTAATACATACTCAGCACCAATAACGGCAAACAGATAAGCCTTAGGGTTGCGATTGATTGTTGAGAAGAACACTGACCCACCAGGTTTCACTAGGTGAGCACAAGCACGAATGATAGCTTCAGGGTCTGGTACATGCTCAAGCATTTCCATACAGGTGACCACATCGAAGCTAGCAGGTTGTTCATTAGCAATATCTTCAGCAGAAATTAAACGATAATCAACCTTTGAGCCCGATTCTAGTTGATGTAATTTAGCAACTTTAAGCGCTTTATCCCCTAAGTCTATTCCTGTCACGAAGGCGCCCTTCTCAGCCATAGACTCAGAAAGAATACCACCGCCACAACCAACATCGAGCACTCGCTTGCCTTGCAAGCCCACCAAGCTATCGATAAAGTTTAAGCGTAGCGGATTAATCGCATGCAATGGCTTAAACTCACTAGTTTTATCCCACCATCGATGAGCAAGGCTTGCGAATTTCTCAAGCTCCGCAGGATCTACGTTTATGCTTTGTGTTGATTCAGTTTTGATTGCCATAACAATGCAATTTCCTTAAGTTCGCTAGGTTCAATATTGGCATACAGCCCAACTTGTTGGATTGAGCGCTCAAATCGCAAATCACCCGCCACCCAGACGTGGCTCACATGCTCTCGACCACAAGCATAAATAAGATGAGATAGAGGGTCATAACAAGGTAAAGTTTCAACATCAGCAATTCGCACCGCCGTTAAATCAGCAAGCTTACCAACCTCGATGGAGCCAATTTGATGTTCCAAGCCCAATGCTCGCGCGCCGTTAATCGTCGCCATTTCTAGTGCCTGACATGCAGGAATGCTTGTTGCGTCCTCGCTAACAGCCTTCGCTAACAGCGCCGCTGTCCGCATCTCTGCAAACATATCTTGTCGATTGTTACTCGCAGCACCATCAGTGCCCAATCCAACATTCAATCCAGCTTTCACTAACTTGCTAATGGGGGCAATGCCACTAGCCAGCTTTGCATTAGAGCTTGGGCAATGGGCGATATGTGCACCATGCGCTTTCATTAGATCAATATCTTCATCAAACATTTGTACACAATGTGCGGCGGTCAGGTTAGGCCCTAAAACTCCCAAATCAGCCATCCTTTTGATTGGACGAACGCCATACTTAGCAATACTTTCTGAAATTTCATCTTTTGTTTCATGCAGATGCGTATGAATGCCTAATCCAAGCTGTTCAGCATAAGTAATAATGATTTCATAAGTAGCATCTTCGACCGTATAAGGCGCATGCGGCGCTAAGCTTGCAGTTACTAAAGGATTGCCGCGCCAAGCATCACGAATCGCCAAACCTTTTTCTATGTAATCCTCAGAACTATTTGCATAATTAGTAGGAAACTCCAACACAACCAAGCCAAGCTGAGCACGCATCCCTGCTTGTATAGCAGCCTCTGCAGTAGCTTGTGGATAGAAATACATGTCATTAAAACATGTGGTGCCGCCAGCAAGCATTTCAGCACAGCCAAACAAGGCACTGTCCCGCACAAATCTTTCCGAGACAATTTGTTGCTCAGCAGGCCAAATATGGTCTTTCAGCCAAGGCATTAAGGCAATGTCGTCAGCCAAGCCCCGCATAAGCGTCATGCCAAGGTGGGCATGAAGATTAATTAAACCAGGAATAAGCACATGCTCATTGAGAACGACCGTTTTTGAAGCGTGATAAGACGACCTGATGACTTCTATTGGCGCAATTTCTACAATATTGCCCTGATGAATAACCAGTGCCGTGTGCTCTAAAACTTGATTGCGAGGCACAACTGGCACAAGCCACTTAGCCTCAATAATTAAATCTACATTTCTTTTGTTAGTATCAGTCATATTTTTCGCATAAAAAAAGCCCCGGCTAAGCGGGGCTTTAATTAAAGCATATTACAAGTTATTTACAAGCGCTTTCATGTTGTTTCTCAGCAGAAAATACAACGTTCCTGTTAGGTAGCAGACATGCAATCAGTTTTTTACCTACCAGCCCATTACATGCCACAACAGGCTCAGACTCGCCTCTACCTGCTGTTGTTAGCCTGGATGCGCCAACCCCTTTTGAAACCAAGTAGGTTTTTACAGCAATCGCACGACGTTCAGATAACTTAAGGTTGTACTGTTTAGTGCCAATTTTATCTGCGTGACCAGTCACCATGACTAAATCAACATCCACATTAGCTTTTAGCTTGTCTGCTGCAGAATCTAAAATGCGACGCCCTTTTTCTGTGATGATGTATTTATCAAAACCAAAAAGCGCTTTGGCCGAAACTGATACCAATTCAAATCTTGGCTGACATGCTTCAGCAACTACTGAATGATCCTCTACAACCACTTGTTCTGGAGCCTTAGGTAGCTCAACTGGATCGACAGGTTCTTTTATCTCAACAACTGGCGGAGCAGTTGGCTTAGCTGTTTCTAAGGGTGCTTCGATAGTTTTTTCAGCAACAACCGTCTTTTTAGGCGCATCAAAATTGATAATCAAAGCTAAATTTAGATAGGTATTACCAACTGAACTCTCTACACCTTTAACCTCAGACAAGACTCGGCGCACATCAGCCTGCAGGCCAATTTTATCTGAGAATGCATACTGAACACCTGCGCCAACATTGATCATCCATGATGTTTTTGAACCGCCTGTGGGCAAATTGCCGTTAGCATCATTTTGAGCAATTCCTACCCCCGCCAATATAAATGGACTGAGATTACTACGATCCAGCATGTAAAGCGCATCAACGCCGATCAACGTTTGCTTGTATTTACCATTTTGAGCATCTGCTTGCGCGTAGCTACCACCAAATTGAATATCCCAATTCTCATCAAGCTGTTTACCACCCCTTAATGCTCCGGCGACACCATCATCAGCCTTAATTTCCGAACCAGTATTTACATAGCTCACGCCAGGCAATGCATACCAAGAGCCCTTATAAGCATCTTCAGCAAAGCCTTGAATGGGCGATAGCGTGAATAAAAATAAGACAGCAATATTTAAAGTTGTTTTTTTCATTTAAGTATATTTTTATTGTATTTGTTGGAAATTTTAATGTTATCGAATATTACTAAACTTAATATTTGATTGCAATCTAATACAGAAAAAATTGATCGAGCTGACACAAGCAAGTCCTTATTATTCAAGCATCTTTTTGATGGCTTGCATTTTAACAACGTCAAGCCTTGAGGTTCTATTTGAATGCTCGCAAAGTGCGCCTCGGAAACCCAGATACGAAGGCTCAATGCTTGATAACTCTTTGATGTGAGAAAGCTGAATGGATCCTGCCAAGCCAACCTCCAAGCCGAACGCTCTTGCTTTAACAACAAAAGCGTTCAATTGCTGGCAGTTCATATGCTCAAGCAAATGACTTCCATTTTTATACGCAGTATCTAGCATTACCCCATAAAATCCCGCTTGTGCAATAGGCGCTAATAACTGCATATCCGGGCACTGATCAGCAAACATAACCCCAATGAGCTTCGCCCCACCTTCTGCAAGAGGCGCTAGCGCATTCAGGCACGCTTGATGAAAATTATTCCCAAAGAAGCCTATCTTTACAACATCAACCCCTGTGGCTAACATAGTTTTGCTAGCGGCTAAAATTAATGCTGGATCCATAGGCAAATCACCAATCGTGGCACTCACTGTAGTACGCGCATCAATCGATTTAACAATTGCTTCAATAATGGAATAATCTAGGGCACCCAAAGCCCCTGCTGCTGGATTTTTCAGGTCAACAATATCGACACCAGCATCCAGCGCCATTAATGCCTCTTCGACGTCGGTTACACTGGCCAACATTTTGATAGATGGGTGCGGACTAAGCAACATTATCTCCAGTTTGCATCGCGCGATGATTCTCAACTGCTTCCACCAACCAACCCCAAGCCTCCAGCTCATGATCGCCCGCTGTTTTTTCAATGGCGATACGAAGATATTCAATCTCAGATGCAATCTTTTCCATCGGTAGCATCTGTAAACGGCTCACCAATACACATAGCTCCAGCACTGCAGCCTGAGCGCGGTTGTACCCCTGAAAAGGTTTAAGGTTTTGTTCTTCAAGTACCCTAAAGTAGAGATTAGGGCGTTGCTCATCATCCTCGATATTTTCTAAGCTAAGTACTTTATAACTAAGGGCAGACTCAAGAATAAAGGCACTTTCAGTCTTGTTAACAGGCCAATCACGACGCCCTGTTAAAGCACCTGCAAATACTTTGACATCATCGGTCGTATTGATCGTGGCACGACGACCGCTTAATAAATTATTCAAACTCGTTGATGGCCTAAAAGGCGCAATCAGTATTAAACTGTCGCGTTCACGCACCCCAAACGGCGCAATATAAGGGCTTCCATCCTCACTTTCAGTAATGAGAATAATTTCATTGATTTGCTCTCGTTTCTTTGCTGTCGCCCTCATGACTTTTGCTTTTTTTCTTTCATTGAGGCCTCGCGATGTGCAGCTTTTCCCTCTTGACTACTTTGATAGGTATTGACGCCCCACTCCAGCTCTTCGTCTTGTGTGTAGCGCTTTTGAAGTTGCCAAGCAATTTGTGCCCGTGCTAATTCAACGCCTAGATAAAATGCATGTGAGGCATCATCCTCAACTTGTAAGTGGGGGTAGAGCTTAAAAGGATCGATGTCGCTAAATAAGCCATCGCGATTGTAAATATGTAAGCCCTCTTTACTCACCTGAATCCTGAAGCTTGGATCTTTAATCTGAGATGCAATTTCAGCAATTTCTGCTGGTGTGTAGGTAAAAGGTCTACGATCGTGTAAGCCGAGCAAGCCTGCCGTGTAGTCTCGCGGCAAACGGCTTTCTTCACGTGCGGCAAACATCATACGCCTTGCCACGTCAGCTTCAGCTACTGCATTAACTGCATGTGGACTTACCGATGTTGCAAGCACTGTATTGATATGAAGCTCACTAATCATGCCGAATAGAATCGCGTTTATGCCTGTAGTATCAGCGTCGGTTAACTCAGTGATGTTGCCCACGCCCATCATGATTTGAATATCAGGGTAACGCTTACGAAGCTGATGATAGCGAACTATAGAATCAGTAAAGCCGAAAGGAATTGGATCAAGAATCGCGTCAGCAATAAATGGCTTACCAAGCTTACGCATACCCTCGATTGCACGATAAAGTGAAGGCAGGCTACCTGATTTCGCTGGGATTAACACGGGGATTGCATCAACTTGTTCCGCAATCCACAATGTATGCTCAGTCAAGCTAAGCAGGTAATCAGCGCCTGATTTCCCTGCTAGCAATAGGTCATCTGCATTCAGCGAGTCGACACTTACCTTCAATCCCTCGGACTTTAGTAATTTAATCGCATCCGCTAAATGCGGAAATGGCGTGTTGGGCAAACAACCAAGATCAATGACGTTTGCTCCCTGACCTCTGAAATGCTGAGCGCGCGCCAAAATAGCTTCTACAGTTAATTGTGGCGCATCAACAATTTCAGCGAATATATTGACATCGTATTTTGACAAATCAGGCGCTTTACCACCCCGGCCAAAGTATTGAGGTAAGTCTTTCAAATCGACAGGCCCTCTCGCCACAGGTACACCGTATTTATCTTCAAGCAAGGTCAGGTCGCCACAACACAAACCAGGCACAATCACTTTGCTTGCATCTCCCACATCCGGTAAACGTCTAGCAATCAACTCTGGCGTCATTAGTGCAGCAACGGACACACCAATTTGGGTAATCCGATATTTGAAAGGCGCTGGCTGCATACTTGCTAATACTTGGTGCAAGCTTTTTTCGGCCAACTTGCCTGTTAAAAAGAGGATGCTTTCAGACATGCTAATCTTGCCTGAATGGCAGCGTCGAGCTGCTGCATATTCTCGACAACTGTTGTTTCTTCGAATGTTTTGAGTTTCGCTGTATTTTCCAAGTCGATACGGCGCGGATAAACCTTAACCATATTGTCACGTGGGGCTTCAGATTCAAGCTCAGCCTCTGTATCACAAGCAAATACAATACTTGGAACACGACACTTACCTGCTTGTGCAAATATATTAGTCACTAAGTTATCTGAAATACCGCAAACCATTTTAGCAACGGTATTAGAGGTGGTCGGCGCAATCACAACGGTGTGATAAGCCCCATGGTAAAACAGCTCAACTGGGACAGAACTTGCTGTTTTGTCTTGATATACTTTGCCTACATTGTGTTTGTAACCGTATTGCTGAAGAATTTCAGCGGCCGCCTTGCTCAGGAATAAATCGACATCTTCTAACTTGTTGAAAATGTCGATGCATTCACGCAAATAATGACCTGAGCCCGTCAATGCCCAAGCCATCCGCTGCTTTTCAACAGGTTTCATTTAGATTCCAAATGGATGACGCATCACAATGGTCTCGTCACGCTCAGGGCCAGTTGAAATGATATCAACAGGCACCTCACATAAGGCTTCCAAACGCTTTAAATAATGGCGAGCGTTGACTGGTAAGTCCTCCCAACGATTAACGCCAAAAGTACTTTCAGTCCAGCCTGGCAATGTTTCATACATAGGCTGACAACGTGCGACATCGTCAGCGCCTACAGGCAACATATCAATCGTTTTTCCATCTAGCTGATAGCCAGTACAGATTTGAAGCTCAGGAATACCGTCAAGCACATCAAGTTTAGTAATGCACAAGCCCGACAAACCATTAATACGTGCAGAGCGACGTAAAGCTGCCGCATCAAACCAGCCACAACGACGTTTACGCTTAGTAACCGTACCAATTTCTTGGCCTTTAACAGACATTTGAGTGCCTGGTGCACCATCAGACTCGATATCTAACTCGCTCGGGAAAGGACCGCCACCAACACGCGTTGTATAGGCTTTAGTGATACCTAATACATAATGCAACATGCTTGGACCAACGCCTGTACCTGCAGATGCTTGGCCAGATACACAGTTGCTTGAAGTCACGTATGGGTAGGTGCCATGATCAACATCTAGCAATGTGCCTTGCGCACCTTCAAACAGAAGATTTTGGCCTGCTTTATTAGCTTCATACAAAGCAGCGGAAATATCAGCCACCATAGGCTTGATATGCTCTGCTTTTGCTAAAGCTGAGTCTAGTTGCTGATTGAAATCAACTGCTTCAGCACCCAAATATTTAGTGAGTACAAAGTTGTGATAATCCAATACATCACGTAGCTTTTCACTAAATTGCTCAGGGTAGAACAAATCATAAAGGCGTAAAGCGCGTCTAGCGACTTTATCTTCATAGGTAGGGCCAATACCCTTGCCTGTTGTGCCAATCTTCTTATCTGCGCCACGTTTTAATTCCCGCGCGACATCCAGACGAACATGGTAATCCAAAATCAATGGACAACCCGGACTCACTTTTAGACGGTTTTTAACTTCTAACCCGCCATCTTCAAGCTCTTTGATTTCTTTTAACAAATGGCCAGCATCCAACACTACGCCATTTCCGATATAACAATTTACACCAGAACGAACAATCCCTGATGGCACCAAATTAAGTTTGTAAACACGCTGTGCGGTCCCTTGACCTACCACCAATGTATGGCCTGCATTATGTCCACCTTGAAAACGCACAACACCTTGAGCGTGATCAGTTAACCAATCAACGATTTTACCCTTACCTTCGTCGCCCCACTGCGTGCCGATAACAACAACATTTTTAGCCATAATCTACCTAATAATATTTAAGTGCTTTTTTTAATTTTGAACTGCTAAACGCTTTAACACCTATCGCGAATATTTATATCGCAACGACTTCCCAGTGACCTGCTTGATTCTCTAATTTTTTATCACAACCCAACTCATGATTGTGTGCATCATGTCCTGGAAGCGCCTGAACAACTTTCTCACCAGACGCCCGTAGTGAATTAATTTTATTGACTAAAGATACTTCATTTCCATAAGGGGCAAGAATGCCTTTTTTCACGCTTATCGCTGGAAGCGCTTTTACTAAACCACGCAAATCCAAGCTAAAACCAGTCGCTGCTCGAGCGCGACCAAATGATTGCCCTACCTCATCATAGCGGCCACCAAATGCCAGTGGGCCTGAACAGCCTAGTGCATAGGCGGCGAATACCATACCGCTATGGTAGTTATACCCACGAAGTTCTGCCAAATCAAAACTTAATCCAACACCTAAATCAGCGAGCTCTTTGGCCACCTGTTGCAATTCGCTCAAGGCTTTAGCAATCTGTTCGGTTTTTGGTAAATCTTTTGCAGCAACTGCCAAAATGCTTGCATCGCCATTTAACTCAGTAAGACGACACAAGGCTTCACGGGTAGCAGCATCAAAATCATGACAAAGCGCGCTGATTTCAGTCTGGTCTTTTTTCTGTAACGCTTCATAAATGGACTGCTTCAATGCGTCGTTCGCTTGCACTTTGCTCATCAAGCTATCAAAGATACCCACATGGCTAAAATCAATCTGTAAAGCCTTAACCCCAGCGGCCTGCAAGGTTTTCACCATGAGGCGTTGAATCTCGATATCCGCTTCCATCTCCGCATGACCGAATAATTCCGCACCTAGTTGCATAGGCTGACGCGTTTGGGCTAAGCCGTCAGGATTTGTTCTCAAGACACTACCTGCGTAACAAAGACGCGTAACACCTTGGTTATTGAGCATGTGAGCATCAATACGCGCAGCTTGCGGCGTAATGTCGGCACGAACACCCATTAAACGACCTGTTAGCTGATCCACAACCTTAAAAGTAGCTAAATCTAAATCATGTCCTACACCAGTAATTAAAGACTCTAGATACTCCAACATAGGCGGCATGACGAGTTGGTAACCATGCACGTCCAATAAGTCCAATAAAGATCGACGTAAAGACTCAATCTGCGCCGCTTCGGCTGGCAGAACATCTTCAATATACTCAGGCAATAGCCAATTACGCATAAATACTCGAATCAATTAACGTTTAGCGCCAGAATTGCGCATATATTTCAAAAAGTCTGAGCTAGGCTCAAGCACCATGACATCGCTCTTGCTCTTAAAGCTATTACGATAAGCTTCTAAGCTACGATAAAACGCATAAAATTCTGGGTTTTTACCATAAGCTGCAGAGTAAATACTGGCCGCAGTTGCATCACCCTCACCTTTAACTCGTTGCGCTTCTTTGAAAGCTTCAGCAACAATCACTTCACGTTGTCTATCAGCATCAGCACGTATTTTTTCAGCTGCGGCAGAACCTTCAGAACGTAACTGATTAGCAACACCCTTACGCTCTGCTTCCATACGGTCGTAAACAGAGTTACTGACGTTTTCAGGCAAATCAACACGCTTGATGCGTACATCTAATACTTGAATACCAATTTGACGCGAATCACGATCAGCACGTTGACGCAGAATCTCCATGATTTGGCTTCGCTCACCTGACACCACATCATGAATTGTTCGCTTACCGAATTCAGCTCTTAACCCATCATTCACGGTTTGTGACAAACGGCGCTCAGCCTGAACCTCATCACCTTTGACGGAGACATAATATTTTTGCGGGTCGATAATGCGCCACTTCACAAAAGAATCTACCAATACGTTTTTCTTCTCGCTGGTAATAAAGCGATCAGGCTCTTCCCAGTTAAGCGTCAAAATGCGGTTGTCGAAATAAACAACATTATCGACAAATGGAGCTTTGAAATATAAACCAGGGTTCTTTTCGATGGCGACCACTTCACCCAAGCGCTTTACCAGTGCATATTCACGTTGATCAACCGTAAATACTGATGCACTGATCAATACAATCGCCAGCAACAAACTCGCAATAACCAATCCTAATTTTCTCATCTAAATACCCGCCCTTATCGACTATCACGGTCACGGCTTCGTGAGCTATCACGTACCCGAGAATCTGCATTCACATCAACATTTGGAGTCGATGGCACCACAGTTGCTGGTTGGGTTGCCGCAGCAGAGGCCGGCGCATTAGCGCCTGTCGCCGCCATCAGTTTATCCAAAGGCAAGTAAAGTAAGCTGTTGCTATTCTTTTGGTCAACAATCACTTTGCTGACGCTGGACATAATCTGCTCTTGTGCATCCAAATACATGCGTTGGCGTGTCACTTCAGGCGCATGTTGATATTGAACTAGAATTTGATTGAAGCGACTGACATTACCTTGCGCTTCATTTTCAACGCGCAATTTATATCCAGCAGCTTCTTGAAGCAGTCTAGAAGCTGTGCCGCGTGCTTTAGGAATCACGTCATTTGCATACGCCTGACCTTCATTTTTTTGGCGCTCTAAATCTTGCTTCGCTTTAACAGCATCTTCAAAAGCCGCTTGTACTTGCTCAGGCGGCTGTGCATTTTGCATGGTGATGCTAACGACATTAATGCCTGTTTTATATCGATCTAAAACGTCTTGCATCAATTTTTTGGTGTTGATCGCGACTTCATCACGGCCTTCATACAAAGCAAAATCCAGCTTGCTTTTACCTACCACCTCGCGAATAGCTGTTTCAGCAATCCCTCTTACCGCCTCTTCAGCGCTGCGGTTATTAAACAAAGCATCTTCAACATTTTTTAGGTTGTATTGCACCGCAAATTGCAAATCAATGATATTTTCATCGTCCGTGAGCATTAATGATTCATGCAACTCTTTACTGCGCCCAGCACTGCCATCGGCCGAACGATAACCGATCTCAATGGTACGCACTTGTTCCATATTGACGACAGTGACAGACTCAATAGGGAAAGGCATATGCCAACGTGGACCCGGCATCGTGGTTTCAACATGTTTACCGAATCGCAACACAACCCCGCGAGAGCCTTGATCTACAATGTAAAAGCCCGTCGCAATCCACACTAAAAGGATTAAGCCTAAAATTGGAAATACAGCAACACTTGGCTTATCCTCTGGCGAACCTGCAGGTTGAGGCTTTCTGCCAAAAAATGCATTAATTTTTTGGCTAAACTGACGCATCACCTCATCCAAATCAGGCGGGCCTTCATTGTTGCGATTACCCCAACCAGGATCATTTGCCATGAAACACTCCGATAAATCAATTAGTTAAATATACGCCGCTTCAGATGTGCGATATTGATAAAGTCTTTGCTGGTGCTCTTTTAAGGCCTGCTCTAAATATTGCAATCCATCACCAGTTTTAGCTGAAATTAATATTTTGCAAATTCTACCATATTCATCGCGCTCCAAGCCTGCCTCCAAGCCAGCACGATCAATTTGATTAAGTACTAATATCTGAGGCACATCTTGCGCACCAATTTCACCAAGCACTTTGTTTACTTCAGCAATTTGCTCATCTCGATTAGTACTTGCAGTATCCACAATATGAAGCAACAAATCGGCTTGTACAGACTCCTCGAGCGTCGCACCAAAAGCTTCAACTAAAGCATGAGGCAGATGCTTAATAAAACCCACAGTATCAGAAATGACCATTGCACCAGCCTCTGGAATATAAAGCTTACGGGAGGTGGTATCTAAAGTGGCAAACAACTGATCAGCGGCAAGCACTTTTGATTGGGTTAAACGATTAAATAATGTGGACTTTCCTGCGTTGGTGTAGCCAACCAATGAAACCGACATCACTTGAGAGCGCTTACGGGATCGTCGCTGCATGCCTCGCTGCTGTTTGAGCTTCTCTAGCTTTTCACGTAACTGTTTAACGCGAATACGCAACATACGTCGATCAAGTTCAAGTTGGGTCTCACCTGGGCCGCCACGAACACCAATACCGCCTTTTTGACGTTCTAAGTGAGTCCAGCCACGAACCAATCGAGTAGACAGATGCTCTAGTTGAGCAAGTTCAACTTGCAACTTACCTTCGTGGCTTTTAGCGCGTTGCGCAAAAATATCGAGAATTAAACCAGTGCGGTCAGCGACACGGCATTCGAGCAATCGCTCCAAATTACGCTGCTGGGAAGGACTAAGGTCATGATTAAAAACGACAGCTCGAGACTCGGTCGCCTTGACAAGCTCAGCGAGCTCCTCTGCTTTGCCTGACCCTAAAAAATATTTAGCATCAGGCCTATCTCGCTTGCCTTCAAGCACTCCGCGAATGTTAATGCCGGCACTGATTGCAAGCTGCTTAAGCTCTTCTAGACTTTCCTCATAGCCGGTATCGCCAAAATCTAGGCTCACTAAAATTGCGTCACCGCTACTCTCGGGCCGATCAAGCATTACTATGAGACATCATTGAAAAATTTATCATCCAATACAAAACCACAAAACGCGAAGACTATTCTTCAGTCGCCACGCTAGGAATAGTCACGGCACGACCTGGAACAATCGTAGAAATTGCATGTTTATAGACCATTTGCGTCACAGTGTTTTTTAACAAAATAACGTATTGATCAAAAGAATCTACCTGCCCCTGCAATTTAATACCATTCACAAGATAAATAGAGACTGGCACATGTTCCTTACGCAATGCATTTAAAAATGGGTCTTGTAATAACTGCCCTTTAGGAGTCATGTTTTTCACCTTTTCTTAGAAATAAATTTGGTTCTACTTTTATTTACGACAGTCACACAAAATTAGGCAAATAAAATAAAATTCTCAAACACACTATACGACTATAAGTATATGCCGTTCGTTCTCAATAAATTCAAATATGTTTATGCAAGAAACACAGACATACGCTTTAAAGTCTCCGCTTTGCCCAACAAATGCATGACTGCATCAACGCTGGGAGACTGGCCACCCCCAGTCACCATCACACGAAGGGGCATGGCAACTTTAGGAAACTTCAAAGCATTCTTAACCACCGTCTGCTCAATGACATGATGAAGCGCTTCAACCGTCCAATCAACAGATCCTAGCTCATCGAACATGGCCTTCATAATCGGCATAACATCTGATGTTAAATGTTTTTCAGCCGCCGCCGCGTCAAGCACTGGCTGACTGTAAAAATACGCAATACTCGCTGCAAGATCATTCAGTGTATTTGCACGGTCACGATAAAGCGCAATCACACCTCTCAAATCCGCCCCGCCATCTGTATTGATCCCTTGGGCTAAAAGACGTTTTTTAATATCAGCAGCCAATTCATTCAAATCAGCTTGCTTGATGTAATGCGCGTTAATCCAATTAAGCTTTTCAGTGTTAAATTGCGCAGCAGATGGCGTAATATGGTCTAAATCGAACCACTCACAGAACTGCGCCATGCTAAAGATTTCATCATCCCCGTGCGACCAGCCCAAGCGGGCTAGGTAATTCAAAACAGCTTCTGGCAAATAGCCATCTTCGTCATATTGCATCACGCTGACGGCGCCATGACGTTTGGATAGTTTCTGGCCATCATCACCCAAAATCATCGACAAATGTGCGTATTGAGGAATCGTTGCGCCCAGCGCTTTCAACATGTTGATTTGACGAGGCGTATTGTTCACATGGTCATCACCCCGAATCACTTGCGTAATTCCCATTTCCCAATCATCCACCACTACGCAAAAATTGTAGGTTGGTGTGCCATCGCCGCGTGCGATGATTAAATCATCCAGCTCTTCATTTGAAATGGCAATACGGCCTTTTACTAAGTCATCCCATTCAACCAATCCAGTTTTTGGGTTTTTAAAACGCACCACAGGCTGAACACTAGCAGGCACTTCTGGCAACACTTTTCCTTCATCAGGCCTCCATCGACCATCGTAGCGGGGCTTTACGCCTTCTTGCATCTGACGCTCGCGCAAAGCTTCAAGCTCCTCTTTGCTGGAGTAGCATAAATAAGCATGGCCTTCAGCCAACATTTTTTGAATGATTTCTTTGTATCTATCCATGCGCTGCATTTGATAGAAAGGACCTTCATCCCAATCAAGACCAAGCCAGCTCATACCATCCAGAATCGCTTGTACGGCCTCAGGTGTTGAACGTGCGACGTCAGTATCCTCAATACGCAAAATGAACTGACCTTTGTGTTTGCGAGCATAAGCCCAAGAGAATAATGCGGTGCGTGCTCCGCCAATATGGAGAAAACCTGTAGGACTGGGGGCAAACCTGGTACGAACTGTCATTTTTTTATTATCTAATCTTTAATATCAATGTTTTTTAATTTTATCACGCCAGCGAGGCTCAGAAGAAGCAAAGGCAAGATGTTTGACCAAAAAAGTCTGGCTGTGATTTAATCAGGCCTCTCTCAAAACACAAAAGTGTCAACATGCCTCAGGACTTTACTAACATCATCGGCTACAGCGCAGCATTTCTCACCACCGTTGCTTTTGCACCGCAAGCTTATCAGTCATGGAAAACGCGTAATCTTGAAGGCATTTCATTACCCATGTACAGCCTATTTACATGCGGCGTTGCACTTTGGTTCTTTTACGGCTTATACATCCACAGCATGCCTATCATCATTGCAAACGCTATTACTTTAGTGCTTTCAGCGATTGTGCTGGGGTTGAAAATTCAACAGGTCATCAAAAAGTAACTATTTGTTGGCAGCCTCTTTCCAGCCGCCACCAAGCGCTTTGAATAGCTCAACCGTTGATGCGAGTCTCGCTTGACGACTTTGCACGTAAGCCAAAGAAACATCATTAAAGACGCGCTGTGCATCAAGCACTTCCAAATAGCCCGTATAGCCAGATTTATATCGGTTATTTGCGATTTCTAGCGCTTTAGTCGCTGACCCCTGACCTGCAGCTAGTGCCGCTTCACGTTCTGTGTTTTGACGCACATTCACCAAAGCGTCATTTACCTCTTCAAACGCATGCTGAACTGCGCTTTCGTAGCTCGCTAATAATTGCTTCTGTTGTGCTGACGCTTGATCCACTTTTGAGCTCAATCGACCTGAATCAAACACTGGAAGATTCAAGCTCAAGCCGCCATTCCAAATCCTCGCCGCTGATTTTAAGACATCACCCAAATCTTTACTTTCCCCACCCAATCCCGCAGTTAATGAAATGGTTGGGAATAAAGCAGCTTTTGCCACGCCAATTCTCGCATTCGCTGCAATCAAATTTTGCTCGGCCTGTCGCACATCAGGTCGTCCTTCCAGCATAGCCGATGGCAATCCTGTGGGCGGCACTGGCGGGATAGGTAGCGCTTTAATGTCTCCCGCTGCAATCTTCAAACTTAAATCACCTGTCAATACTGCCAACTGATGCTCAATAATGGCGCGTTGACGGGTTAAGTCGGCAAGCTGTGCTTTGAGATTGCTGTATGCGACCTCAGCTTGATGCACATCCAAGGCGGACGAAACACCGCCCTCCAAACGTCGCTTGGTTAATGCTAAGCTATCTTCACGACTTTGCATGCTTGATGCGGATATCGCAATTTGCGCTTCTAAACTGCGGAGTAACAAATAATCACCTGTAACTAAGCTTTTAAGTGATAAATCAACCGTGTCCTTTGCAAATCTTGACGCCAAAGCCTGCGCTCTCGCTGATTCTTGAGTGCGGCGCAATTTACCCCAAAAGTCCAACTCAAAAGTTGTGCCTAATTTAATGTTGTAATTGCTTCTTGTTGGATTCATGCCATTAAACATAGGCACAGCACCCAACTCGGTCACCCTGTATCTACTTGCGCTTGAATCGAGATTAACTTGAGGAAACAATGCGGCGCCGACTTCACGCAAATAGCCGTCCGCCTCTTCAATGCGCGCAACTGCAATTTTAAGATCCGTATTGTTTTTACTCGCTTTTTCAATCAAGTCATCAAGGACTGGATCGTGATATAGCGTCCACCAGTGATTATTTAAAGCTTCACTGCTAACACTAGCTTGAGCCTCTTGAAAACTGTCGGGAAGCGCTTGTTTAGGCCTAAAGTAATCAGGCCCAATCATCTGACAACCTCCCAATAACAGGCTTGGGAGCACAACAGACATTGCGATTAACTGTTTCAATCTCATTTAAGTTCTTTCTCTAGTGCTTCTTCATTATCTAAATGACCATGCTGTCTCACGTGTTTACCGCTCAACCAAGTGAAGAACAATGGAATAAATATCGTGGCAATAAACGTAGCTAGAATCATGCCGCCAAACACACCTGTACCCATTGATCGGCGGGCTGCTGCACCAGCACCAGATGCAAAGACCAATGGCACAATACCTAACACAAATGCCATTGAAGTCATCACGATTGGTCTAAAACGCAATCTGGCAGCCTCAAGCGCAGCTTGCGCGACAGGCATACCCTCTTCCATTTTTTGTTCGGCAAACTCTACAATCAAAATGGCGTTTTTAGCAGCCAAGCCAATCAACGTAATTAAACCAATTTGAAAGTAAATATCATTTTGCATACCGCGTAGCAGTACCGCTAAAAGCGCACCGGCCAAAGCAAATGGTACCGCCATAATTACGGCCAAGGGCAATGCCCAAGTTTCAAACTGCGCAGCTAAAATCAAGAACACCATAATGATGGCAAAGCCAAACGCAAACAATGCAGCAGAGCCTGTACGTTTTTCTTGATAAGCCTGGCCAGTCCAAGCGATTTTATAGCCATCAGGCAAGTTGGCTTTTGCAACACGCTCAACAGCTTTAATAGCGTCACCAGAGCTGACACCAGGCGCGCCACTTCCAAACACTTTAGCCGACAACAAACCGTTATAACGCTCTAATTGTTCAGCACCAACGATGTTGGTAACCTTGCTTAATGCGGATAGCGGAATCATGTTGCCATT